>NZ_JBEYYR010000007.1:0-304711 GCF_040645635.1 Streptomyces sp. NPDC046727
GGTGCATCAACAAGCTCAAGCAGTGGCGCGGCCTGGCCACCCGCTACGACAAGACCGCCACCATCTACCTGGCCGGACTCCACCTCGCCGCCATCTTCATCTGGTCAGCGAGGTGATCCGAAGGAAACGGCCTAGTCCGTGTCACCACTCCCACAGTTGCCAGAACCACCAGCCCCGCATGACCCCGTTCCTGGCGTAAGCACCTACCTTGAACCCCAGGATCTGGCCGTAGGCCGCTGTTTCCCACGGGTCGAACGTCACATCCGGCCCAAGGCCCACCTTGGTTGCGGACATGATCCCTACCTCTGCGTGCTCAGCCTCGTGGCGAGCGAGCCCCACATGGACGGTGACCGTCCAGCCATCAGGCGGAGAGGGGATGGGGAGCTTGTTGATTTGGACGTTCACCGTCTGGGTGGGATACGCCGTGTAACCTCCGCCGGAGTGGCTGGCGTTTATCACTCCGCCTTGTTCCCAGGTGAGCGTGGACATGGCAGACCTCCCTGAGTAGGCACATGATGAGGCTGGCGTGACCAGGCCATGTGTGCCACTTGGTATCTGCCAAACGGGTGACCAAACGGGTGGCCAATCGGACGTCGCCCGTGTCCCGGAGCGGTCAGGCTGCCAGAGGCAGGGCCGCCGCTATCGCGTTGCGGTCCTTGCGGCCGACCAGCGGGAAGATGATCTTCAGGCCCTGTTCGCTGTCCGGCGAGGAGACGACGAAGGACGAGTTGAGCAGGCGCTCCTTGATCTCCGTGCGGACGAGGCCGGCGCGTGGAATCGTCATCAGGTGCTCTTCCGGCCGGGCGAACGTCGGGTTCGCCCGGAAGACGAAGATGCGACGGTCGGTCATGGCCAGATACATGGGCGCCGGTGCCGGGATGACGGCCATCGCGCCACCGCTCATGATCGCCGAGGCGGCCGCGAACACGGCGGTCCGGCGCACCGAGACCGAACTCAGGTTCACGATGGTCGCCACCTCGACCTGCTCCCCGGGCTCGAGCATGGGGTCGATGGCCGCCAGCAGCAATCGGCGGCGCTTTCCGTTCACGTGCGTAACTCCTGCGAGGTGCGTAAGGACCGGATGCCGCAGCAGGGCCGGTGTGAGCTGTGGCCACACCTTGCCACACGCGGTCCCGGGCACCTCAAGCCCCTCTTCGTCCGGGCGGACGGCTGAAGCGACGCCTCCCCCGCCGGCCCGCGGCCGCCGGTGTTTCTTTACGTTTCCCTGATGCGCGGGCCGGATCCGGCCGGCCTCCCCGCGGTGTCCTCCCCAGTGTCCGGATCGCGTCGGAGAGGGGAGTGCCGTGGAAGGCACCGTCGTGGCAGTGGTGGTCGTCGTCGTTCTCCTGCTGGTCGTGCTGAAGAGCGGAATGCGGGTCGTCAATCAGGTGGAGCGCGGGGTCGTGTTCCGGTGGGGGAAGGCGCTGCCCAGCCACCGGCAGCCGGGCATCACCTTCCTGATCCCGTTCGCCGACCGGATGCGCAAGGTGAACGTGCAGGTCGTGACCATGCCGGTGCCCACGCAGGAGGGCATCACCCGGGACAACGTGTCGGTGAAGGTCGACGCCGTCGTCTACTTCCGGGTGACCGATCCGGTGCGCGCGGCCATCGAGGTGCAGGACTACGTCTTCGCCGTCGGGCAGGTCGCCCAGTCCTCCCTGCGGTCCATCATCGGCAAGAGCGATCTCGACGACCTGCTGAGCGACCGGGAGCGGCTGCACGAGGGGCTGGCGCTGATGATCGACAGTCCGGCAGCGGGGTGGGGCATCCACATCGACCGGGTCGAGATCAAGGACGTACAGCTCCCGGAGTCGCTCAAGCGGTCCATGTCGCGGCAGGCCGAGGCCGAGCGGGAGCGGCGGGCCCGGGTCATCACCGCGGACGGTGAGTTCCAGGCCGCGCAGCAGCTCGCCAACGCCTCCCGGATCATGTCGGACACGCCCGAGGCGATGCAGCTGCGGCTGCTGCAGACGGTCGTCGAGGTGGCCGCCGAGAAGAACAGCACGCTGGTGATGCCGTTCCCGGTGGAGCTGCTGCGGTACTTCGACCGGGCCGTGCAGAAGATCGACGCCGATCTCAGCGTGCCTCGGCCGGGTTCCGAGCAGCACCCTCAGGCCCCGTCCCCGTCCCCGTCCCCGTCTCCCGACCCGGCTCCGGCTCCCGCTCCCGCTCCCGCTCCCGCTCCGGAGAACGTCGAGCGGCCGTAGCCAGCGCCAGCGTCACGCACGCCGAGCCCGCCGCCATCGCGGTCATCGCCGCGGCGGGCGAGGTGAACTGGGCCACCGCGCCGGCCAGTGCCGCGCTCGCCCCCTGCAGGGTGAGCATGCCCGCCGAGTGCAGGCCCAGGGCCTGGCCGGCCAGTTCGTCGGGGGTCAGGGCCATGAGCCGCTCCTGCTGGACCAGGCTCGCGCCGAAGCCCACGGAGGCCACCGTCACGCACACCGCCGCCACGGGCAGCGGCGGGTACACGCAGAACAGCACGAACGGCAGCGCCAGGAGCAACAGCAGCGGGGTCGCCAGGCGGGCGCGGACGGCGGGCGGGAGCAGGCGGCCCACCGTCACGTCCCCGGCGAGCATGCCGAGCGCCCCGCACGCGAACAGGGTGCCGGCCGCGTGCGGGGCGTACGACACGTAGAGCGACTCGCAGCCGACGACCATCCCGTTCGGCAGCCAGAGGCCCAGATAGGTGAGGCGGCGCGGACGGGACGACCACAGCAGGGCGTTGGTGCGCCAGGTCGCCGACGGCGAGGGGCGGCCCAGCGCGCGGGGCGGCCGGGCGGTCAGGCCGAGGCGCAGGACGAGCGCGGCCGTCAGGTACAAGCCCGCGGACAGGAGCAGACAGGCCCGCGGGGAGAGGGTGGCCAGCAGGGCGCCGCCGGTGGCGAAGCCGGCGATCTGCGTGAGCCCGCTCATCATGTTGAACAGCGAACGCCCGGGCAGATAGCCGTCCTTGGCGAGGATCTCGTTCAGCAGGCCCCAGCGGACCCCGCCGCCGAGCGAGGCGACCAGCCCCAGCAGGAGTACGACGGTGAAGAGCGCGCCGGTCGGGAGGCCGGGCAGCGCCTGGGCCGCCGTACCGGCCGCGAACGTCAGCGAGATCGCGGCCAGGGTCGTGCGCGGGGGCAGGCGGTCGGCGCCGGAGAGCAGGAAGGTCGCGCCCAGCACCTGGGCCAGCGACGGACCGAACATGCTCACCGCGGACAGCAGCGGGGAGCCGGTCGCCCGGTACACGAGCGTGGCGAGGGCGAGGCCGCCGACGGTCTGCGCGGCGGTCTGGGCGGCCGAGCCGAGGAAGAGCGGGGTGAACTCCGGGGTGCGGAACAGGGATCGGTAGCTGGGCATGGTCCGGAGTCTCGGCCGGACCGCAGGGGGCTCGTTATTGTTTCGCCGGCACGCGAAAGGTCGACCGGGGCGGGGCTCATGGGGTGGTGGCAGCTCAACGCGGACACTCTCGCCCGCAGCCGGTTCGTCATCTCGCCGCTCGCCGAGACCTTCGCCTGTCTGAAGCTGCTGCACGCGGGGCAGGGGGCGCATCCGGGTGAGCACGCGTGGCTGGGTGCCCATCGGCCCGCCTACCGGGCCCGGCTCGCGGCCGACCCCGTGACCGCCCTGCTGGTCCGGGCGGGGCTGGGGCGGGAGTGGATCGCCGACTTCCTCACCCCCACGCCCCGTGGCGGGGAGAGCCTCGCCGAGGAGGTCGCCCGCGTGCGCGCGGCCGCTCCCGGTGCCGCCCGCGCCCATCTGCGGACCTCCCTGGGCGGGCCGCTCCCGGACGAGCTGGACCGGGACGACCTGCCCGAGCGGGCGGCCGGGCTGCTGGAGTGGGTGTGGGAGGAGACCGTACGGCCGTCCTGGGAGCGGCGCCGGCGGGTGCTGGAGGCCGATGTGGTCGCGCGGACGGCGCGGGTGAGCGAGGGCGGCTGGGCGAGTGTGCTGGACGGGCTGCGGCCGGGCGGGACACGGTGGCTCGGGGACAGCCGGTTCCAGGTCAACCTGCACGAGTATCCGCCCCGCGAGATCTCCGGCGCCGAGCTGGTGTTCGTGCCGGTGACCGCGCAGCGCTCGGGGTGGGTGTCCTGGGAGGAACGGGAACGGTACGCCGTGGTCTTTCCCTGCTCCGGCGTCCTGGCCGGGGCCGGGGGCCGTGCGGTGCCCGCGGGGCTGGGCGCGCTGATCGGGGCGGCCCGGGCCGGGGTGCTCGTGCTGCTCGGCTCCCCCATGAGCACCAGCCAGCTGACCGCCGTGACCGGGCAGGGCCTCGGCTCGGTGGGGCGGCATCTGAAGGTGCTGCGGGAGGCGGGGCTGGTGGAGCGGCGGAGGTCCGGGCGGTCGGTGCTGTACGTGCGGACGGGCGCCGGTGACGCGCTGGTCGAGGCCGGGCGGCAACGGCGCGACCCGGCCGGGCTAGCATCCGGGCATGACGACTGCTGACCACAACGTGCTGAATGTCGAGATCGGGGCCCTCACCGGCGGCTCCGCGAACCTGCCGCAGTACGCCGGCAAGGCCGTGCTCCTCGTGAACGTGGCCTCCAAGTGCGGGCTGACCCCGCAGTACACGGGCCTGGAGAAGCTCCAGGAGCGGTACGCCGAGCAGGGCTTCACCGTCCTCGGCGTGCCCTGCAACCAGTTCCTCGGGCAGGAGCCCGGCACCGCCGAGGAGATCGCGGAGTTCTGCTCGGCGACGTACGGCGTGACCTTCCCGCTGACCGAGAAGGTGGAGGTGAACGGGGAGGGCCGGCACCCGCTGTACGAGCGGCTGGTCGGCTTCGCCGACGCCGAGGGGCACACCGGGGACATCCGCTGGAACTTCGAGAAGTTCCTGATCGGCCGGGACGGGCAGGTCGTCGCGCGGTTCTCGCCGCAGACCGAGCCTGAGTCGGCCGAGGTCGTCACCGCGATCGAGGCCCAGCTCGGCTGAGCGGGGCATCCGGAAAAGGGGAGAGCCCTCTCGGCTAGGACGGCGACTGGTCGAGAGGGCTCATCTGGTGGTGCCTGGTTCCTGTGCAGTTGGTACGGCCAGGGTCAGGGAGAACCCCTTACGCCTTGACCGAGGCCACGAAGGCGTTCCACGCGTCGGCGGGGAAGGCCAGGATCGGACCCTCGGAGATCTTGGAGTCGCGGACGGCGAGTTCGGCGGCGGTGGGCGACTTGACCTCGACGCAGGCGCCGTTGCCCGCGGAATAGGAGGACTTCATCCACGTCTCCGAAGCGCCCTGAATCAGTGCCATGTCCACTCCTGTTGCGAGTTGCAGTAGTGCGGTTCACGCCAACCATGTCGTCTGATTGGCGTGATCGACGCTACCGGGCAACTGCGGCCGACGGAGTAGTCGTTCACTCAACCGGATGGCATATTCCAGGTGTGCCTTCCACTGAAGCCGACCGACGGTGTACGATCCCGCGCCCTCTGTGACCTCGCCTCAGTCGGCGTACTTTTTTGCCACATCTGAGATGTATTGCCGGGATGCCTCCACATTGAGGGACTGTGCCCGCAGATGCTCGTACATCACGGCGTACTTCTGCACGTCCTGCGCCTTCTCCAGGTACAGGTCGCTGGTGACGCCCTCCAGGTACACCACGCTGGAGTCGGCGGCGTCGGCGAACTCCAGGATCGCGTACTGGCCGTTGAGCCCCGGGTGCGCGCCCACCTCGAAGGGCAGCACCTGCACGGTGACGTGCGGCAGCTGGGACATCTCGATCAGGTGCTCCAGCTGCTCCCGCATCACCAGCGGGCTCCCCACGACCCGGCGCAGGGACGCCTCGTCCAGCACCACCCAGAGCCGGAGCGGGTTGATTTCGGCGGTGATACGTTCCTGTCGGCGCATCCGCACCTGGACGCGCTTCTCGATCTCGGCCGTCGACGTCTCCGGCAACGCGCCCTGCACCAGGGCCTCGGCGTACGCGCGGGTCTGCAACAGGCCGGTCACCAGCTGGGGTTCGTACACCCGCAGCGACTCGGCGTCCGTCTCCAGACCGATGTACACGCTGTACGGGATGTCGCCGAAGGTGTGCCACCACCCCTGCTGCCGCGAGTCCCGCGCCATCTCCATCAGCGAATCGACGATCCGCTGGTCCTCGACCTCGTACACTCCGCACAGGTCGCGCACATCGCGCTGACTGATGCTTCTCCGGCCGTTCTCCAGCCGGCTGATCTTCGACTGCGACACGAGCAGCCGTTCTGCCACCTCTTCGGCCGTCATGCCCTTGAGCTCGCGGAGCCTGCGCAGCTCCTGGCCCAGCCGGCGCCGCCTGACGGTGGGATTGACATTGGACGCCACGGGACGTGCACCTCCGGCTGCCTGCCTGTCACTTAACACTTTGCGTATCTGCTGTTGAGCAGACTGCCACCAAGGTGCTTTCTACCGCTGGGAAACGGAGGATATGCGACGCCCGCTCGAACTCCTGTCCTCCCGCACGCAGTCGAGCGGGGCGGCGAGACCACAGGGTCTCGCCGCCCCGCTCGGACCAGCGGCTCCCGAACCGGGTCTGTGGGGACCGGGGTACGGCTCAGTGGGCCACGGCGCGTGCCATGGACCCGCGGTGCGGCTGCATCGGAACCCCGCGTACGGGTTCCGTCGCGGGCCTGGCGCCGGGCGCGGCCTGCCGGCCGGCCGAGGCCGGGCCCCGGCGCGGCTGGGCCGCCGCACCGTTCTGCACGTCCATGACGGCGTGGGCGACGAGCCCGCCCATGGGATCGTGCCGGATCAGATCCCGCAGCCGGGACCGGGACGACCGTCCCTCGTTCCCCGGATACAGGTGCTTGCCGAGCCCGACGGCGTGCGCCAGGGCGGCGAGCGCCGCGGTCCGCGGGTCCGGCGGCACGCCGGTGCGGATCGCGGAGTCCAACCGGGTGCGGATCTCCCGGCTGATGGCGGTGTCCGTCGCCTGGTAGCGCGTCGTCGGCAGCACCCCGCACATCTGACCGGCCACGGCGGCGACCATGCCGCACCGCTCCAGATGCGAGAGGTAGGTCTGCCTGAGCCCCAGCCGGGGCCCACCGATCCAGTGGACGGCACGCACGGGAGCGCCACGCCTTCGCAGCAACTCCAATGCGCAGTCCAGAGTCGGATCTCCTGTCGGCCGTGGCACCACCACGGCGATACGATCCCCGTCTGGGGCTATCCGTCCGGCCAGCGCCAGCTCCACTAGCTGTGCACCGGCCAGACCGAGGTCGAGCGACTGCGGCTGTGCAGTGGTACCCGTGGCCGGGTCCAGTGCCAGCAGCAGAAGCTCCTCCGGAAGTGTTCTGCGGCTCCTGCCCATCCATGCCTCCCCGCGTGGATGAATGACAGGGTGACCCCTCTCACATTGGTCTGTCGAGGGTGCGTGACCGGTTCGTGAGGGAACCGGCAGGTATGTCGTTCTCGTCTACCACAGGGGCCAAGCCCTCACACAGGACACTGGTACATGGTTCGGACAGGGCGCACACGTGGGCGTGCGACGCATGGAGGAGGCATCGGTGGCGGGCGAGTCCCCCGACAGGTCGAAGCAGCGCGAGTCGTCGGCGGAACCGACGTCGGGGAGCGCGGGTTCGGTTCCCGAGGCGCGCGATCCGCGCCTCGCGGTGTCCCGCGAAAAGGATTCCTCGGGCGGCGGCACGGACACGGCGACGAAGGTCCTGACGGTACGACCCGAGACCCCGGCCGAGCCGGAGGAGCCGGCCGACACCGACAACTCCGCGGACTCCGCCGAGGACACCGCCCTGCGCGCGGCGGTGTCGGCGTGGGTACGCGAGCCCCGAACCAACACAACTGCAAAGCCCTCCGGGAAGACCGAGGCGGCAACTGCGGGTGCCGGCAACGAGGCTGAGCAGACGTCTGACGCGGAGGCGGAGGCGGGGGCCGAGACTTCGTCCGGCGCGAGCACCGAGGCCGACACCGGCGCGGGCACGGGAGCCAAGTCCGAGGCGGACATAGACACGAAGTCCGATGCCGACGCGGACGCCAAGGACGGGGCCAAGTCCGACGCGCCCGCGAAGGAGCGGACTGGCGCCAAGAGCAAGGCGGGTGCCACCGCTGACGCGGGCACCGAGGACGAGGCGGACGCCAAGGCCGGCGCCGACACCGAGGGCACGGCCGACGCGGACGCGAAGGACGAGACGGACGCCGAGAGCAAGACGGGCGACAAGGCCGACGCGGACACCGAGGGCAAGGCCGGCGCCGACGCCAAGACCGGCGCGAGCGCCAAGGCCGGCGCCGGTTCCGAGGCCGACGTCGAGTCCAAGGCCAATGCGCATGCGAAGGACAAGACGGACGCCGAGAGCAAGACGGACGACAAGGCCGACGCAGGCACCCAGGACGAAGCCGACGCGGACGCCGAGGGCAAGGCCGACGCCGACGCCAAGGGCGACGCAGATGCCCAGGGCAAGGCGGGCGCGGGCGCCAAGGCCGGCGCCGGTTCCGAGGGCGACGCGGGCGATGGCGCAGCCGAGGCGGAGGACGAGGACGGGTCCGCGGACGCCGATGGCGGGGAAGGGCCGCAGGGGCCACCTGCGGGCGGAGCGGGTGGGAAGACGGGGGCCGACGGCGAAGCCGAGGCGCGGGTCGATCAGCCGACCGCCGTCTTCAAGGCCGTACAGCCGAAGAAGCCCGCCGTGGACCAGCCCACGACCATGCTCAAGCTCGGCGGCAAGCCCAAGCCCCCCGAGTCCGAGTCCGAGCGCACCAGCAAGTTCGTCGCGCTGAAGGACGACATGCGCCCGGCCGGCAAGGCCCCCGCACCGGACGCCACCACCCCCGTCCCCCAGGTCGGCCCCGAGCGCACGACGCAGCAGCCGCTCCCGCCCAAGCCCCCGCTGGACCTGCTGGCGGAGCTGACGAACACGCCGCCGCCCCCGGAGACCCCGGTCCGCACGATCGTGCGCCGGGTCAAGATCTGGACCCCCCTGGTCCTGCTCCTGGCGATCATCCTGGCGGTCGTACAGGCGGTGCGACCCCTGCCGGCCCCCGCGCTCGCGCTCACCGCGGAGGGCACCTACACGTTCGACGGCAGGACGAACCTGCCGTGGCCCGGCGAGGGTCAGGGCTGGATCGACGGCGACGGCATCGGCACGATGGGCAGCTTCGGCAAGCAGACCCCCGTGGCCATCGGCTCCGTCGCCAAGACCATGACCGCGTACATCATCCTGCGGGACCACCCGCTGAAGCCGGGCGAGGAAGGCCCGAAGATCAAGATCGACACGACGGCGGAGAAGGAGGGCGGCTACAACAAGGCCGGTGAGTCGACGCTCGACACCGTCCAGGCCGGTCAGTACCTCACCGAGAAGCAGGCCCTGTCGGCCGTCCTGATCCCCTCCGCCAACAACATCGCCCGGCTCCTCGCGCGCTGGGACGCGGGCTCGGAGGCGGCGTTCGTGAAGAAGATGAACGCCACCGCCAGGGAACTGGGGATGACCCGCACGACGTACACCGACCCCTCGGGTCTGAAGGAGACCACCGTCTCCACCGCCGAGGACCAGGTGAAGCTCGGCCGCGCGTTCGTGAAGGTCCCGGCCCTCGTCGCCATCAGCAGCGCGGCCAGCTGGACCGACCCCTCCGGCAAGTTCTGGCCCAACTACAACGAGCTGCCGTACAGGATCGGCGCGATCGGCATCAAGACCGGCAGCACCACCAAGGCCGGCGGCAACCTGCTCTTCGCCTCCCGCAAGAAGGTCGACGGGAAGACGGTGACCCTCGTCGGCGCGATCCTCGGCCAGCACAAGAAGGAGATCCTCAAGACGGTCAACACGGTCAGCCAGACCGCGCTGCTCGCTGCGCAGTCCGCGCTGACCTCGTCGAAGATCCTGAAGAAGGGCGACGTCGTCGGGTACGTGGACGACGGGCTCGGCGGACACACCCCGATCGTGGTCACCGAGGACGTCACCGCGGCCGGCTGGCCCGGGCTGAAGGTGGACCTGTCCTTCTCCTCCGGGACCGTGCCGCACACCGCGAAGGCCGGCACCAAGGTCGGCACGCTCACCGTGGGCGACGGTTCGTCCGGTGCGGTGAAGGTTCCGGTGGCCCTGCAGAAGGATCTGGCCGAGCCGGGTCTCGGCGCCAAGCTGACCCACCTGGGCTGACCCGTCCGGGCCGACCGCCCGCCCCGAGCCCACCGCGCACCCCGTCGTCGGAGCACCCACCCGGGAGCCCCACGGCGGGGTGCGTGCTAGCGTCACGAAACGGGGCAGGTCGCCGGTCCCGGGACAGGGCCGCGAAACTGGACGGGAAACGGCCGGGGACACCGAGGGACGCGGCCGAGAACAGAAGACGGGATACGGGGAGTGCCTTCAGGTGGCCACAGCGGAGCCGACACGCGCCGACGACGCCGATCCGGGCCTGGGATCCAGCCCGCGAATACGCCTGTCCACGACGGACACCGCGACTGAGCCGCGGGCCGGCGCGACGACCGGCACCACGGCGGGCCGGACGCGGACGACGACCGACACGGAGAGTCGCGATCCCGCGGCGGACAGCTCCGACGGACGGGCCGCCCGGCTGCTCACCGCCCTCGAACCGCTCCGGCAGCGGCTGCTGCGACACCCCGCGCTGTCGATCACGGCGCTCTCCGGAGTGCTGCACATCATCTGGTTCTTCACGTTCGCGAACAGCGGCGGCGATCTCGCGGCCCAGGACGCGTGGGCGGAGTTCGTCGGCCGGCACCCGGACTCGGCGTACAACCTCGCCTGGTACGGGGGCATGCACCCGGTGTCGTACAGCGTGGTGTCGCCGTATCTGATGTCGGTCCTCGGTGTCCGTACGACGATGATGATCGCCGGGACCCTGTCGGCGGGCCTGCTGACGATGGTGCTGATCCGCAGCCGCGCGGTGAAGAACCCGCTGTGGGCCTCGCTCGCCGGTGTCTTCGCGTTCCTGTGCAACGCGATCTCCGGCCGGGTGACCTTCGGGCTCGGCACGATGTTCGCGCTCGGCGCGGTCGCGGCGGTGTTCTGCTGGCCGCACCGGTGGCGGTTCAAACGCTGGGCGAAGGCCCTGGTCACCGCCCCGCTGGCCGCGCTCGCCACGATGGCCTCGCCGGTCGCGGGGCTGTTCGTCGGCCTGATCGCGGCCGCGCTGTTCCTGCAGAAGCGGCGGCCGGGCGCCTGGGCGCTGGGGCTCGCGCCGTCGGCGGTGGTCGCCGTCTCCGCCTGGCTGTTCCCGTTCTCGGGCACCCAGCCGATGGGGATCGGCTCGGTGATCATGCCGCTGCTGTACGGCCTGCTGTGCCTGTTCCTGGTGCCGAAGAAGTGGGTGACCGTCCGGCTGACGGCCGCCGTCTACAGCGTCGGTGTCGTCCTGGTGTGGCTGATCAGTTCGCAGATCGGGTCCAACATCTCGCGGCTGCCCATGCTGTTCGCGGGCGCCACCCTGATCGCGGCCCTGCCGTACACCGTGCCGAAGTCCCGCAAGTGGTACCTGACCGTGCTGGCCTTCCTCGGCTTCGTCGGCTGGATCGGCTTCAAGTCGGTGGACGACATCATCCACACCACCCCGGCCGCGTCCTGGGCGCGGGAGCTGGCCCCGCTCGTCCACGAGCTGCAGAAGGACGGTGCCGAGAAGGGCCGCGTCGAGGTCGTCCCGGCCCGCTCCCACCGCGAGGCCTCCGCGCTCGCGCCGTACGTCAACCTGGCCCGCGGCTGGAACCGGCAGGCCGACATGGAGCGCAACCCGCTCTTCTACGACGACACGCTCAACTCGGCGACGTACCACGAGTGGCTCCAGCGGTGGGCGGTGCACTTCGTGGTGCTGCCCAAGGACAACGTGGACGGGGACGGCGGCGAGCGCGAGCTGCTGCGGCGCGGTATGCCGTATCTGAAGCAGATCTGGGGCGACACCAACTGGCAGCTGTTCAAGGTGACCGATCCGGCGCCGCTCGCCGAGCCGAACACGGTGGTGGACAGCGCCGACCAGGGCGAGATGACGCTGCGGGTGCGCAAGGCCGGGCGGGTACTGATCCGCATCCCGTACTCGCCGTGGCTGAGCGTGGTCGACGAGCACGGCAAGAGCGTGAAGCCACCCCAGGCGTCGTCCGGTACGCCGAAGACGTACCGGAACGTCAACGGATGTCTGATGCAGACGGAGGAGGACGCGAACGGGGACAAGTGGACCGTGCTGCTCGCTCCGCGGGCCGGGACGTACCACCTGGCCTCGCCGTACCAGCTGCCCCGCGGCACCCCGTGCCCGGACGCGCTGAGGTGAGACCGCCGGGCACCCGCCCGCCGGCCCCGCACCGTCAGCCGCGCAGCTCGGTGACGTACGTGTCCGTGCCCGGCACCGTGGGAAGGAACGGTGCCACCAGTTCCACCCTGCCGAGGCCGGACTCGGCCACCTGCTCGTCCAGCCCGCGGAAGTGCTCCTCCCAGCACTCCCGCGGGTCCCGTTCCAGGAACCAGAGCAGTGTGAGCCGGGTGTCCACGCCCTCGACCTGCTTGACGTAGGTCATGCGGTCGCCGGGCAGGGGCGTGGGCCGGAAGACCGTCACCATCGCGGCCGGGGAGCCCGCCGCCCGCCCGGGCAGGTGGCGGGCCCGCAGCCACTCCAGCAACGGCGCCCGGTGCTCCGCCGACTCGGCGTCGATCACCTCCAGGACCAGGCCCGCGTACGGGTGGTCGAGGGCGTGGAAGTCCCGGGGACCCGCCGCGCCGTCCCGGTACACGGTCGCCTCGTGGTCCTGGAAGGCCGTGAAGACGTGGGTCCGGTCCTGGTACACGCGGGCGTCCCGGTTGAGGCGCTTGTTGATGGCGACCGTCCACTTCATGTGGTCGTCGTAGCGGCCGGCGGTGATCCAGTAGGTGGAGAGGTAGCAGCCGGCGGTGACCGGCTGGGCGATCGCCGACTTCTCCGGGTAGCGCAGGAGCTGCAGCTCCCTCGTCGCGACCCAGCGGCGGCCCGCGTACATCCAGGGCATGGCCATCGCGCCGGCGTAGTAGTGGTCGTCCTCGTACCAGCGGTTGTACGCGTACTCGTGGCCGGGGTGCGGCTCGACCATGGTGATCAGGGCGTGGCCGGGGCGGACGCCGTACGGTCCCACGGCGGCCAGCTCGGCGTACTGCTCGGTGCGGGTGTCCTCGCTCATGCGGTTCCCCTTCCGTCCCCTTCCGTCCTCCTGCCGACCGCCATACTCTGACGCTCCGTCAGACAATGCGCCAGAGCCGGGAGGAAGCCCATGTCACTGCTCGCGGGCAAGACCGTCGTCGTCTCGGGCGTCGGAGCGGGGCTCGGCCATCAGGTCGCGGCGGCCGTCGTACGGGACGGCGGGAACGCGGTGCTCGGGGCGCGCACCGAGGCGAACCTCGCCAAGAGCGCCGCCGGCATCGATCCCGGCGGCGCGCACACGGCCTACCGGGCGACCGACATCACCGACGAGGGGCAGTGCGAGGCGCTGGCGGCGCTGGCGCGGGAGCGGTTCGGCGCGATCGACGCGGTGGTGCAGGTGGCCGCCTGGGACTCGTACTTCGGCGGGCTGGAGGACGCCGACTTCACGACCTGGCAGGGGGTCCTGGACGTGAACCTGCTGGGGACGCTGCGGATGACCCGGGCGTGCCTGCCGGCGCTGAAGGCGCGCGGGGGCGGGTCGGTGGTGCTCATCGGGACCCAGTCGGCCGTGGCCGCGCCCTCCCAGGTGAAGCAGGCCGCTTACGCCGCGTCGAAGGGGGCGCTGACCAGCGCGATGTACTCGCTGGCGCGGGAGCTGGGGCCGTACCGGATCCGGGTCAACACCGTGCTGCCGGGGTGGATGTGGGGGCCGCCGGTGCAGGCGTACATCCAGTTCACCGCGCGGACGGAAGGGGTGCCGGAGGACGAGGTGCTGGCCCGGCTGAGCGAGCGGATGGCGCTGCCGGAGCTGGCCACCGACGGGGACGTGGCGGACGCGGCGGTGTTCCTGGCCTCGGACCGGGCGCGGGCGATCACGGGTCAGTCGCTGCTCGTGAACGCCGGGGAGCTGATGAGGTGACCTGATGCTGTTCATGGACATGAACAAGGGTCACCACAACGAACAATTTTACCGCGACTTGACCTTCCCCTTGCTTGTCGCGTTCATGTGGGCGCACTCACGATCGGGCACATGAACAGTCTCGACTGGGCCGTGCTCATCGGCTACTTCGGTGTGATGGTCGCGATCGGCGTCTGGTCGCACAAGCGCGTGGACAACGTCTCCGACTTCTTCACGGCCGGCGGCAAGATGCCCTGGTGGCTCTCCGGCATCTCGCACCACATGTCGGGCTACAGCGCCGTGATGTTCACCGGGTACGCGGGCATCGCCTACACCTACGGCGTCACCTCCTTCATCACCTGGTCCTTCCCCATCGCGCTCGGCATCGCCATCGGCTCGAAGCTCTTCGCGCCGCGCATCAACCGGCTGCGCTCCAGGCTCCATGTGGCCTCCCCCCTTGAGTACCTGAAGAACCGTTACAACCTGCCCACCCAGCAGGCGCTCGCGTGGTCCGGCATGCTGCTGAAGATCGTGGACGTGGGCGCCAAGTGGGCGGCGATCGCCACCCTGTTGTCGGTGTTCACCGGGATCTCGCTGAACCAGGGCATCCTCATCACCGGCGCGATCACCGCCGTCTACTGCACGATCGGCGGCCTGTGGGCGGACGCGCTGACCGAACTCGGGCAGTTCGTCATCCAGTTGCTGGCCGGCATCTCAATGTTCGTCGCGGTCGTGGTGAAGCTGAACGACAAGGACATCGGCTTCCTCGGCGCCTGGAACGAGCCCGCGCTGCACGGCCACGGCAAGCCGCTGGTCGGCCCCTACGGCACGGTGTTCCTGCTGGCGTTCCTGTTCATCAAGCTCTTCGAGTACAACGGCGGCATGCTGAACCAGGCCCAGCGCTACATGGCGACGGGCAGCGCCCACGCGGCCGAGCGCTCGGCCCGGCTGTCGGCGGTCCTGTGGCTGGTCTGGCCGGTCGTCCTGTTCTTCCCGATGTGGATGTCCCCGCTGCTGGTCCACGCGCAGAAGCCGGACGGCTCCGACTCCTACGCCCTGATGACCGAACAGCTGCTGCCGCACGGACTGCTGGGCCTGGTCATCGTCGGCTTCTTCTCCCACACCATGGCCATGTGCTCCTCCGACGCGAACGCCATCGCGGCGGTGTTCACGCGGGACGTGGCGCCGGTCCTGTCGGCGAAGGCACGCTCCTGGAGCGAGCGTTCCGGCCTGATCGCGGCCCGGGTCACGACGGTCGTCTTCCTCGGCCTGTCCATGGCGGTCGCGACCCAGGTCAACTCCCCCGCGTTCAAGGACATCATCACGGTCGTCATCAAGTGGGTGGCCGGACTGATGGGCCCGATCGCGATCCCGATGATGCTCGGACTGCTCCGCCCGTTCCGCCGTTCCGGCCCGACCGCTGCGCTCACCAGCTGGGCGGCGGGCCTGCTGGCCTTCTGGCTGGTCAACTACCCCATCAACGGGAACGTCGACGGTGGCGTCCCGCTCCAGTACCAGGTCTCGATCCCGCTCGCGGTCTCCCTGGTCCTGTACATCCTGATCGGCTGCCTCAAGCCCGAGGACACCCCGGAGCGGCTGGCGATCATCGAGAAGGTGAACACGGACGGAGACGCGGGCGCTGCGCGCGCTGTGCCGGTGACCGCGAGTGCCGGGGACGATGTGGTGGGAGCGCCGTAGGGGTTGCTGTCTCGGCTCAGGCCCGCGGATAGCGGGCCAGCCAGCCCGGTGACGAACCGGCCGGGCCGTGCAGTGCCGGGCCCTGGGTCATTTCCATCGCGAAGTCGTCGGCCAGTTCCAGGACCGTGGGGCGGCCCTCCAGTTCGGCCAGCCAGGCCGGCGGGAGGGCCGTCTCGCCGTGCAGGGCGCCCAGGAGGCCGCCGGTGAGGGCGCCCGCGGCGGCGGAGGGGCCGCTCTGGTTCACCGCCAGGCACAGTCCGTGCCGTACGTCCTCCCCCACCAGCGCGCAGTACACGGACGCGGCCAGCAGCCCGTCCGCCGTGCCGTCGCCGGCCAGCTCCTCCACCCGGGCCGGGGTGGGCATCCCCTGCCGTACGGCGCCGAGGGCGTGCTGGAGGGCGTCCGAGACCGGCTGGTGGCCGGGGCGGGCGGCGAGCAGGGCGAGGGCCCGCTGCACGGCGCCGTCCAGGCTCTCGCCGCGGGCGAGGCCGTGCACGATCACGGCGTACGCGCCCGCCGACAGGTAGGCGAGGGGGTGCCCGTGGGTCTGGGCGGCGCACTCCACGGCCAGCTGCACGACCAGCTGCGGCTCCCAGCCGACCAGCAGCCCGAAGGGCGCCGAGCGGGCGACCGCCTCCGGCCCCAGCTCCCCCGGGTTCTTCGGGGACTCCAGCGTGCCCATGGTCTCGTCGCCGAGCCCGATGAGCAGGGCGCGGCTCGGGTCCCGGCGGGCGTACAGCCACTCCTCACGGGCCAGCCAGCCGTCGTCCTTGCGGCGCTCGTCGGGCCCCCAGTCCCGCTGGGTGGCCGCCCAGCGCAGATACGCCCGGTGCAGATCGGTCGGCGGGTGCCAGGCGCCGGTGTCGCGGCGCACC
Source organism: Streptomyces sp. NPDC046727 (assembly GCF_040645635.1). Taxonomy (NCBI): domain Bacteria; kingdom Bacillati; phylum Actinomycetota; class Actinomycetes; order Kitasatosporales; family Streptomycetaceae; genus Streptomyces; species Streptomyces sp. NPDC046727. Next base: position 16,479 of record NZ_JBEYYR010000007.1, read on the forward strand.
TGGGCGCGTATCAGCCCGTCCACGGTGAACAGGGTCAGCTGGGTGTGATGGGTGACCGTGCCGCGCCGGCCGTGCCCGAAGGCCAGGTCGAGCAGCCCCTCGCCGCCGTACGCGGCCCGGATCTCCTCCAGGGCCAGCGGGTCGGCCGGCCCGCCCAGCGCGTCGCCCACCGCGACCCCGAGCAGTGTGCCGCGCACCCGGCTGCGGAAGTCCTGCTGCTCACTACGGCCCCAGACGGCGCCGGACGTCGCACTCACCAGACCTCCCCACGACACCGTCCGCCTGTACGACGTCCAGCACTGTAATCGACCGGGAACGGCCCGTTCAGTGGGACAAACCTGCCTCGACGGGGCATTGACGGCCGAGTGGGTCAGCCGTACGGGGTGACGTTGCGGACGTAGTCGCCTGCGGGGCGGGGTAGTTGCCCTCTCCGCACAAGCGGGAAGAATCGCAGGCATGACCACCACCCCCACACGTCACACCGGCCACAGCCTGGCCGCCGGTGTGCTCACCGGCATACTCGCCCTCTACATCGCCCTGGTCGCCCTCGGGAACATCACCGACTTCGGGACCAACCAGCAGTTCGTACGCCATGTGCTGGCGATGGACACGACGTTCAAGGACGACGACCTGATGTGGCGGGCCGTCACCAGTACGGGCCTTCAGGACACCGCCTACGTCGCGATCATCGCGTGGGAGACGGTGGCCGCGCTCGTGCTGATCTGGGGCACCTGGTTGTGGGTGCGGCGGGATCACGACCGGGCCCGGCGCATCTCCACCTACGGGCTGCTGATGCTGCTGCTGCTCTTCGGCGCCGGGTTCATCGCGATCGGCGGCGAGTGGTTCTCGATGTGGCAGTCGAAGACGTGGAACGGACTGGACGCGGCGACCCGGGTGTTCCTGCTCAGCGGGGTCGCCCTCATCGTGAATCACCTGCCGGGCGGCGGCCGGCGGGACGCTAGTTGACGACCGCCACCTTGGTGCCCTGATCGCCGAACGACCACAGCGCGGCTCCGTCCTCCTTGTGGAGGCGGATGCCGCCCAGCTTCTGGCCGTTCGCCGGTGGCGGCGAGGCGCCGTCCAGGGCGTTGGAGAAGGCGACGTTCACGCCGGACACCTTGGTGAAGTACATGACGTGCTCGATCTCCACGCCGTCCGAGCCCTTGAGGGACTGGGTGCGCAGGGTGATCGAGTAGCGGCCGGGCTGCGGGCTCACCGTGCCCGGCCACACCGTGAACGTGCGGGTCGCCCTGCCGGTCGCGTCGACCAGCCACACCCGCTTCTCGCCGAGCGAGTAGACGATCCGGCGGCCGTCGCCGGACGCGTCCGGCAGGGTGGCCGCGTCCGGCGCCTTCGGGGCCAGGGACGCGTGCGGGCTCGCCGACGCCGACGGGCGGGGGCTCGACACGGCGGCCGTGGGATGCGGCCCGTGGTCCGCCTGTACGGCGAGGGCGACGACGACCGCGGTCGCCCCCGCCGTCAGACCGGTGACCCAGGCCCACGAGGGCAGTAGGGCAGCCACGGGACGCATCTCCTCCGCTACGGGGCCCCGTCCAGGATCGGGGGTCGGATCATCGTACTCAGTCCAGGACCGGCAGCAGATCCGGCAGGTGCCCGTCGGACGTCTCGGCGGCCCGCCGCCGCTCCTCGGGGACCTCTCCGTAGAGCGTGGTGCGCGGCCTCGCGGGCCGGCCGGCCGCCTCCGCCACCGCGACCAGGTCGCGGACCGACTTGTACGAGCCGTAGGAGGAGCCCGCCATGCGGGAGATCGTCTCCTCCATCAGCGTCCCGCCGAGGTCGTTCGCGCCGGAGCGGAGCATCTCCGCCGCCCCCTCGGCGCCCAGTTTGACCCAGCTTGTCTGGATGTTGGGGATCCAGGGGTGGAGGAGCAGCCGGGCCATCGCCGTCACCGCCCGGTTGTCCCGCAGGGTCGGGCCGGGACGCGCGATGCCGGCCAGGTACACCGGCGCGTTCGTGTGGATGAACGGCAGCGTCACGAACTCGGTGAAACCGCCCGTCTCCCGCTGGATCCCCGCCAGCGTGCGCAGGTGGCCGAGCCAGTGCCGGGGCTGGTCCACATGCCCGTACATCATCGTGGAGGACGAGCGGATGCCCAGCTCGTGCGCGGTCCTGATCACCTCGATCCAGGTGGCCGTGGGCAGCTTGCCCTTGGTCAGCACCCAGCGGACCTCGTCGTCCAGGATCTCCGCCGCCGTGCCCGGGATGGAGTCCAGGCCCGCCTCCTTGGCGGCCGTCAGCCACTCCCGGATCGACATGCCCGTGCGGGTCGCGCCGTTCACCACCTCCATCGGGGAGAAGGCGTGCACATGCATGCCCGGGACGCGCTCCTTGACCGCCTTCGCGATGTCGAAGTACGCGGTGCCCGGCAGGTCCGGGTGGATGCCGCCCTGCATGCACACCTCGACCGCGCCCACGTCCCACGCCTGCTGGGCGCGGTCCGCCACCTGCTCCAGCGAGAGCGTGTACGCGTCGGCGTCCGTGCGCCGCTGCGCGAAGGCGCAGAAGCGGCAGCCGGTGTAACAGACGTTGGTGAAGTTGATGTTGCGGGTGACGATGTAGGTGACGTCGTCGCCGACCGCCGACCTGCGGACGTCGTCGGCCACCCGGCACAGCGCGTCCAGCGCCGGGCCGTCGGCGTGCAGGAGGGCCAGGGCCTCGGCGTCGGTCAGCTTCGTCGGGTCGTCGGCCGCCGTGCGCAGGGCCTGCCGGACGTCCGCGTCGATGCGCTCCGGGGCCATGCCGGGGGCCGCCGCCTCGCGCAGGGCCTCCCAGTCGCCGTACACCTCGTCGAAGTCGGCGCGCCGGTCGGACGTACGGCCCTCGGTGTCGATGGACGCGTGCAGGTCGGTGCGGCCGGTGGCGGTGAACATCTCCTCCGGCTCCTGCCAGGGGCGGCCCTCGACCGTCGCGTCCGGGCGGGCCAGGCCCGTCTCGGGGTCGGCGAGGGCGGACACGTGCGGGCGCAGCCGCGGGTCCAGCCAGGGCTCGCCGCGGCGCACGAACTCCGGGTACACGCAGAGCCGTTCGCGCAGCTCGAAGCCGGCGGCACGGGAGCGCTCGGCGAGCTCCTCGATCTGCGGCCAGGGGCGTTCCGGGTTGACGTGGTCGATGGTGAGGGGCGACACCCCGCCCCAGTCGTCGATGCCGGCGCCGATCAGCCGCTCGTACTCGGCGTCGACGAGGTTCGGCGGGGCCTGGAGGCAGGCGCTCGGCCCCATGATGTGCCGGGCGACAGCCACCGTCGCGACCAGCTCGTCCAGTTCGGCGTCCGGCATGCCGCGCATCGCCGTGTCCGGCTTGGCGCGGAAGTTCTGGATGATCAGCTCCTGGATGCCGTGGTAGGCCCGGGAGATCTTGCGGAGCGCGAACAGGGACTCGGCGCGCTCCTCGTACGTCTCGCCGATGCCGATCAGCAGGCCGGAGGTGAAGGGGACGGAGGAACGGCCGGCGTCCTCCAGGACGCGCAGACGGACGGCCGGTTCCTTGTCCGGGGAGCCGTGGTGCGGACCGCCGGGCTCGGACCACAGGCGGGTGGCCGTGGTCTCCAGCATCATGCCCATGGAAGGGGCGACGGGCTTGAGCCGCTGGAAGTCCGTCCACGTCATCACGCCCGGGTTGAGGTGGGGCAGCAGACCCGTCTCCTCCAGGATGCGGATGGAGATGGCGCGGACGTACGCGATCGTGTCGTCGTAGCCGTGCGCGTCGAGCCACTCGCGCGCCTCGGGCCAGCGGTCCTCCGGCTTGTCGCCGAGGGTGATCAGGGCTTCCTTGCAGCCGAGGGCGGCACCCTTGCGGGCGATGTCCAGCACCTCGTCCGGGGACATGAACATCCCGTGCCCCGAGCGGCGCAGCTTGCCGGGCACGGTGACGAACGTGCAGTAGTGGCATTTGTCCCGGCACAGCCGGGTGAGGGGGATGAAGACGCTCTTCGAGTACGTGATGACGCCGGGCCTGCCCGCCGCCTCCAGGCCCGCGTCCCGCACCCGGGCGGCGGAGGCGGCGAGGCCGGTCAGATCCTCACCGCGGGCCTGCAGGAGCACCGCCGCCTCGGCGACGTCGAGAGTGACGCCGTCCCGGGCGCGTTTGAGGGCGCGACGCATGGAGTTCTCGGTCGGGCCGGTTCCGGAGGTCGCGGAAGTCGTCATCTCTTGAGCATACGTTCGCGCTGATCACGACCGGGGCGTGCCGCCCGGCAGAAGGGGGGCGTAGGCGTCGAGCGCGCGCAGCACCTCCGCCTCCCCGGCCGGCGGCAGCTGCACCACCACCTCCTCGATGCCCAGTTCGGCGTAGTGGGCGAGCTTGCCGGGGGTGGGCTGCACGGCGTACGGGACGACCTGGAGGGCGGCCGGGTCGCGGCCTGCGTCCGCCCACACCGAGCGCAGCACGGGCAGCGACTCGCCGAGCCCGCGCCCGCCGATCGGCAGCCAGCCGTCGGTGTACTCGGCGATGTGCGCGAACAGCTTGGGTCCGGCGGCCCCGCCGAGGAGCGTGCGGGGGCCGACGACCGGGCCGCGCGGCTTCCGCACGGGCTTGGGGTGCGCGAGGCTGGCCCGTACGCTGCCGAACTCCCCCTCGTACGCCGTCGGTTCCTCGCTCCACAGCGCCCGCATCAGCGCCATCCGGTCCCGCACCAGCTCCCGCCGGGTCCGCCAGGCCACGCCGTGGTCGGCGGCCTCCTCCACGTTCCAGCCATAGCCGAGGCCGAGGGTGAAGCGCCCGCCGGACAGGTGGTCCAGCGTGGCGATCTGCTTGGCGAGGTCGATCGGGTCGTGCTGGGCGACCAGGGTGATACCGGTACCGAGGCCGAGGCGCTCGGTGACGGCGGCGGCCTGGCCGAGGGCGACGAAGGGGTCGAGGGTGCGGCCGTACTCGCGGGGCAGGTCGCCGCCGGCGGGGTACGGGGTGGTGCGCTCGGTGGGGATGTGGGTGTGTTCCGGGAGGTAGAGGCCGGAGAAGCCGCGTTGTTCCAGCTCGCGGGCGAGGCGGGTGGGGGTGATGGTCTCGTCGGTGAGGAAGATCGTGACGGAGATACGCATGGGGCATCATACCGACTGGTCGGTAGCCCGCCAGAGGGTCGTGCGCCGGAGTCGCGTTTTGATATGTCCCGAGCCCCTTCACGGCGCCTACCGTGGCCCTTGTGACGAGCTTGCGCGGCACTCTCGCACCGGGCTCCCCGGACTACGTCTACCTTCCCATCGAAGTCCCGCCGGGAACCGGCGAGTTGAAGGTCTCCTACACCTACGACAAACCCTCCGTCCCACCCGGCACCCTGGGCAACGCCCTCGACATCGGGCTCTTCGACGAGCGCGGCACCGAACCCGGCGGGCGGGGGTTCCGGGGATGGTCGGGAGGTGCCCGGAGCGAGTTCTTCGTGCGCGCGGACGAGGCGACACCCGGGTATCTCCCCGGTCCGCTGAACCCCGGCACCTGGTACATCGCGCTCGGGCCCTACACCGTGGCGCCGCAGGGCCTGTCGTACGAGGTGACCGTCACCCTGACGGAAGGGACGACCGGAAAGACGCCCGAGCCGGTGTATCCGCCCGACCGGGCCCGGGGGCGGGGGCGGGACTGGTACCGGGGCGACTGCCATCTGCACTCCTGGCACTCCGACGGCCGCCGCACCCCGGCCGAGATCGCGGACCTGGCCCGCGCGGCCGGCCTGGACTTCATCAACAGCTCCGACCACAACACGAACGCCTCGCACGCCCACTGGGCCGACGCGGCCGGCGACGACCTGCTGGTGCTGCTCGGCGAGGAGGTCACCACGAGGAACGGGCACGTCCTGGCGCTCGGCACCGACCCGGGCACCTTCGTCGACTGGCGCTACCGGGCCCGGGACGGCCGCTGGGCACACTTCGCGCGGGCGATCCGCCGGGCCGGCGGTCTGGTCGTACCGGCGCATCCGCACGCCGACTGCGTGGGCTGCGGCTGGCGGTTCGGGTTCGCGGAGGCGAACGTCGTGGAGGTGTGGAACGGGATGTGGACACCGGACGACGAGGTGGCCCTGGCCGCCTGGGACGCCCTGCTGGTCACCTCGGTGCGGGCCGGCCGGGGGTGGCTGCCGGCGATGGGCGACAGCGACGCCCATCGCGACCCGGACGTGGTCGGACATCCCCAGACGGTCGTGCTGGCCGAGGACCTGACCCGGCAGGCGGTCCTGGAGGGTCTGCGCGCCGGGCGGTCGTACGTGGCCGAGTCGAAGGCCGTCTCCCTCGCCCTCACCGCGACCGCCGACCGGGGCGGGGAGTACGGGGGCGGACAGGCGGGGATCGGCGAGCGGCTGACGGCCCCGGCCGGGACCCCGGTGACGGTCCGGCTGGAGGTCGCGGGCGCCCCGCGCTGCTCGGTCCGGCTCGTCACCGACCAGGGCGTGGTGTTCACCGGCGCACCGCTGCCCGTCTCGGGCAGCGGTGCGGTGGAGTGGCGCACGAGCATGGCCCACGCGGCCTACGTGCGGGCGGAGTTGCGGCACGAGACGGCCCTGGGGCCGGTGCCCGGCGCGATGGCCGCGTTCACCAACCCCGTGTTCCTCACCGCTACGTGATCTGTTCCGCCGCCCACTCGGCCCACTCCCGTCGCATCGCGTTGAAGCGCAGGCCGTACTCCAGGGCGATCCGGCCGTAGACCGAGAGGCTGTCGTCGTCCCAGTCGATGGAGTCGTGGAGCTGCCGCAGCCGCTCGTGGCTCTCCGCGGACATCTCGATCAGCTCGGTCAGATAGCCGCGCGCCTGCTCGGGCCGCAGCACGCCGAGGAAGAAGACGCGCAGCAGGATGTCGCTGCGGGTGTTGCGCTGGGGTGCGACCTCGGTGAGCCAGTGGCGCAGTTCCGCCATGCCCTCGCCGGTGATCTCGTACTCCTTGCGGCCGCGCGGGCCCTCGGCGGCCACCGTGATCAGCCCGGCGCCCGCCAGCTTGGTCAGCTCGGTGTAGATCTGGCTCTGGGTCGCCGGCCAGACGTTGACCAGCGAGGTCTCGAACGTCTTCAGCAGGTCGTAGCCGCTGGCGCGTCGTTCCGAGAGCAGGCCGAGCAGCGCGTGTCTGAGGCTCATGCTCCCACCTTACCTTCCACAGTTGACATGTCGAGCGTAGACCTTCTACTTTTGACATGTCGGAGGGGGAGTACAGACCGCCGACCCAGACTCAACCAACCGGGGGACCCCATGTCGTACCTGCGCACCTTCCTGCCGTGGATCGTCTTCGCCGTCATACCCTCGCGGGACTGGCAGTGGGGCGCCCTGGCCGCCCTGGTGGCGGCCGTCGCGATCATCGCCCTGGAGAAGCGGTCCGGCGCCGGCTTCGACGCGCTGATCATCGAGACGGGCTCGGCGGTCTTCTTCGCCGTCCTCGCCGCCGTCGCCTTCGCCGACCCGCACTCGGGCGTGCACGGCTACTCCGCCGCCCTCTCCTCCGGCACCCTCGCCGTCATCGCCGGCGTCTCGCTGGCCATCGGCCGGCCGTTCACCCTGGGCATCGCCAAGCGCACGACCCCGCGCGAGCACTGGGGCCTGAAGCCGTTCATCCGGACCAACGTCGTCATCACCGCCGTCTGGACCGCCGCGTTCGCCCTGACCGCCGTCGTCCTCGCCGCCCTGGCCCACGCCGGTGACGCCCACTCGACGCCCGCCACCCTCGTCCAGATCGCCGGCTTCGCCGTCCCGATGGTCTTCACCGTCCGCTACGTCACCCACGTCCAGGCGAAGTCCGGGGCCGCCGAGCAGGCGGCCCGGTAATCCCGCCCGCGCCCCGGCCTCCGGTGTGCCGGCGGCCGGGGCGGCGCCGCTCGGCCCGTCGCACAGCACGGCCGCCGGCCCGGACATACCGGACCTGACCGTGCAGCCGCCCGAAGACGCGCCCGTCAGGCTCCCCCGTTGCGCTGGATCACGGCCGCGCGGGAGGCTGACACGCGTCGGTCGTACGGCCGTCCACGCATCCCATGCCCCGCACGGGGCCGCCACACCATCCACGCGGGGCGCTCCCACCCGTGCCTGGAGAGAGCAGGAGAGCCGCAGACATGTCAGGCCGCGCAGACCGCAAGCACCGTCTCGTGACCCGCTTCCAGCGGTATGTCGCGAACCCGCTCAACCGGCGCCTGCCGTTCCAGACCCTGCTGGAGACCACCGGCCGGAAGTCCGGTCTGCCCCGGCAGACCCCGGTCGGCGGACGCCGGGTCGGGAACTCCTTCTGGCTGGTGTCCGAGTTCGGCCTCCGGTCGCAGTACGTGCGCAACATCCAGGCCGACCCCGCGGTCCGGGTCCGCCTCGCCGGCCGCTGGCACCACGGCACCGCCCACCTCCTCCCCGACGACGACGCCATGGCCCGGCTGCGCGCCCTGCCCCGCTTCAACAGCGCGGCGGTACGGGCGTTCGGCACCGACCTGCTGACGGTACGGGTGGACCTGACGGACTGAGTCCTCCGCTCACCCCGGCCACACGATCGCCTGCACCTCGCTGTACGCGTGCAGGGCGTAGGAGCCCACGTCCCGGCCGACTCCGCTCTTCTTGAAGCCGCCGAAGGGTGCCTCCATGTTGCGGCCGACCGTGTTGACGCCGACACCGCCGGCCCGCAGCCGCCGGGCCACCCGGAAGGCGCGGGCCACGTCGCCCGACCAGACGTAGTCGATGAGGCCGTAGTCCGAGTCGTTCGCGAGGGCCACGCCCTCGTCCTCGTCATCGAAGGGGATCACGGCCACCACCGGCCCGAAGATCTCCTCCCGGGCCACCCGCATGTCGTTCGCGCAGTCGGCCAGGAGGGCGGGAGCGACGTAGAACCCGTGCTCCAGAGCCGGGCGTTCACCGCCCACGACCACCGTCGCGCCTTCCTTGCGCCCCAGATCGACGTACGACTCCACGCGCGCCCGGTGCTCGGCGGAGATGAGCGGACCCACGACCGTGTCCGGCTCCCTCGGGTCCCCCACCTTCAACCGGCGCGCGTACCCGGCGAGCTGCTCCACCAGCTGTGCGTACACGCCCCGCTGGGCCAGCACCCGGGTCGGGGCGGTGCAGATCTGGCCGCTGTAGAAGGAGAACGTCGTACCGATCCCGGCCACGGCCGAGGCGAGGTCGGCGTCGTCGAAGACGACCGCCGCCCCCTTCCCGCCCAGCTCCATCAACTGGCGCTTCATGTCCCGCCCGCACACCTCGGCGATCCGCCGGCCGACGGCCGTGGAGCCGGTGAAGCTCACCATGTCGACGTCGTCCGACTCCACCGCCGCCTCGCCCACGGCCACCGAGCGCCCGGAGACGACGTTCACGACCCCCGGCGGCACCCCGGCCGCCTCCAGGGCCTCCGCCATCCGGTAGACGGAAAGGGGGTCCTGCGGGGCGGGCTTCACGACCACCGTGTTGCCCATGGCCAGGGCCGGGGCGATCTTTCCGGCCGGGTTGGCCCACGGGTTGTTGTACGAGGTGACGCAGGTGACGACCCCGACGGGCTGCCGTACCGCCAGCGCGCCCATCACGCCGGCCTTCCCCATCGGCCCGGCCTCGTTGATCTGCGGGGCGACGGCCCACTCCGCGGGCTCGACGCTCGCGTACCGGCGGAAGCGGGCGGCGGCCACCCCGACCTGCATCGCGCGGGCCGTCCCCGTCGTCGCGCCTGTCTCGGCCCGCGCCAGCTCGGCGTACGGGACGAGCCGGCCGCGGATGATCTCCGCGGCCCGCCCGAGCACCGCGGCCCGCTCCTCCGGACTGGTCCGCGACCACGCCCCGAACGCCTCCCGGGCCGCCGCACAGGCCGCGTGCACCTGCTCCACGGAGGCCTCCGGCGCCTGCCCCACCGTCTCCTCGGTGGCCGGGTCGGTCACCGGGTAGTACCCGCCGTCCGGCGCCACCCACTCCCCGCCGACGAACAGCGGCTGCCCCTCGCTCACCGCGTGCTCACCGTCCGCGTGTCCCGCCCGGAGCGCAGCACCCGGCCCGGTACGGCCCCGGTCACCACGTCGTCCCGGATCGCCTCCACCCCGTTGACCCACACGGCCCGCACCCCGATCGCCCGGGAGTCCAGCCGGGGACTGTCCCCCGGCAGGTCGTGCACCAGACGGGCCTGGCCGGCGTCGATCCGCTCCGGGTCGAAGAGGACGAGGTCCGCGTGCCAGCCCTCCTTCACCCGGCCCCGCTCGCGCAGCCCGAAGAGCCGCGCCGGGTCGTCGGTCAGCATCTTCACCGCCTGCTCCAGGCCGACCAGCTTCCGGACGCGCAGACAGTCCCCGAGGAACCGGGTGGTGTACGGGGCCCCGCACATCCGGTCCAGATGGGCGCCCGCGTCCGAGCCGCCGAGCAGGACGTCCTCGTGCTGCCAGGTCTCGGCGCGCAGCGCCCAGGAGGCCGGGTCGTTGTCGCTCGGCATGGGCCACAGCACCGTACGCAGCTCGTCGGCCGCGCAGATCTCCACCAGGCAGGCGAACGGGTCGAGGCCGCGCTCCTCGGCGATGTCCCGCACAACCCGCCCGGTGAGCCCCCGGTTGGCCTCGCTGTAGGTGTCCCCGATGACGTACCGCCCGAAGTCCGCGAGCCGCCGGAACACCCCGGCCTCCTTCGACCGGGCCCGCCGCAGCATCTCCTCCCGTACGCCGGGATCCCGCAGCCGGGCGATGCGCTCGGGCACCGGCAGCCCCAGGACCGGCCCCCATCCCGGTATCAGGTTGAGGGCGCAGAAGGTGCCCAGGGACATGTTCATCGGGGTGAGGATCGGCATGGTGAGCGCGACCACGCGCCCGCCCGCCTTCCGGGCCCGCTCGCTCGCGCTCAGCTGCCGGGGCACCCGCTCGGGGACGGCCGCGTCGACGGTCAGGACGTTCCAGTTGAGCGGCCGCCCGGCCACCGCGCTCATCTCCACCAGCAGATCGATCTCGTCGTCGCTGAACTGGTCCAGGCAGCCCGCGACGATGGCCTCGATCTGCGTCCCCTCGTGCTCCCCGACGGCCCGGGACAGCGCCAGCAGCTCCTCGGGCCGCGCGTGCCGGGAGGCCACGGGCTCCCCGTCCCCGTCGGAGTGCGTACTCGACTGGGTCGTGGACAGGCCCCAGGCGCCGGCCTCCATGGCCTCGTGGAGCAGCCGGAGCATCCGCTCCAGCTGCTCGCCGCTCGGCTGCCCGCCGACGGCCGCCGGCCCCATCACATACCGCCGCAGCGCGCAGTGCCCCACCATGAACCCGGCGTTCACGGCGATCCGCCCCTCCAGGGCGTCCAGGTACTCCCCGAACCCGTGCCAGCTCCAGGGCGCCCCCCGCTCCAGCGCGACCAGGGACATCCCCTCCACCTTGGACATCATCCGCCGCGTGTAGTCGGCGTCCTCGGGGCGGCCGGGGTTGAGGGGCGCGAGGGTGAACCCGCAGTTCCCGGCGGCGACGGTGGTGACGCCGTGGTTGAGCGAGGGCGTGGCGTACGGGTCCCAGAAGAGCTGGGCGTCGTAGTGGGTGTGGGGGTCGACGAAGCCGGGGGCGAGGACGAGACCGGCGGCGTCCTCGGTGGTGCGGGCCGCTTCGCCGGTCTTCCCGATGACGGCGACACGACCGTCCCGGATGCCGACGTCGGCGGTGTAGCCGGCGGCGCCGGTGCCGTCCACGACGGTGACGCCCTTGATCAGGTGGTCCAACACGCCAGGAACCCCCTACACAGCCTGCCGGAACCGGGACGTCCGGTGCACCGGATCCGTGTCGATCTTCGGGATCACCTGCTCACCGATGAGCCGGATCGTCTGCAGCGTCTCCTCCTTCGGCACGCCCACCGGCAGCCCGAAGCTCAGCTGATCGGCGCCGGCCTGCTCCCACCGCTTGCACTGCCGCAGCACCTCGTCCGGATCGCCGCAGATCAGCAGCTCCTCCTCGACGAGGAGTTCCACGAACTCGGGTGTGTACTGCGGCAGCGTCTCCGGCCAGACCGGGAAGCCCTCGGGCCGCGGGAACGTGTCGTGGTACCGGAAGACCAGCGAGGGCAGATAGTGCAGCCCGCCGTTGACGGCGATCTCGATCGCCTCGGCGTGCGTCGGCGCGCAGATGGCCGTGGTCGTGACCATCACGTTGTCGTTGACGAAGTCCCCGACCGGCTCGGCGTCCACGATCGCCGTCTTGTACTGCTCCAGCACCCACTCCATGTCGGAGACCTTCTGGATGCTGAAGCCGAGCACCCCGAGCCCCTTCTTCGCGGCCATGGCGTACGACGGCGGGGACCCGGCCGCGTACCACATCGCCGGGTGCGACTTCCCGTACGGCTTCGGCAGGACCTTCCGCGGCGGCAGCTGCCAGTGCTTGCCCTGGAAGCCGGCGTACTCGTCCTGGAGCCACATCTTCGGGAACTCGGCGATGGTCTCCTCCCAGATCTCCTTCGTGTGGTTCATGTCGGTGATGCCGGGCAGGAAGCCGAGGATCTCGTGCGACCCGGCTCCCCGCCCGCTGCCGAACTCGAAGCGCCCCTCGCTGAGGTGGTCCAGCATGGCGACCTTCTCGGCGACCTTCACCGGGTGGTTGACCTGGGCGAGCGGGTTGAAGATCCCCGACCCCAGATGGATCCGCTCCGTCGCGTGCGCCAAGTACCCGAGGAAGACGTCGTTGGCGGAGAGGTGCGAGTACTCCTCCAGGAAGTGGTGCTCGGAGGCCCAGGCGTACTTGAAGCCGGACTTGTCCGCCTGGATGACGTACTCGGTCTCCTCCATCAGCGCCTTGTGCTCGGCCAGCGGGTCGGTCTCGGCGCGCTTGCCCACGTACCCCTGTACAAAGAGCCCGAATTCCACGGCGGTTCACCATCCTCAGTTTTCTGACGCCCCGTCAGCTCTGCTCTGTCGGCCGACTGTCGCACCGGCCGCCGTGACCGTCAATAGCTGACGGCCAGTCAGATAACCGAGACCCCCGCCAGCCATCCGCCGTCGATCACGAACGGCTGCCCGGTGATGTACGAGGAGTCGTCCGAGGTCAGGAAGAGGGCGAGCCGGGCCACCTCCTCCGGCTGCCCGACCCGGCCGAGCGGCACGAGCTTGCGGTACAGCTCGTCCAGGGCCCGGCTCATCTCCTCCGGGTCGGCGTCCGGATCCAGCCGGGCCGGATTGGACATCGCGGTGTCGATGGCACCGGGGCAGACGGCGTTCACCCGGATCCGCCGGCCCGCCAGCTCCAGCGCGGCCACCCGGGTCAGCCCGAGCACGGCGTGCTTGGTCGCGGCGTACGTGCCCACGGCCGCCATCCCGGTGAGCGCGGTGTAGGAGGCGGTGTTGACGATGGTCCCGCCGTCCGCCATCTCCGGCACCACGGCCTTCATGCCCAGGAAGCAGCCGACCTGGTTGACCTGCACGACGTGCATGAACTCGTCCAGCGGGGTGTCCACCAGGGCGTTGAAGCGCAGGATGCCCGCGTTGTTGACCAGCCCGTCGATGTGCCCGTACGCCTGCTTGGCGGCGGCCACGGCGGCCCGCCAGCCGTCCTCCGTACCCACGTCCAGATGGACGTACAGCGCGCCTATCTCCTTCGCGAGCGCCTCCCCCTGCTCGTCCAGCACATCGGCGACGACGACCCGCGCGCCCTCCGCCCGGAAGAGCCGGGCCTCCTGCTCGCCCTGCCCGCGCGCCGCCCCGGTGACGATCACGACGCGTCCGTCCAGCTTGCCCATGCCGTACTCCTCAGAGGTCAGGGGCCACTTCGGCTCCGAAGGCCGCCATCTGGTCGGTGAGTTCGGCGCGGCTCCGGCTGCGGAACCGCACCTGGATCTGGTCCACGCCCAGCGCCCGGTAGGCGCGCAGCGACTCGGCGATCTCCTCCGGCGGCCCGGTGAGGGTGCGCCGGCCGGGGTTCCAGCCGGGCCGGCCGACGTACAGCGGCTCGGCGATGGCGCCGATGGTGCAGGGCGCCTCGATGCCCGCCTCCTCCCGCAGGGCCTTGAGGCGGGCGATCTGCGCGGGCAGCCGCTCCCGCGGATCCCCCTGCGGCAGCCAGCCGTCGCCCTTCAGCGCGGCCCGGCGGACGGCGGCGGGCGAGGAGCCGCCGACCCAGACGGGGACGTGCTCCTGCGCGGGCCGGGGCCGCTGCCCCAGGTCGGCGAAGTCGTACAGCTTGCCGTGGTGCTCGGGGAACTCCTCGGGCCCGAGGGCGGCCCGCAGCGCGTCCATCACCTCGTCGAGGACGGCCCCGCGCCGCTCGAAGTCGACGTGCAGCGCCTCGAACTCCTCCCGCACGTGCCCGGCCCCGACCCCGAGGACGAGGCGCCCGCCGGAGAGCTGGTCGAGGGTGGCGTACTGCTTGGCGGTGAGGAGCGGATGCCGGAGCCCGACGACGGCCACATGGCTGAGCAGCCGTACGCGCTCGGTGACGGCGGCGAGGTGGGCGAGGGTGGCCACCGGGTCGTACCAGACCGTGCTCATGACCGGGGCCAGCCGGCGCGGGACGGCGACGTGATCGCAGCAGGCGATGTACGCGAACCCCGCCGCGTCGGCCGCCCGCGCGACGGCGACCAGGTCCTCGGGCCCCGCCCCGGTCTCCCAGGCCTCGGTATACAGCGTGCTCTGCGACTGCACCGGCAGCTGGATGCCGTACGACAGGGCGCTCACGCCCGCCACAGCCCTTCCGCGGTGAGCCCGAGCAGCTCGATGGCGTTGCCCCGGACGATCCGCTCGACCACGTCCGCCGCCAGGTGCCCCATCTGCGCCTCGCCGACCTCGCGGGACTTGGGCCAGGTGGAGTCGGAGTGCGGGTAGTCGGTCTCGTACAGGACGTTGCCGACGCCGATGGCGTCCAGGTTCCTGAGCCCGAAGGCGTCGTCGAAGAAGCAGCCGTAGACGTGCTCGGCGAACAGCTCGGACGGCGGCCGGTGCACCTTGTCGGCGACCCCGCCCCACCCCCGGTTCTCCTCCCACACCACGTCCGCGCGCTCAAGGATGTAGGGAATCCACCCGATCTGCCCTTCCGCATACATGACCCGGAGGTTCGGGAAGCGCTCGAACTTCCCGCTCATCAGCCAGTCGACCATCGAGAAGCAGCAGTTGGCGAAGGTGATGGCGGAGCCGACGGCGGGCGGAGCGTCGGCGGAGGTGGACGGCATCCGGCTGGACGACCCGATGTGCATGGCGACGACCGTGCCGGTCTCGTCGCAGGCGGCGAGGAACGGGTCCCAGTCGTCGGTGTGGACGGACGGCAGCCCCAGGTGCGGCGGAATCTCGGAGAACGCGACGGCCCGGACGCCGCGCCCGGCGTTCCGCCGCACCTCCTGTGCGGCCAGGTGGGCGTCCCAGAGGGGTATGAGGGTGAGCGGTATGAGCCGCCCCCGCGCCTCGGGCCCGCACCACTCCTCCACCATCCAGTCGTTGTAGGCGCGGACGCAGAGCAGCGCGAGTTCCCTGTCGGCCGCCTCCGTGAACGTCTGCCCGCAGAACCGGGGGAAGGTGGGGAAACACAGCGCCGACTGCACATGGTTGACGTCCATGTCGGCGAGGCGGGCGGGCACGTCGTACGACCCGGCCCGCATCTGCTCGTACGTGATGACTTCGAGCTTCACCTCGTCCCGGGCGCAGCCGACGGCGGTGTCGAGACGGGTGAGGGGGCGTCGCAGGTCTTCATAGACCCACCAGTCGCCGAGGGGCCCGTCGGTGCTGCCGGGTTCGCCCATGACGGGCTTGAAGCGACCCCCCAGGAAGGTCATCTCCTTCAACGGCGCACGCACGATCCGCGGCGCCACGTCCCGGTACTTCCTCGGCAGCCGGTCCTGCCACACGCCGGCGGGCTCAACGGTGTGGTCGTCGACGGAGATGATCAGCGGGAACTGTGTGGTCTCCATGCGGTTCACGGTAGCGCCGATCTGACGGTGCGTCAGCTACTGGTGTAGGGCGACCGGCGTGCGGAGAGGTTGTGAGGGTCGTGTGGACCCAGGTGCGGCCCTCTGTGATCGGCTGTGATCGGCGTCTCGCACGGCTGACGCAACCGCCCGGAACAAGGCAAACTGACGGGGTTGTTCGTGACGCCGAGGGGGACGAACGCATGGACGGTGGACCGCGAGTGCCGGAACAGCGGCGCGCCGACTCCGTGACCATCGCGGAGCCGGCGGCGTTGCGCTTCGGCGTACTCGGTCCCGTGCGGGCCTGGCGCGGCGAGGAGGCGCTCCCCACGGGCTCCCCCCAGCAGCGCGCCCTGCTGGCCGCACTGCTGCTGCGGGAGGGCCGTACGGCCACCGCGGCGGAGCTGATCGACGCGCTGTGGGGGTCCGAGCCGCCGTCCCAGGCACTGGCTGCGGTCCGCACCTACGCCTCCCGGCTCCGCAAGATCCTCGACGCCGGGGTCCTGGTCAGCGAGTCCGGCGGCTACGCGGTGCGTGCACCGGGCGAGGGTGCGCTGGACCTGGCGGTGGCACAGGAGCTGGCGGCGGAGGCGGAGAAGGCGCGGGGGGCGGGTGATCTGGGCCGGGCCCGTTCCCTGCTCAACGAGGCCCTCGACCTGTGGGACGGCGAACCCCTGGCCGGCGTCCCCGGCCCGTACGCGGAGGGCCAGCGGGCCCGCCTGGAGGAGTGGCGCCTCGGCCTCCTGGAGTCCCGCCTGGACCTGGACCTGGAACAGGGCTGCCACGCGGAGGCGGTCTCGGAACTCACGGCTCTGACGGCGGCGCACCCGCTCCGGGAGCGGTTGCGGGAGTTGCTGATGCTGGCGCTGTACCGCAGCGGTCGCCAGGCGGAGGCGCTGGCGGTGTACGCCGACACCCGCCGCCTGCTGGCGGAGGAGCTGGGGGTGGATCCGCGACCGGGCCTTCGGGAGCTCCAGCAACGCATCCTCCAGGCGGACCCGGCCCTGGCGGAACCCTCGGCACCGGTGACGGAACCGTCAGTTGCACAGGTGCGCCCGGCGCAGCTCCCTGCGTCCGTTCCCGACTTCACGGGCCGCTCCTCCTTCGTGGCCGAGCTGAGCGAGGTGCTGTCCTCCGCGTCCGAGGCGGAGGGCCGGGTGATGGCGGTGTCGGCGCTGGCCGGGATCGGCGGGGTGGGCAAGACGACCCTGGCGGTGCACGTGGCGCATCGAGCGAGGCCGGCCTTCCCCGACGGCCAGCTGTACGTGGACCTCCAGGGGGCCGGGCCGCGCCCGGCCGAACCGGAGACGGTCCTCGGCTCCTTCCTGCGCGCACTGGGCACGGCGGACACGGCGATCCCGGACAGCCTGGAGGAACGGGCGGCGCTGTACCGCTCGGTCCTGGACGGCCGCCGGGTCCTGGTCCTGCTGGACAACGCGAAGGACGCGGCGCAGGTACGACCGCTGCTGCCGGGGACGGAAGGCTGCGCGGCGCTGGTCACCTCCCGGGTCCGCATGCTGGACCTGGCCGGAGCCCACCTGGTCGACCTGGACGTGATGTCCCCGGAGGAGGCGCTGGCCCTCTTCACGAAGATCGTGGGCGAGGAGCGGGTGGCGGCGGAGCGGGAGGCCGCGCTGGACGTGGTCGCGGCGTGCGGCTTCCTGCCGTTGGCGATCCGCATCGCGGCGTCCCGCCTGGCGGCACGGCGCACGTGGACGGTGTCGGTCCTGGCGGCGAAGCTGGCGGACGAACGGCGCCGGCTGGACGAGCTGCAGGCGGGCGACCTGGCGGTGAAGGCGACGTTCGAGCTGGGGTACGGGCAGCTGGAACCGGCGCAGGCCCGGGCGTTCCGGTTGCTGGGGCTGGCGGACGGGCCGGACATCTCCCTGGCGGCAGCGGCCGCGGTCCTGGACCTGCCTGCGGGGGAGACGGAGGACCTGCTGGAGCCCTTGGTCGACACGTCCCTGCTGGAGTCTGCGGCGCCTGGGCGGTACCGGTTCCATGACCTTGTCCGGCTTTATGCACGGGCTTGCGCGGAGAGGGATGAGTGGCCGCCTAGTGAGAGGGGGGCGGCTATGTCTCGGTTGCTGGACTTTTATTTGGGTACGGCGGCCAGAGTCTTCGCTATCGAGCGGCCAGGGGATCGGCTGGCCGATCATCTTGAGGCGACGGAGTACGCCGGGCTGGACTTCACTGATCGTCAATCTGCCCTCGACTGGCTCTACTCCGAGGCAAACTGTCTGCTTGCATGCGCGCGCCAGGCCCTCAGCGATGGTCGGCTCCGTCGGGGCGTGGATCTGCTCTGGGCAGCCAAGGACCTGAGTGAGTCCGGAGCCAACTCGAAGCAGTACGAGTCCGTCGCACTTGCCGCGAGAGACGCTGCCGCCATCGCCGGGGACGAGCGCGCGGAAGGACGCGCTCGTACGGTGCTGACCAACGTGCACCTGGTAGCCGGGCGCTACAACGACGCCGAGGACGAGGCGTGCCGAGCCGTGTCGCTCGCCGGGGAAATCGGTGATCTCATCCCGCTCTACTGGGCCAGCAACGACCGCGGGATCATCGCTCTCATCGAGGGCCGCTACGCGGATGCCGAACAGCACCTGCTCTCCGCTATCGAAGGCTCCGGGGCCGATGGCAACCACCCCCTGAAGGCAAGCGCGCTGTGCAACCTGTCCCGCGTGCATCTGGCAATGGGCCGCACCTCCCGTGCCATCGCACTCGCGCAGGAGGGGATCACCATCTATGACCGCCTGGGTCTGACGCTGCGGCTGGCCAACGCGCGCTACGCCCTCGGAATTGCCCTCACCGAGGCGGGGCGAACGGTTGACGCATTGAAGGAACTGACCGAGGCGCTCCAGATGTTCGAGACGAACCGACAGCGTCTCTGGGAGGGAACGACTCACTTCCGCATCGCCCAAGCCCACGTCGCCGGGCGGCAGCCCGCCAAGGCCGCACAACACGCCGAGCAGGCCCTCGCAATAGGGTGCATCGGGGGCGACCGGATCCGTGCCGAGGTTCTGACCACCCTCGGGCACTCGCTGCAAGGCCTCGGTCAGGTCGACCGGTCCCGTGTGTGCTGGCAGGAAGCTCTGACCCTCTACGAACAGGCCGGCGCCGCGGAGGCCGACGTCGTACGGCGTCTGTTGACTCCGGCATCCGTGGCCTGAGGTCACGGACCGCCCGCGACGTTCATCGATTGTTTATTCCGCACTGTCATGCTCAGCGCACCGATCCGTCGCGTCGGGGGGCACACGGATCAACGGGGGTTTCGCCGCCTAGGGTGAGATCCCGAACGGCCCTATCCGGCAGCCCGCGGGGGAGTTGCCGGATAGGGCCTCCCACAGATCCATTCGACCCAGGGGAGGGTCCGCACCATGAGCGACGCCAAGAAGAGCCAGGACGAAGAAATCGTCACCCTGGACAACCATGCGCCCGCACCGCCGGCCGGCGACACGATCACCACGCTCGACAACCACGCACCCGCGCCGCCGGCGGGCGACACGATCATCACGCTCGACAACCACGCACCGGTCCCGCCCGCCCTGGACCTGAACGGTAAGTAAGCCACACCTCCGAGCGGGGGGATCGGCCGCGGCGGCGCGGAGGGGGAGCCGTCGCGGCCGAGGTGTATCGGTACCGGTTCAACAACGGGAGGACGTTATGACGCTCACCAAGAAGATCGTGGCCACCGCCGCACTGATCCTCGGCGCCACCGCCGCTGCGGCGAGCCCGGCGCTGGCCGACAGCCACATGCCCGTGAGCCCGGAGAACAGCCACGCCACGGTCGTCTCCCCGCTGGACCAGCACACCCCCTGACAGGGCACATCTCCGACAAGGGGCCGGGCGGAAGCTCGGCCCCTTGTCGTGTCACTGGGCCCTCACTCCGACTGCGCCAGCTCGCACCACACCGTCTTCTCCACCCCCTGCTCCACACCCCACCGCACCGTCACCGCATCGATCAGGGCGAGGCCGCGGCCGGTCTCATCGTCGGCTGTGGCAGGCACAGGTACCGGGAGCGCCCCCGCCTCCGGGTCGGTGACCTCGATGCGGATGCGCCCGCCGTCCGTCCGTCCCACCCGTAGACGGACACAAACCCCCTCCCCCACATGCCGGATGACGTTGCCGACGAGTTCGGTGACGCACAGCTGGACGTCGGCACAGGGCGCGTCCAAGTAGCGGCGGACAGTGCGGCGCAGCCCCTGGAGTGCCTTCGGTACGGCGATGACCTCGACGTCCAGAGGCGGCCGGCTTCGCGCAAGTCCCGCGCCTCGCAAGGCCTTCGCCAGCCTGTATGCCGTCGCCGTGTTGCAGTTGCCGAGCGCGACCAGGCCGGCCGGCGGCTGGTACGTGCCCGCGAAGCTCGGCAGGTCCACCCGGAGGGACGGCAGCGTGATGCCGTGAGCGGAGAGGGCGTCGCGCAGGTCTTCCAGGCAGAGGGTGGTGTCGTAGAGGGAGTTGGCGGGGTGGGCGGAGGGGGGATTCGAGGACGACACGGTTGCGTACGCCTTCCTGTGCTCTCTGTGACGTAACAGTCACACAGTGCCGCCCTAGTCGGTACCTTGCGAAGAGGTTTCGGCTGCGCAAGCGCGACTGGCAAACGGCGGTGATGAGTTGTGCCCCCACGGAAAGACCCCGACGCGTCGGCGAACGTTCCCTCCTTCTACGGCGCTGAGTTGCGCTATCAGCGCGAGCGGGCCGGACTGACGCTGGAGCAACTGGCCGAGGGCAGCTTCCGGGGCATCTCCTTCCTCAGTCAGATCGAGCGCGGGGAACGGGGGATGCCGATGGATCTGGCCCGGCATGTGGACAAGCGGCTGGGCACGGACGGGTTTTTCGAGCGGCGATGTGAAGACGCCGCCAGGGCGCGGAGGGTGGGGCACCCGCTCTACTTCGCGGACGTGCCGGACCTGGAGAAGCAGGCGGACACGCTGGAGGAGTGGGCGCCCAACGTCATCCCCGGGCTTCTACAGATCGAGCCCTACATGCGGGTCCTTATGCGCCATGGCGAGCCGTCGCCGACACGGGACCTGATCGAGGAGCGTGTCCGCGCGCGATTGAAGCGTGCGGAGCTGTGGAACCGCGCGGACCGACCTGTCTACTGGGCGATCCTCCGCGAGGCGGTCTTTCGGAATCCGCTACTCCCCCCGGAGGAGATGGCCGAACAGTTGGAGCACATCCTCGACGTGGTCCAGTCCACGGATAGCGTTTTGCAGGTCGTCCCGCAAACGACCGCCGCGCACCCCCTCATGTACGGCATGGCCAAGATCATGACCTTCCCTGACGCACCGCCGCTGGTGTGGACGGAGGGCAACTTCGACGGGCAGATTGTCGACTATCCAGCCCTCGTGAAGGATTACCGCAGGTCCTACGATCTGCTCAGGGCCGTCGCACTTCCGCCTGAGGCGTCCCTGGCCTTGATCGAAAAAGCAGCGAGGGACTACAGACATGAAGCGCAGCAAGGGGATTGACCTGAGTTCTGTCACCTGGCGCAAGAGCAGCTACAGCAACGGACAAGGCGCCGACTGCGTCGAAGTCGCCGACAACGTCCCCGGCGTCATCCCCGTCCGCGACTCCAAGAAGCCCCAGGACGGACCCGTACTCCTCTTCCGCCCCCTCCCCTGGAGCACCTTCCTCAGCTCGCTGAAGGGCTGACCCACCCGGTTATCCACAGGGCAAGCGGCAGGTCACGAATTCTGCGATCTTGCGTGGGTGGAGCGAAGGGACTTGAGGGCGCTGGCGGACAGGGGCGTCCTGCTCACCGCACGTGCCGTCGAGGCCGGCTGGCCCCGGCGTAGCCTGACGCGTGCGCTGCGCGCGGAGGGGTGGACGCAGCTCCGACACGGCGCCTGGGCCGAGCCGGGGCGCGACCCGGACCTGTTCGCTCACCTCCGGGCCGTCCAGCTCCGCGTACCGCAGCTCGTTGTGAGCCACGGTTCGGCAGCCGCCCTCTGGCGGATCGAGCTGCTCGGCGGTAGCCGCAAGGCGTCGCTGGACTTCATCGACCCACACCTCGGTATCCACCGCCTGGGCAGCGGCGTGCGCGTGCACCGGATGCCGCTCAGCAGAGGTGACGTGCTGGAAAGGCAGGGGCTACGGCTCACCACTCCCACCCGCACGTGCGCCGACCTCCTCCGGCGCGGCCCCAGGGACCTGGCGGTCGTCGCCGTGGACTCGGCCCTGACCTACCGCAGGGTCGGACGAGTCCGGCGCGCGCCGCTGGTCCGGAAGGACGAGATCACCGCCGCGCTGGGGAAGGCCTCGCTGGGGTCGGTCCGGGCCCTGAACTGGCTCCGACTGACCGACCCACTCGCCGGCTCCCCCGCCGAGACGGTTGCCCGGCTGCGCATGTACGACGCCGATCTGCACCCCGAGAGCCAAGCCGAGCTGCGTACACCGGACGGCAGCCGCCGTGTCGTGGACTTCCTCTTCAGGGCGGCAGGGCTCGGCGTGGAGATCGAAGGGTACGCCTACCACGGCAGCCGTGAAGCCCATCGTCGCGACATCGCTCGGTACAACCAGCTCCTCCGCTGCCCCGAGATCCGCAGCCTCCTCCGCTTCAGCGCCGAGGACGTTTTCGGGCGGCCTGGGTACATGCTCGCGGAGATCAAGGCCACCCTGGCTTCTCTGACCGGCGATTCCAAGTGACCGTTGGGCCGCTCGCTTCTCGGCCAGTGTCGGGCTTCCGCGAGGTGAGTCAAGGGCGCTCCCGTTCCGCTGCGCTCCACTCCCGCGTCGGCTCCGCCGATGGCCCTCCGGGCCACCCTTGACACACCTCGCTCCAGCCCGGGTAAGAAGCGAGCGAGCGGCCCGGAAAGGCGGTGGCCCTGACCGGCACCGGGCCCTGGGGTGGGTCGAGTGCGTGGCGTCGGCTGGGGTACGCGACCGCGCCTCGCATGGACGCCGGGTGGGATCGGCGGCTGCGGGCGGCGGGTGGGTGCGCGGTCGCGTCTCGCCAGCACGCCGGGGCGGCTTAGCGGCGAGCGGTGGGCCGTGGGTGCGCGGTCTCGCCTCGCATGGACGCCGGGCCGGTTTGGCGGCGAGCGGCGGGTGGTGGGTGCGCGGTCTCGCCTCGCCTGCACGCCGGGTGGGATCGGCGGCTCTCCCTCGTCGTCATGGGGCCTCACTGGCGCCTTCCAAGGAGGGATTGGCGGATCTGGGCCAGCCAGAGGCGGCAATGCGCAAGGCAGGCGAGGAGGGATAGCCGATGAAGGTGGCCCAAGTCCGCCAATCACGGCTGTCGTGTGACGTGAGGGGCTGATGGGACGCCCGGCGGGCCGCCAAGCCCGCCCGGCATCCATGCGAGGCGCGGTGGCGCACCCGCCCAACCGCCGCAAGACGCCAAACCCACGCGGCCTCCATCCGAGGCCCGACCGCGCACTCCGCCACCCACCGCTCGCCGCCACGCCGACCCGGCGTGCAGGCCACACGCGACCGCGCCCCCACCCGCAGCCCGCAGCCGCCAACCCCACCCGGCGTCCATGCCACACCCGACCGCGCACCAGGCCACGGCCGCAAGACGCTAAGCCGACCCGGCGTCCATGCGAGGCGCGACCGCGCACCCACGGCCCACCGCTCGCCGCTGAGCCGACCCGGCGTGCAGGCGAGGCGCGACCGCGCACCACCCACCGGCCGCAAGACGCTGAGCCGACCCGGCGTGCAGGCCACCCGCGACCGCGCCCCACCCGCAGCCCGCAGCCGCCAAACCCACCCGGCGTCCATGCGAGACGCGCCCGCGCACCACCCACCGGCCGCAAGACGCTAAGCCGACCCGGCGTGCAGGCGAGACGCGACCGCGCCCCCCTCCCCACGATGCGAACGCAGCCGACCCAAGGGGCCAACGGACCTCAGCCGGCCACTTTCCCCGGGCTGCCCGCTCGCTTCTCACCCGGGCTGGAGCGAGGTGTGTCAAGGGTGGCCCGAAGGGCCATCGGCGGAGCCGACGCGGGAGTGGAGCGCAGCGGAACGGGAGCGCCCTTGACTCACCTCGCGGAAGCCCGACACTGACCGAGAAGCGGGCGGCCCCACGGTCACCTATCAGCGCCGGGGCAGGTCAGTTCCCCTCAACTCCCCCTTCAGTACCTTCCCGCTCGCGTTCCTCGGCAGCGTCGGCACGAACTCCACCGACCTCGGGACCTTGTAGTTCGCCATTTCTCGGCGGGACCAGGCGATCAGGTCGTCCGCGGTGAGGAGCGAGCCCGGTCTGCGGACCACGAACGCCTTGCCGACCTCCCCGAGCCGTGTGTCCGGTACGCCGATCACCGCGACGTCGGCCACGTCCGGGTGTACGCCCAGCAGTTGCTCTATCTCCGCCGGGTACGCGTTGAAGCCGCCGACTATGAACATGTCCTTGATGCGGTCCGTGATGCGCAAGTTGCCGGATGAGTCCAGGACGCCCACGTCACCCGTGCTCAGCCAGCCGTCCGCCGTCATCGCCTCGGCCGTCGCCGCGGGGTCGGCGTAGTAGCCCCGCATGACGTTGAAGCCGCGGACCTGGACCTCCCCGGGCGTGCCGGGCGGCACCCGCAAGCCCTCGGCGTCGACGACCCTCACCTCCGTACCCGGAATCGCGCGGCCCGAGGTGGACGCGATCAGGGTCGGGTCGTCGCCTCGGCGGCACATCGTGACGATGCCGGTCGCCTCCGAGAGGCCGTACGCCGTGAGGACCGTGGCGACTCCCAGTTCGGCCCGCAGGCGCTCCACCAGTCGCAACGGCACCACCGCTGCTCCCGTCACCACCAGGCGCAGGGCCGACAGGTCGTGGGAAGCCCGGGAAGGGTGGTCCAGCAGGGACTGGTGGAGTGTCGGGGGGCCCGGCAGGACCGAGATCCGTTCCGCCGCCATGTTCGCCAGGGCCGTGTCCACGTTGAACACCGGCTGCGGGATCATCGTCGCCCCGCGCATCAGGCAGGCGATCACCCCGGCCTTGTAGCCGAAGGTGTGGAAGAAGGGGTTGACGATGAGGTAGCGGTCGGTGTGGCGCAGGCCTGCCAGGTCGGCCCAGATGTCGTAGGCGCGCAGGGTCTGGCCGTGCGTGATCACCGCGCCCTTGGGGCGGCCCGTCGTAC
The DNA here is from genome assembly GCF_040645635.1 of Streptomyces sp. NPDC046727. NCBI lineage: Bacteria > Bacillati > Actinomycetota > Actinomycetes > Kitasatosporales > Streptomycetaceae > Streptomyces > Streptomyces sp. NPDC046727. The sequence continues at coordinate 41,314 of NZ_JBEYYR010000007.1, forward strand.
CCGAGGTGTAGGTGATGTCCGAGACGGATGCGCTCGACAGCTGGTCCGCCCGGGCGCGCACGTCCGCCGGCGGCACCGCGTCTCCCGCCGCCAGGAACTCCTTCCACGTGTGGAAGTGGGGTGGCGCGTCCTCCGACAGGACCACGACCTGCTCCAGCTCCGGCAGTCCGGGCAGGGGACTCCGGCCGGACGGTACGCCCTCGCCGGCCGCCCTCCGCAGGGACGCCACGTACGACGTGCCCAGGAAGGTGCCCGTCACGAACAGCAGCCTCGCCCCGCTCCGGTGCAGTACGTCCGCCGCCTCGCCGCCCTTGAAGCGCGTGTTCAGCGGTACCAGCACCGCCCCCGCCGTCACCGCTCCCAACGCCGCCGTGATCCAGTCCAGGGAGTTGGGGGCCCAGACCGCCACCCGGTCGCCCAGCTCCAGCCCGGCGGCCAGGCAGGATGCCGCCGCGCGTTCGACGCGGGCGCCCAGTTCCGCGTAGGTGATCCGGGTGCGGCCGTCCACCACGGCCTCCGTGTCCGCGTACCGGGCGGCCGCCGATCGCACCAGTTCCGGGATGGTCTCCCATGACGTCACGGCCCAGCCTCCCGCAAGAAGGAACCCAGTAGCTGACTCTCCGTCAGATTAGCTGTAATCTGACGACCTGTCAGGAGAGGGGGCAGCACCATGGCAGGATCGGGGATCACGGACGCCGCCGCCATCGTCGGGATCGGTCAGACCGATTTCGCCAGACAGCTCGCCGAGGACGAGAAGACGCTGGCCTGCCGGGCCGTGCTCGCCGCGCTCGACGACGCGGGGATCGCGCCCGGCGAGGTCGACGCCCTCGCCTCCTACACCATGGAGGAGACCGACGAGGTCGAGCTGGCGAAGGCCGTCGGGTTCGGGGATCTGACCTTCTTCAGCAAGGTGGGATACGGCGGAGGCGGCTCGTGCGCCACCGTCGCGCACCTCGCCGCCGCCATCGCGTCCGGGCAGGCTTCCGTGGGGGTCGCGTGGCGGTCGCGGAAGCGGGGCAGCGGGCCCCGGCCGTGGACCAGTACCGCCGTGCAGCTGCCGACTCCGGCGCAGTGGACCCGGCCGTTCGGGCTGCTCCGGCCCGCCGACGAGATCGCCATGCTGGCCCGGCGGTACATGCACGAGTACGGCGTCACCCGGGATCACCTCTTCAACGTCGCCCTCGCCTGCCGGAACCGGGCCAACCAGAATCCGGCGGCGATCATGTACGAACGGCCGCTGACCCGCGAGATGTACATGACCTCCCGGTGGATCAGCGAGCCGCTGTGCCTCTACGACAACTGTCTGGAGACGGACGGGGCCCTCGCCTGTGTGGTCGTCGGCAAGGAGCGGGCCCGGGACTGCGCCAGGAAACCCGTGTACGTCCACTCCGCCGCGCAGGGGCTGCCCGCCCAGCACCACGGCATGGTCAACTACTGGAACGACGACCCCCTCACCGGCCCCGCCTGGACCGCCGCCCGGCATCTGTGGAAGCACGCGGACTTCACGCCGGAGGATGTGGACGTCGCGCAGATCTACGACGCCTTCACCGCCCTGATCCCGCTCTCCCTGGAGGGCTACGGCTTCTGCGCGCGGGGAGAAGGGGGCGCCTTCACCGAGCAGGGCGCCCTGGAGATCGGCGGCCGGCTGCCGGTCAACACCGGCGGGGGCGGGCTCAGCGAGGCTTACGTGCACGGCTTCAACCTCGTCAACGAGGGGGTCAAGCAGCTGCGCGGGACCAGTACCGCGCAGGTCCCCGGCGCCTCCACCTGCCTGGTCACCGCCGGTGAAGGCGTGCCCACCTCCGCCCTTCTGCTGAGGAGCTGACCGTCATGCTGAGTCCCGTCACCGATCCCGACGGCGCGCCCTTCTGGGAGTACGCGGCCCGCGGCGAGCTGCGCGTCCAGGCGTGCGGCGACTGCGGGGAGTTCCGCTTCCCGCCCCGGCCCTGCTGCCCGCACTGCCAGTCGTTCGCGAGCGAGTGGCGTCCGGTGTCGGGGCGCGGGCGGGTGTGGTCGTACGTCGTGCCGCATCCGCCGCTGCTGCCCGACTACGCGGAGCAGGCCCCGTACAACGTGGTCGTCGTGGAGCTGGAGGAAGCTCCGCGGATACGGCTCGTGGGGAACGTGGTCGCGCGGGTCGGGGCGTCGCTGGGCTCCCTCGATCCGGCGCGCCTCAGGATCGGCGCGCGGGTGCAGGCCGTGTTCTCCGGCGGGCTGCCGCAGTGGGTGCTCGCGTGAGCACCGTCCGCCTCGACGTCGACAAGGGCACGGGGGTCGCCGTCGTCACGCTGGACCGGCCCGAGCGGCTCAACGCCATCGACCTCGCCATGGTCCGGGAACTGGCCGACGTCTGGCGGGCGTTGCGGTTCGACGACTCGGTGCGGGCCGTCGTGCTCACCGGGAGCGGGGAGCGGGCGTTCTGCACGGGGATCGACCGGGACGCCGTCGTACCGCAACCCTCCTCGCCGTACATGCAGGACGATCCGCTGCTGGATGTCGGCCCGAAGGCGAACGATCTGTGGAAGCCGGTCGTCGGGGCGGTGGAGGGGATGGCCTGCGGGGGCGCCTTCTATCTGCTCGGGGAGTGCGACTTCCTCATCGCCGGCGCGGGCGCCACCTTCTTCGACCCGCACACCACCTACGGCATGGTCAGCGCCTACGAGTCGATGCTGATGGCGCAGCGCATGCCGTACGGGGAGGTCGCGCGGATGGTGCTCATGGGCGGCGCCGAGCGGCTCTCGGCGCGGCGGGCGTACGAGATCGGTCTGGTCTGCGAACTCACCGAGTCCGGCGGGGCGTCGGCGGCGGCGACGGAGTGCGCCGCGGTGATCGCCGGGTGTCCGGCGGAGGCCGTGCAGGGGACGGTGCGGGCGCTGTGGGCGGCCCGGGAGGCCGCTCTGGCGCAGGCGTTCGCGCAGGCCCCGCATCTGATCTCGCTGGGGAATCTGCCGGGCGCGCGGCAGGCGGAGCTGTTCGCCGCCCGCCGCGCGGGGTTCAGGACGCGGTGATCACCAGTTGTAGGAGGCGACCGGGTCCAGGTCGCAGTGGTCGACCTGCGGGGCGCTCTCCTTGGCGTTGTCCACCGGCACCTGGATGGTCTTCGTGCCGCTCGCGGGCACGGTGACCTCCTCGATGGTGCCGTTGACCGTCATGTCGTCCGCGTCCTCGAAGACGATGTGGACGTCGAAGCTGCTCTCGGCGGCGTTCGGGTTGGTGACCTCGATGGTCGCGTAGGGCTTCTTCACCGTCGCGCAGCTCACCAGCCGGGCCGTGCCGTCCTGATGCTCGGAGGGGGTCGATCCGCCGGACGAGCCGCCGCCGGAGGTGTCGTAGTCGTCATCGTCGTCGTAGTCGTCGTAGTCGTGGTGCGTGCCGGAGCCGTAGCCGCCGCCCGACGTCGTGGTCGAGGAGCTGTCGTGGTCCTGGCTGGAGCTGCTGCAGCCGCCCCCGCCGCCGTGGCCGCTGCTGTGACCGTGGCCGCGGCCCTTGAAGCCGGTCAGCGCCAGGACGACCAGGACCGATACCGCCGTGAGTCTGAGCATGTGTCCCCGTCGATGCATGCCCAGCACCCTAGGGGATGCCTGTCACGGTCATGCCACTGCGTGGCGACCGCCGGGTACCCGGCGTAGCGTCAGCCGTGGACGGCCGCCGTCCGAGGCCCTTCCGTGTAACCGGTGCGACGGCCGTCACGCACTCACGAGGTCCGTGCCGTGCCCGTGCCCTTCTCCGCGTCCAGCGCGTACACGCACCGGTCCTTGCTGCACGCGTACACCACGCCGTCCTTGACCACCGGGGAGCCGGTGATCTCGCCGCCCGTGGCGAGCTTCCAGCGCAGCCGGCCGTCGTCCGCCTTGAGGGTGTAGAGGAGATGGTCGGTGGAGCCGAAGTGGATACGGCCCTCCGCCACGGCGGGCGCGCCCACGACGTCGCCGCCCGCCTGGAAGCGCCACTTGGGCGTGCCGGTGACCGCGTCCAGGGTGTACAGGCCCTTGCCGCTGCCGACGTGCACGTGCCCGGCGGCGACGAGGACCGGCTCGACGGAGGAGCGCGCCTCGGTGGCGATGCGCCAGCGGTCGCGGCCGTCGGCGGCGTCGAGGGCGTAGACCGTGCCGAGGTAGTCGGCGAGGTAGATGCCGCCGCCGGTGACGGCCGGGCCCGGGGCGAAGGCTGGCGGGCACAGGAAGACCGCCGGGGCCTCGAAGTGCCAGCGGACCATGCCGCTGACCGCCTCGACGGCGAGGACGCGGGTGCCGGCGGAGACGTAGACACAACCGTCGTCGGCCGGGGTGAGGCGGACCGGGACGCCGCCGCAGGAGGCCGCATCGCCGATGGGGTACGACCAGCGCTCCTCGCCGGTGCGGGCCTCGAGGGCGCGCAGCCGGGCGTCCTGCCAGACGTAGACCGTGCCGTCGTGGACGACCGGGCCGGCCTCGGGGGACTCGAAGTCGGTCTGGCAGCCGGTGATCTCCCACAGCTTCTGCCCGCTCACGGCCTCCCATGCCTGGACGCCGCCGCCGCGGGTGCCGGTGACGACCGTGCCGCGGTCGGCCTTGAGGGAGTACACCCAGGCGTCCGTGGACAGCCGCCACAGGTCGGTGCCCTCGCGGGCGTCCAGGGCGAACAGGGTGGGGCCGTCGGAGGCGTGGATACGGCCGTCCGCCACCGCCATCGACCAGGCGACGTCCCGCGTCTTGAAGCGGCGGCGGCCGGTGCCGACGTCCAGGGCGTGCACCTCGAAGGAGGTGACGTAGACGAGGTCGCCGTCGACGGAGGGGGTGCCCCACACGTCGTTGGACATGCGGAACCGCCAGGGGCGCCAGCCCGCCGCCGTCTCCGGGGGCGGGGGCGGCACCGGCGGTACGGCGGGGTCGGCGCCGGCGACTCCGGTGCGCGGGCGGGACCAGCTGGCGACCAGGCCGGCCTCGGGCGGGGGTGCCTTGACGGCGGCGGCGCGGGCGTCGGCGACCCGGGGGCCGGGGCCGATCGGCACCTGGGCGCCGGCCAGCCGGACCGGGCCGGTGTCGGGCGCGCCGACCGGGACGGGGACGGGCGCGGACGGGTGGGCCGGGGGGACCGGCGGGTCGTACGGCGGGGGCGGGGGCACCGCCTGCCGGCCGCCGCTGCGCGGGCCGCCGGTCGTGACCGGGGCGGGCTTGGCGGCGGGGCGTCCGCCGCGGCGGGACTCGATGAGGCCGACGGCCTTCTCGGGCAGCCAGGCGGAGGCGGTGCCGCTGTCGTCGGAGCCGGAGCCGAAGAGATGGGGGGCGAGCTGGGCCTGGAGGTCGGCCGGGCTGGGCCGGCCGGGGGCCTCCATCTGCATGCAGGCCTCGATCAACGGGCGCAGCTCGTCCGGGAGGCCGGTGAGGTCCGGGCCCTCGCGCAGCAGCATGAAGACGGTCTCGACCGGGTTGGCGCCGTGGAAGGGCGGGTGGCCGGTGGCCGCGAAGACGAGGGTGGAGCCGAGGGAGAAGACGTCGCTGGCGCCGGTGACGCTGCGGGAGTCCTTGGCCTGCTCGGGGGACATGTAGGCGGGGGTGCCGACGGCGACGTTGGTCATCGTCAGCCGGGTGTTGGAGACGCCGGAGGCGATACCGAAGTCGATCACCCGGGGGCCGTCCTCGACCACGAGCACGTTGGAGGGCTTCAGGTCGCGGTGGACCAGGCCCGCGCCGTGGATGGACTGCAGGGCCTCCGCCACGCCCGCCGCGAGCCAGCGCACGGCCTGCGCCGGGAGCGGTCCGCACTCGTTCACTATCTCTTCCAGCGAGGGCGCCGGGACGTAGGCGGTGGCCAGCCACGGCACGGCGGCGCGCGGGTCGGCGTCGACCACGGCCGCGGTGTAGAAGCCGGAGACCGCGCGGGCCGCCTCCACCTCGCGGGTGAAGCGGACCCGGAAGAGCTGGTCCTCGGCGAGTTCGGTGCGCACCGTCTTGATCGCCACGCGCCGGCCGGACGCCGAGCGCGCGAGATAGACCAGCCCCATGCCGCCGGCTCCCAGCCGGCCCAGCACCTCGAACGGCCCGATCCGCCGCGGATCGTGCTGCGTCAGCTGATCCACCACTTGCCTGCCACCTCCCCGTACGAGCCGCGTCACTTTCCCTGTGTACGCGGCCGAAGTGCAGCGTCTCACCACCGCACCGCCATGGCGGCACGCACCCCGATTCTTCCTGGCCGGGCGGCTGGTTGCGAACCCGGTGACAATCGGGGTGTCTCATACTGAAACGCCCTAAAACGGACGTATCACCGCTGCAGCAGTGCGAACGACGCCCCTTGATTGTCGATGACGACGGCCACTCGTCCGTACGACGTCTCAAAAGGTGGCGCCTGTACCCGCCCGCCGAGCCGCTGTACGGCACCGAGGGCGTCGTCCAGGGCGGCGACCCGGAAGTGGGTGAGGAAGTGCGGGGGCATCTCGGCCGGGAACACCTCGGTGATCTCGGCGCGGCCGAAGTCGGGCTCGGCGTCCGAGCCGAACAGGGCGTCGTGGAAGAGGCCGCCGTAGAAGGCGTTGGCCGCGGCGGTGTCCCGCGTGTACAGCTGGGCCCAGACGAAGGTGTTCGGCTCGTGCCGCCGGCCGAAGCCGGGGTGGGTGCCGGCCTGCCACAGGCCGAAGACGGCGCCGTCGGGGTCGGTGGCCAGGGCGGCGATGCCGAGGTCGCCCACCGGGAACGGGGCCATGACCACCCGCCCGCCGGCCGCCGTGATCCGCCGGCCGAGGGCCTCGGCGTCCGAGGTCGCGAAGGAGACCGTCCAGACGGTGGGCATGCGGCCGTCCGTCTTGGGGGCCAGCGAGGCGACCCGGTCGCCGGCCAGCCGGGCCCACACGGAGGAGCCGTACGCCTCCTCGAAGGTCCACCCGAAAAGCTCACCGTAGAACCGCTTGCCCGCCTCGACGTCGGGCAGCTGGGCGTCCACCCAGCAGGGGACGCCCTCCTGGTACGTCTCTTCGTTCGCGGATGCCCTGTTTTCGGCCATGCCGTCAAAGTAACCGTGCCGCGCACACCCCGCAGACCAGGCACACCATCCCCGATACCCCCGCGCACCCCATTTGCAGTCGGCCGAATCGCGCTCCGATCACCCCTCGGTAAGCTGACGGCATGACAGGACAAGTGCGTACCGTCGACGGCCGCGTGGCCGGCCGGCGTGGGCAGGCGACCCGGCAGAAGCTGCTCGACTGCCTCAGCGAGATGCTCAGCTCCTCCCCCTACCGGGACGTCAAGGTCATCGATGTCGCCCGGAAGGCGGGCACGTCGCCCGCGACCTTCTATCAGTACTTCCCGGACGTCGAAGGTGCCGTCCTGGAGATCGCCGAGCAGATGGCGGCCGAGGGCGCGGGACTGACCGAACTCCTCGAAGGACGCACCTGGGCCGGCAAGTCGGGCTGGCAGACGGCACAGGAACTCGTCGACGGATTCCTGGAGTTCTGGCGCAGGAACGACGCGATCCTGCGGGTCGTCGACCTGGGCGCGGCCGAGGGGGACAAACGGTTCTACAAGATCCGCATGAAGATCCTGAACTCGGTCAACAACTCCCTCGCGGACTCGATCGCGGAACTGCAGGCCAAGGGCCGGGTCGACAAGGACGTGAACCCGGCGGCGGTGGCCGGTTCGCTGGTCGCGATGCTCGCGGCGGTGGCGGCGCACCAGAAGGGCTTCCAGTCCTGGGGCGTGAAGCAGGCCGAACTCAAGCCGAATCTCGCACTGTTGGTGCATCTGGGCGTGACCGGCAGGAAGCCGGCGAAGTAGCCCCCTACCCCTTGTCAGGGTTCAAGTCCTGTCTGTCAGGCGGTGGTTCACCCGGTGAGCCACCGCCTGCCGTCTACGCGGGCAGCGGCCGGTCCCGCACCACGTGCTTCATCACCAGCGTCGACGTCAGCCGCTGCACTCCCGGCAGGGTCGCCAGCCGCTCGTCGTACAGCCGCTGGAAGGCGGCGAGGTCGGCGGTGGCCACCCGGAGCAGATAGTCCGGCTCCCCGAACAGCCGCTGCGCGTCCAGTACATGATCCAGTTCGCTGACCGCCCGCTCGAACTCGGCGACCGTGTCCCGGTCCTCCTGGCGCATGGACACGAAGACCAGCGCCTCGAAGTTCAGGCCGAGCGACGCCGGATCCACCACCGCGCGGTAGCCCTGGATGGCGCCGGACCGCTCCAGCTCGCGCAGCCGGCGGTGGCAGGGCGAGACGCTGAGCCGCACCCGGGCGGCCAGCTCCGTCACGGTCAGCCGCCCGTCCTGTTGCAGCTCGGCAAGGATTTTCCGGTCCATGTCGTCCATGAAGAAGATATTTGCTCAGAATATATGATCATGGGCAAATTCCGGGAACACTTTCGGGCCAATCGCGCCTAATGTCCCCAGCATGGACTCGGGACTGCTCTTCTCCTTCCTCGCGGTGGACCTGCTGCTGGTGTGCGTACCGGGCGCCGACTGGGCGTACGTCATCGCGACCGCCCTGCGCGGCAGCCGGGTACCGCGCGCGGTGGCGGGCCTGGTCTGCGGCTACGCCCTGCACACGGCCCTGGCGACGGCGGGCCTCGCGGTGCTGGTGGCGGGCTCGCCCGGGCTGCTCACAGCCCTCACCGTGGCGGGCGCGGGCTATCTGCTGTGGCTGGGCTGGGGCGTCCTGCGCCGCCCGGTGGTCCCGGAGGCGGACGGCACGGCGGCGGGCGACGGCCGGCTGTTCCTGCGGGGCGCCACGATCAGCGGCCTGAACCCCAAGGGGCTGCTCCTCTACCTCTCCGTGCTGCCCCAGTTCCTCACCCTCCGGGGCACCCACCTGCCGGTGCCCGCGCAGACGGCGGCGCTCGGCCTGCTGCACATGGCGTGCTGCGCGGCCGTCTACCTCACCGTCGGCACGTTGTCGCGTGCGCTGCTGGCCGCGAGGCCGGCCGCGGCTCGGGCGGTGACGCGTACGTCGGGGGCGGCGATGCTGGGAATCGGCGCGTTCTTGCTGGTGGAGCGGCTGGCGACGCTCTAGGCCCTGTCGTTTGGATCATCCCGGCGTCGCGGGGCCTGGCACGCACATCTGCGGCGTTGTCGTCGGTTGCCAACTCCCCCACGCTCGGCTGCGCTCGCGCGGGGGGACCACCATCGCGTTGGCGCCCTCCTCCGCCTTGCAGCTGCACGCACCAGACCCCGCTCGGGTCGGCCAGAAGGCGCCGCACCTCACGGCCGGCCTGATCCAAACGACAGGACCTAGTTCCACCGGAGGCGGGCGCGCTACCGGCGCGTCAGCCGGAAGAGGCGGATCTCCCGTGTCACCCGCGCCTGGTAGGTGGCGTACGGCGGCCAGAACGCCAGCAGCGCCTGCCAGGCGGCGGCTCGCTCCTCCCCGGTGAGCAGCCGGGCGGTGACCGCGATGTCCCGCCCCTTCCAGTTCACCGAGGCCTCCGGGCGGGCGAGCAGGTTGTGGGTCCAGGCCGGGTGGCCGGTGCGGCCGAAGTTGGAGCCGACGAGGATCCAGCTGTGGCCGCCTTCCTCCGGCATGCAGGCCAGCGGCGTCCGGCGGGGCAGGCCGCTCCTCGCTCCCGTCGAGGTGAGGATCACCCCTGGCAGCATCCGCGCGCTGAGCAGCACGCGCCCCCGGGTGAGCCGGTGCACGCCCCGGTCGAGGGCCGGGATGACATGCGGGGCGATCTTCGCGAACGTCCGGGTGGAGGACACCTTCTGCACGAGCCGCACGCCCAGGGTCGCGCCCATCAGACGGCCACCTCCCCGCCCTCGAACAGTCCCGCCGTCCGGGCGGCCCGGTCCCGCAGCCGGTGCACGGGCCCGAACAGCAGCTCGTCCCCGGCCGCCCGCTTGAAGTACAGGTGGGCGTCGTGCTCCCAGGTGAACCCGATCCCGCCGTGCAGCTGGATCGCCTCACCGGCGGCGCGGCGGAGGGCCTCAAGGCCCTGGGCGAGCGCGAGACCGCCGGCGCACTCGCCATGGCCGGTGGCCCAGGCGGCGTAGTACGCGGCCGACCGCGCCGCCTGCACCCCCACGTACACGTCCGCCAGCCGGTGCTTCACGGCCTGGAAGGATCCGATGGGCCGCCCGAACTGCACCCGCTGCCCGGCGTACTCCACGGTCCGCTCCAGCACCCGGTCGGCCGCCCCCACGGCCTCGGCGGCGAGCACGGCGGCGACGGCGTCCCCGGCCCCGGCGAACGCGGACAGCACGTCCGCGTCCTCGGTGCCCAGCAACTCCGCCCGTACGTCCCGCAGTTGCACGCGCCCCTGCGGCCGGGTGGCGTCCAGGGCGGTCTGCCGTACCCGTACGAGCCCCGCCGCGTCGCCCGGCACCAGGAACAGCAGCGTCCGCGAGCGGGCGAAGCCGCCGGTGTGCGCGGCGACGAGCAGCATCCCCGCGCTGTGCCCGTCCAGCACCTGGTCGACCTCGCCGTACAGCCGCCAGCCGCCCTCCACGCGCCGCGCCTGCACCCCGCCGGCCCGTCCGCCGCCGGCGCTGTACCCGCCGTTGTGCCCGGTCAGGGTGAGGGCGGTGGCGAGGGCGGGCCCGGCGACGGCGAGGGCGGCGGTGAGGGTGCCGGCGGCGATGCGCGGCAGCAGCTCGGCGCGCTGGGCGCCGGTGCCGAGGGCGAGGATCAGCGGGGCGGCGAGGACGGCGGTGGCGAGCAGGGGTGAGGGCGCGAGGAACCGGCCCGTCTCCTCGCCGGCGAGGGCCAGCTCGGTGACCGAGCAGCCGACCCCGCCGTACGCCTCCGGGAGGGCGAGGCCGGGCAGCCCGAGCCGGTCGGCCAGGGCGGGCCACAGGAGTGGGTCGTACCCGGCGGGTGTGCCGGCGGCGGCCCGCAGCTCGGCCGGACCGCAGCGCTTGCGCAGCAGCTCGCGCAGGGTCCGGCGGATCTCGTCCTGCTCGGCGGTGAGGCGCGTGTCCATGCCCTTCCCTCCCCATCTGACGGGGCGTCATATTAGGAGGGCCGGAGCGAGATGCCCAGAGGGAGGAGCCCTCGCATGAGTCGCGGGAGCAGGAAAGTCGCCGTGGTCGGCGTGGCCCTGTCCGACTGCGGGCGGGTGGACGGGGCGACGCCGTACGCCCTGCACGCCCAGGCCGCCCGCCGGGCCCTCGCCGACGCGGGCCTGGACCGGGCGGTGGTCGACGGCTTCGCCTCCGCCGGCCTCGGCACGCTGGCCCCGGTGGAGGTGGCCGAGTACCTGGGCCTGCGCCCGACCTGGGTGGACTCCACCTCGGTCGGCGGCTCGACCTGGGAGGTCATGGCGGCGCACGCGGCGGACGCGATAGCGGCGGGGCACGCGAACGCCGTCCTGCTGGTGTACGGCTCTACGGCGCGGGCGGACATCAGGGCGGGCCGCAGGACGGGGAACCTGTCCTTCGGCGCCCGCGGGCCCCTCCAGTTCGAGGTGCCGTACGGCCACACGCTGATCGCCAAGTACGCGATGGCAGCCCGCCGGCACATGATCGAGTACGGCACGACGATCGAGCAGCTGGCACAGGTGGCGGTCCAGGCGCGGGCGAACGCGGCCCTGAACCCGGAGGCGATGTTCCGGGCCCCGATCACCGTCGACGACGTGCTGTCCGGCCCGCCGATCGCCGACCCGTTCACCAAGCTGCACTGCTGCCTGCGTTCGGACGGCGGCGCGGCGGTGCTGCTGGCGGCCGAGGAGTACGTACGGGACTGCCGTACGTCCCCCGTCTGGATCCTCGGCACCGGCGAGCACGTCTCGCACGCGGCCATGTCCGAGTGGGAGGACTTCACGGTCTCCCCGGCGGCGGTCAGCGGCCGGCTGGCCTTCGGGCGGGCCGGCGTGACCCCGGCCGACATCGACTTCGCGGAGATCTACGACGCCTTCACGTACATGACCCTGGTGACCCTGGAGGACCTGGGCTTCTGCGGCAAGGGCGAGGGCGGGGCGTTCGTGGAGAAGGGCCGGCTGCTGGTGCGGGGCGGGGAGCTGCCGGTGAACACGGACGGCGGCGGCCTGTCGGCCCAGCATCCGGGGATGCGGGGGCTGTTCCTTCTGGTGGAGGCGGTACGGCAGCTGCGGGGGGAGGCCGGGCAGCGGCAGGTGCGGGCGCGGGACGGGGGGTTGCCGCGACTCGGGGTCGCCTCGGGGACGGGCGGCTGGTTCTGCTCCGCGGGCACGGTGGTGTTGGGTCGGGACTGAGAGCGGGGCCGGCGGTGATACTCGGCCCATGGCACAGCACGATCTTCACGAGTTGCTCCGGTCGCAGCGGGTCTGGGACTCCCGGGTCACCCAGCTGCCACCGTTCGATCCGGACACGGCGCCGCCCACGCCCCTGGCCCTGTTCACCAACTGGTTCGCCGAGGCGGTGGCGGCGGGGCAGCCGGAGCCGCACACCATGTCGCTGGCGACCGTGGACGAGGAGGGGAGGCCGGACGTACGGATCGTGATGCTGCACGGCGCCGACGCCGACGGCTGGTCCTTCGCCACGCACGCCACCAGCCGCAAGGGCCGCGCGCTGAGCGCCCGGCCGTACGCGGCCCTCGCCTTCTACTGGCCGGTGCTGGGCCGCCAGGTGCGGGTACGGGGGCCGGTCGGGTCGGCGCCCTCCGAGGAGAGCCAGGCCGATCTGCACGCGCGGTCCACCGGCGCGCTGGCCGCCGCGCTGACCGGGCGGCAGAGCGAGGAGCTGGCGTCGGTGGCGGAGCTGCGGCGGGCCTCGGAGGCGGCCTGGGAGCGGGCCCGGGCGAACCCCGAGGAGCCGTCGCCGACCTGGACCCTGTACCGGGTGCGCCCTCGGACCGTGGAGTTCTTCCAGGGGGACGCGGAGCGGCGGCATGTGCGCCTGGAGTACCGGAGCACGGAGTTCGGCTGGAGCAAGGCGCTGCTGTGGCCGTGAGGGATTTCCTTCGTCCGCCGGTCACGTTCCTCCGTCGCCGTCCGTCAGTGCGGTGAAAGCAACTCACGAGCGATGACCGAGCACTGAGGAGACGGCGATGGAAACGCGTTCGATCACGGCGGAGATCCCGATGGCCCCGCGGATGTCCGAGGACCCCGCCGAACTGGTCCCCGAGCTGGCGGAGGTGTCGGCGGCGCTGTTCAAGGTCACCGGCAACGGTTCGGTGCCGCGCTCCACGATCAGCCTGGTGCAGCTGCGGGCCGGTCAGATCGTCGGCAGCACCTACCTGACCGTGCTGCACACGGGTTTCCTGCGCAAGGCCGGGGAGTCGGAGGAGCGGATCACGTCGGTGGCGTCGTGGCAGGACTCGCCGTACTTCACCGCGGCCGAGCGTGCCGCGCTGGCGCTCGTGGAGGCCGTGCTGCGGCCGTCCACGGCCGGCGAGCGGGTCTCCGACGAGCTGTACGCGCTGGCGGCCGAGCACTACGAGGGCAAGGCGCTGGCCACGCTGATGTTCGCGATCGGCCAGGTCAACTTCTTCGTCCCGGTGGCGCTCATCGCCAAGCCGGTGCCCGGCCGGTCGTTCAACGCGCCCTGGAAGTGAACACCGGGATTCCGTCCCGGAAGGTCACCTCCAGCGGCATTCCGGCGCGCACGGTGCCGTCCGGGCAGTCCACCAGTTCCGTCATCATGCGGGGCCCCTCGGCCAGGTCGACCACCGCGGCCCGGTAGGGGGTGCGGTCGGTGAACGGGGGGAGGTCGTTGCGGTGGACCGTGGACCACGTGTAGAGCGTGGCCCGGCCGCTCGCCTCCTCCCAGGTCACCTCCTCGCTCCAGCAGTGCGGGCAGAACTCACGGGGGTAGTGGTGGGCCCGGCCGCAGGCCCCGCAGCGGCGGATCAGCAGGCGCCCCCGGGCCGCCGCCGCCCAGTAGGGGCGGGTGAGGGCGTCGGGTTCCGGGACGTCGTGGCGCGGCGCGGCGTCCATCAGAACCACCCCAGCCACGCGTCGAGCGACCAGGTCTGCCAGGCCATGCCGAAGAAGCCGACCAGGGAGATCAGCGCCATCATCGAGTTCTGGCCCTGCTCCGCCCAGTCGTGGATCATGAGGACGAAGTAGATCGCGTTGAGGAGCAGGCCGGCCACGAGCGCGATCGGGGTCAGGAAGCCGAGGACCAGGCCGAGCCCCAGGGACAGTTCGGCGTAGGCCACGACGTACGCCATCAGCTTCGGGTGGGGCCTGACCACCGTGTCGAAGCCCGACCGCACCGCCGTCCAGCGGTGTTCCGCCGCCACGTCCGCGGCCCAGGCGATGCCGCTCCCGCCCTCGAACCAGGCCTTCTTGTCCTTGTGCCGCCAGCTCTCCAGCCACCACAGGCCGAGGCCGATGCGCAGCACCGCCAGCCACTGGGCGCCGTCCATCGCTATCGCATCCATGGATCTGACGGTACGTCAGATATCGGGCGAAGCCCACCCGTGCTTCACCGCCGGCGCACTCTTTCCGTACACCCGTGATCAATCCGCAACCAATTCCGGTCTTGACCGAGACCCATCAACCGGGTGTGTGATTACGCTCCCGCTCATGGCCGTCTCCCGTCCCACTCCCGTACACCTCTCGCCGACCCCCGCGGACCGCCCGGTCTATGTGATCGGCGCCGGTCCGGGCGGCCTCGCCGCCGCCCACGCGCTGCGGGCGCGGGGCATACGGGCCGTGGTCCTGGAGAAGTCGGACCAGGTGGGCGCCTCCTGGCGCGGGCACTACGACCGGCTGCACCTGCACACCACCCGCCGGCTGTCCGCGCTGCCGGGCCTCCGCATGCCCCGGAGGTTCGGGCGCTGGGTGGCCCGGGACAACGTGGTGCGCTACCTGGAGAAGTACGCCGAGCACCATGAGCTGGAGATCGTCACCGGGGTGGAGGTGCACCGCGTCGAGCGGGCCGGGGACGGCACCGGGTGGCTGCTGCACGCCTCCGGCGGCCGGGAGCTGACCGGCAGCGCGGTGGTCGTCGCCACCGGCTTCAACCACACCCCGCGTCTGCCCGACTGGCCGGGCCGGGAGGGGTACGGCGGTGAGCTGCTGCACGCGGGCGACTACCGCAACGCCGAGCCGTACCGGGGCCGTGACGTGCTCGTCGTCGGGATCGGCAACACCGGCGCGGAGATCGCCGTGGACCTGGTGGAGGGCGGGGCCGCGCGGGTGCGACTGGCGGTGCGCACACCGCCGCACATCCTGCGCCGGTCGACCCTCGGCTGGGCCGCCCAGTACACGGGGGTGCTGGTGCGGCGGCTGCCGGTGGGACTCGTGGACCGGCTCGCCGGGCCGGTGGGCCGGCTCAGCACCCCGGACCTGTCCGCGCACGGGCTGCCGCGGCCGGACTCCGGCCTGTACAGCAGGGTGCAGCAGGGCGCGATCCCGGTGCAGGACGTCGGCCTGATCGACGCCGTGCGCACGGGGAAGGTGGAGATCGTGGCCGCCGTGGAGGCGTTCGAGGACGGCAAGGTGGCCCTCGCCGACGGCGGCCGGATCTCGCCCGACGCGGTGATCGCGGCGACCGGGTACGTCCGTGCGCTGGAGGGGCTCGTCGGGCATCTCGGGGTGCTGGACGGGCGCGGCAGACCGGTGGTGCACGGCGGCCGGACGCCCGCGCAGGCGCCCGGCCTGTACTTCACCGGGTTCACCAATCCCATCAGCGGGATGTTCCGGGAGCTGGCGATCGACGCGGGGAAGATCGCCCAGGCCGTGGCCCGGGGAATTCGCACCCATCGGTAACTTTGTCGTTCCGACCCGTTCCTGACGTTCCGTCAGTTCAGTAATCTGACAGAGCGTCAGTTGCTGTCTCACGGGAGGCGGGCGAAGCGATGCTCGGATCGACCCACGGCACCCTCACCACCGACGCCCGCCGGGCCCGGGTCATCGCCTGCGGCGAGCAGCGGCCCGGTCCCGCCGTCCACGACCGGGTGGCGGACCTCGACGTCAGCGGGCGCCCGCTGCACGCGGCCGTACCGGACCTGACCCGCTTCTTCCGGCCGGAGTCCGTCGCCGTGATCGGCGCCTCCGACACCGAGGGGCGGCCGGGCACCGGGATCACCCGGCAGCTGCTGGACTGGGCCGGGCGGGTCGGGGCGCGGGTGCATCCGGTGCACCCCACCCGCCCCTCGGTGTTCGGCCTGCCCTGCGCGGCCTCCGTCACCGCGCTGCCCGAGCAGGTCGATCTGGCCGTGCTGCTGGTGGCCGACCCGCTGCCGCTGATCGGGGAACTCGCCGAGGCGAAGGTGAAGTTCGCGGTCGCCTTCGCGTCCGGGTTCGCGGAGACCGGGGAGGCGGGCGCCGAGGCCCAGGAGCGGCTGGCCGAGGCGGTACGGCGCTCGGGGCTGCGGCTGCTGGGCCCGAACACCAACCTCAACGCCTTCGAACGCTTCCGGGACGACCTGTCCGGACCGGCCATCGCGCTGATCACGCAGTCCGGGCACCAGGGCCGGCCCGTCTTCGCCCTCCAGGAACTGGGCATCCGGCTGTCGCACTGGGCGCCCACCGGCAACGAGGCCGACCTGGAGACCGCCGACTTCCTCTCCTGGTTCGCCGAACAGCCCGAGGTCGGCGCCGTCGCCTGCTACGTGGAGGGCCTCAAGGACGGCCGCGCCTTCCTGCTGGCCGCCGACCGCGCCGCCCGCCGCAAGGTGCCGGTGGTCGCCGTGAAGGTGGGCCGGACCGAGGCCGGCGCCCGGACGGCCGCCTCGCACACCGGCAAGCTCACCGGCGCCGACGACGTGGTGGACGCGGCCATGCGGCAGTACGGCGTGATCCGCGTCGACGCCCTGGACGAACTCCAGGACACCGCCGCCCTGCTGGCGCGCGCCAGGGCCCCCCTGGCCGAGGGGGTGGTCGTCTACTCCATCTCGGGCGGCACGGGCGCGCATGTCGCCGACCTGGCCACCGGGGCGGGACTGCGGCTGCCGGAGCTGTCGCCGGACAAGCAGGCCGAGCTGCACCAGTGGATACCGGAGTACCTGAACGTGGCCAACCCGGTGGACAACGGCGGCCACCCGGTGGGCGACCGGCGCGGCCGGAAGATCATCGACGCGATCCTGGCCGACCCCGGGGTGGGCGCCCTGATCTGCCCGGTCACCGGCCCCTTCCCGCCGCTCAGCGACCGGCTCGTACGCGACCTGGTCGAGGCGGCGGAGGAGACGGACAAGCTGGTGTGCGTGGTGTGGGGCTCACCGGCCGGCACGGAGCCGGCGTACCGCGAGGTCCTGCTCGGCTCGTCCCGCGTGGCCACCTTCCGCACGGTCGGCAACTGTCTGAGCGCCGTCCGCGCCTGGCTGGACCACCACCGCTTCGTGACCGGCTACCGCTCCCCCTTCGACGAGGCCCCGCGCACCCCGTCCCCCTCCTTCCGCAAGGCCGAGGCCCTGATGCGGCCGGGCCGGCAGCTCAGCGAGCACGCGGCCAAGCAGCTGCTGCGGGCGTACGGCATCCGGGTGCCGCGCGAGCAGCTGGTGACCAGCGCGGCGGCGGCCGTCCGGGCGGCCGGGCAGGTGGGCTACCCGGTGGTGATGAAGGCGTCCGGCGCGCAGATCGCCCACAAGACCGAGCTGGGCCTGGTGAAGATCGGGCTGACCTCGGCGAGCCAGGTCCGGGACACGTACCGGGAGCTGACCGACATCGCCCGCTACGAGGGCGTCGGGCTGGACGGCGTCCTGGTATGCCAGATGGTCGAGCAGGGCGTGGAGATGGTGGTCGGCGTCACCCATGACGATCTCTTCGGCCCGACGGTGACGGTCGGACTCGGCGGGGTCCTGGTGGAGGTGCTGCACGACGCCGCGGTCCGTGTCCCGCCCTTCGGCGAGGACCAGGCCCGCGCCATGCTCACCGAACTCCGCGGCCGGGCCCTGCTGGACGGGGTCCGGGGCCGCCCGCCGGCGGACGTGGACGCGCTGGTGGAGGTGGTGCTGCGGGTGCAGCGCATGTCCCTGGAACTGGGCTCGCAGATCGCCGAGCTGGACATCAACCCGCTGCTGGTGCTGCCGAGGGGGCAGGGCGCGGTGGCCCTCGACGCGCTGGTGGTGTGCCGATGAGCGAGATCCGGCATGAGATCGGCGACCGGGTCCTGCGGGTGACCCTGGACCGTCCCGAGTCCCTGAACGCGCTGACCCCGGCCATGCGCGACCACCTCGTCGACCTGCTGACGGAGGCCTCCGCGGACCCGGACGTCCGGGCGGTGCTCCTCACGGGCACCGGCCGGGGCTTCTGCGCGGGAGCGGACCTGCGGGGCGGGGCCGGCTCCGGCGACCGGGTGCCCGGTGACGTGGCCCGGGTGCTGCGCCTGGGCGCACAGCGCCTGATCGCGGCCGTACTTGACTGCGAGAAGCCGGTCCTGGCCGCGGTGAACGGCACGGCGGCCGGTCTCGGCGCCCACCTCGCCCTCGCCTGCGACCTGGTCCTGGCCGCCGAATCCGCCCGCTTCATCGAGGTGTTCGTCCGCCGCGGCCTGGTCCCGGACGCCGCCGGTGCCTATCTGCTCCCCCGCCTGACCGGTCTTCAGCGGGCCAAGGAACTGCTGTTCTTCGGCGACGCGCTGCCGGCACCGGAGGCGGAACGGCTGGGCCTGGTCAACCGGGTCGTCCCCGATGCCGAACTCGACAGGACGGCCCGCGCGTGGGCCCTCCGCCTGGCCTCCGCCCCGACCAGAGCCCTCGCCCTGACCAAGAACCTGCTGAACACCTCCCTCGACACCGACCGCGCCGCCGCCTTCGCCGCGGAGGCCTGGGCCCAGGAGATCAACATGACGACCGAGGACGCCCGGGAGGGCCTGCGGGCGTTCGCGGAACGCAGGGACCCGGATTTCCGGGGCCGATGACGGGGAGGATGAGACCGTGATGGGACACGCGGGTGCGGCGGCCGCCGCCGTTCGGTATCTGGGGACCAGGGCCGTGGATCCGCTGCCACGGCCGGAGTTGCGGTGTGTCCGGGAGGATGAGCCGGCGCCGGTGGGGCAGGCGGACTTCCGGCGGGTGCTGGGGAGCTTCGCGACCGGCGTCACGGTGATCACCGCGCCGGCCGCCGACGGAGAGCCCGGTCCCGCCGGGTTCGCCTGTCAGTCCTTCTCCTCCCTCTCCCTCGAACCGCCCCTCGTCTGCTTCATGGTGGGCCGTACGTCCACGACCTGGCCGCGCATCGCCCGCGCCGGCGTCTTCTGCGTCAACGTGCTCAGCGCCGGCCAGGAGGAGCTGTGCCGGGCCTTCGCGGTGAGCGGCGCGGACAAGTTCGCGGGGGTGGACCACGACGCCGCGCCCGTCTCCGGATCGCCACGGCTCGCCGGCGCCGCCGCCTGGATCGACTGCACCGTCCACGCCGTGCACACCGGGGGCGACCACCTCATCGTCGTGGGCCGGGTGGACGCCCTCGGTGCGGACGGGCCGCAGGAACCGCTGCTGTTCCATCGGGGGCGGTTCGGCCGGCCGGCCGGGTGAGCCGTCAGCGCGGGGCCAGGCGCCACAGGGACGTGGTCTCCGCCGCGCGGGCCGCGTGGAGCGGGTCGGCCGGGTCGGTCGCCCGTGGGTGGCGGGGGCGGGTGTCCGTGCGGCCGGTGATCCGCAGGCCCGCCGCCCCGATCGCCGTCAGCAGGGCGGCCCTGGTCCGCAGGCCCAGGTGTTCGGCCAGGTCGGAGAGGATCAGCCAGCCTTCGCCGGCCGGCTCCAGATGGTCCGGGAGACCCGACAGGAAGGCGTGCAGCATCCTGCCGCCGGGGTCGTACACGCCCTGCTCCAGCGTGGAGGCGGGGCGGCCCGGGAGCCACGGCGGGTTGCAGACGACCAGGGAGGCCCGGCCGGGCGGGAAGAGGTCCGGGCCGGTGATCGTGATCCGGTCGGCCAGGCTCAGGCTGCGCACGGTGTCCCGGGCGCAGGCGCGGGCCCGGGCGCTGATGTCCGTCCCCACCACGCGGCGCACTCCGCGCCGGGCCAGCACCGCCGCGAGGACGCCGGTCCCGGTGCCCAGGTCGAAGGCCGTGGCGTCGCCGGGGAGCGGTGTCCGTGCCACCAGGTCGACGTACTCGCCCCGTACGGGGGTGAAGACGCCGTAGTGCGGGTGGATGCGGGCGCCGCCCAGGGCGGGGACCGTGACGCCCCTCTCGCGCCACTGGTGGGCGCCCAGGACGCCCAGCAGCTCGCGGAGGGGGACCAGGAGCGGGCCGGTGGGCGGGCCGTAGGCGGCTGTGCAGGCGGCGCGGACGTCCGGGGCGCGGCGCAGCCGCAGGGTGTGGTCCGGGTCCAGCAGGACGACGAGCCTGCCGAGCACCCGGGCGCGGTGTGCGCGGAAGCGGTGGTGGAGGCGGAAGGTCTCGGCGGGGGTGGCGGCCGGCGCGGGTGCCTTGCGGTCGATACGGCGTTCCAGGGCGCGCAGCAGCTGGCGGGCGCCCTGGTAGTCGCCCCGCCACAGCAGCCCGGTGCCTTCGCAGGCGAGCCGGTGGGCCGTGGCGGCGCGGACGCGGTCGTCGGCGACGGCCAGGCGGCGGGGTGCGGGCAGTCCGCTCTCAGAGTGCCAGGGGGCGGGCAGGGGGAAGTTCGTGGTCCGGTCGGTCGTCGACACGGTGGTCTCCTCGGGGTGATCCGTCGTGGGCGGGCACGAGGAGCACGTCGAAGAGGACCAGGCCGAGTGTCATGAACTTCCCTTTCCGCGGTGGTGGTTCAGGATACGGCGGGGGCGAGGGCGGCCGGGCCGGTGCGCCGGATGACCAGGGACATCAGGGCCGCCGCCGCGCACAGCGTGCCGGAGGCGTACCAGACGACGTCGTACGACCCGAAGACGTCCCGGGCGACGCCGCCGAGGTAGGCGACGAGGGCCGCGCCGACCTGGTGGGCGGCGAGCACCCAGCCGAAGACGATCGCGCTGTCCTCGCCGTACTGCCGGCGGCACAGGGCCAGGGTGGGCGGGACGGTGGCGACCCAGTCGAGGCCGTAGAAGACGATGAAGAAGATCATCGGCGGGTGGACGGCGGGGCCCAGCAGCATCGGCAGGAAGAGCAGGGAGAGGCCGCGCAGGGCGTAGTAGACGGCGAGCAGCCGGCGCGGTTCGAAGCGGTCGGTGAACCAGCCGGAGGCGATCGTGCCGACGACGTCGAACACGCCGATCACCGCGAGCAGCGAGGCCGCCGTCGTCACGGGCATGCCGTGGTCGTGCTCGGCGGGCACGAAGTGGGTCTGGACCAGGCCGTTCGTGGAGGCGCCGCAGATCGCGAAGGTGCCGGCGAGCAGCCAGAAGGTGCCCGAGCGGACGGAGGACGACAGGACGGTCAGCGTGCGGCGGGCGGCGCCGGTGACCGGGGGCGGCTTGGGTACGAACTCGGCGGCGCCGTACGGCTTCACGCCCACGTCCGCCGGGTGGTCGCGCAGCAGGAGCCAGACGAAGGGGACCACGGCCAGCGCGGCCAGGGCGACCGTGACCGCCGCGGGACGCCAGTGGTGGTGCTCGACGATCCAGGACAGCAGCGGCAGGAAGATCAGCTGGCCGGAGGCGGAGGCCGCGGTGAGGATGCCGCTGACCAGGCCGCGCCGCTCGGTGAACCAGCGGTTGGTGACCGTCGCGGCGAAGGCCAGCGCCATGGAACCGGTGCCCAGCCCCACCAGCAGACCCCAGCACAGCAGCAGCTGCCAGGCCGCCGTCATCCACACGGTCAGGCCGGAGCCGAGCGCGATCACGGTGAGCGCGACGGCGACCACCCGGCGGATGCCGAAGCGGTCCATCAGCGCGGCGGCGAAGGGCGCGGTCAGGCCGTAGAGCGCGAGGTTGATGGAGACGGCCGCGCCGATCGTGCCCCGCGACCAGCCGAAGTCCTGGTGCAGCGGGTCGATGAGCAGTCCGGGCAGGGAACGGAAGGCCGCCGCGCCGGTGATCGTCACGAAGGTGACGGCGGCGACGAACCAGGCACGGTGCACGCGCCCGCCGCGCCGGGCGGGCGGGGCCTGATCGGGGGCTGGGGCGGGTCTTGTCTGAGTCACGTCACCCACCTTCCGTTGTGCGCCCCCGCGCATCGAGTGGCCCGGGGGACAGCCTTCGCTATGATCGGGCCACCGCTGACGCATAGGATCTGGCCATGACGAGCGCAGGGGAATTCCGGCCGCACCGCGTCGCCGTCCTCGCCCTGGACGGCCTGCTGCCCTTCGAGCTGGGCATCCCGCACCGGATCTTCGGCCGGCCGCGGGACGCGCGGAACCGCCACCTGTACGAGGTCGTGACCTGCTCGATCCGGCCGCCCGGCCCGGTCGAGACGGACGCCGACTTCGCCGTGTACGTCGCACACGGCCCGGAGACGCTGGCCACGGCCGACACGGTGATCGTCCCGGCCTCGTACGAGCTGGGCCCGGTCTACGAGGAGGGCCGGCTCACCGACGAGCTGGCCGCCGCCCTCGCCCACATCCGCCCCGGCACCCGGCTCGCCGCCATCTGCACCGGCGGTTACGTCCTCGCCGCCGCCGGCCTGCTGGACGGCCGCCCGGCGACCACGCACTGGGTGGACGCCGAGCGCTTCCAGCGGATCTTCCCGAAGGTCAGGGTGGACGCGGACGTGCTGTTCATCGACGACGGGGACGTGCTGACCTCGGCGGGCGTGGCCGCCGGGATCGACCTGTGCCTGCACATGGTCCGCCGCGACTTCGGCACGGCGATCGCCAACGAGATCGCCCGGATGACGGTCGTACCCCCGCACCGCGACGGCGGCCAGGCCCAGTACATCCACCGCCCGGTCCCCGACCCCCAGCTGGCCACGACGACCGCCGCCCGCGCCTGGGCGCTCGGCAGGCTGCACGAGCCGATCCAGCTGCGGGACATGGCCGAGCAGGAGGCCATGTCGGTGCGCACCTTCACCCGCCGCTTCCGCGAGGAGGTCGGCGTCAGCCCCGGCCAGTGGCTCACCCAGCAGCGCGTGGAGCGCGCCCGGCACCTGCTGGAGTCCACCGATCTGCCGATGGACCGGGTCGCCCGGGAGTCGGGCTTCGGGACGGCCCAGTCGATGCGGCAGCACCTACAGGCTGCGCTCGGGGTCACGCCCACCGCGTACCGGAGGACCTTCCGGGCCGGCGGCGGTGCCGAGCGGCACGGGGGTGTCGGCGTCCTGCGCTGACCGGCCGGCGCGTATCTCCCCCCACCGGACGACCGACGTCAGCAGCAGGGTCAGCGCCACCCCGGCCAGGATCGCCGTCGACGGCGCGGTGAGCGGCAGCAGGACGCCCGCGAGGGAGCCCGTCGCCGCGTAACCGGCGCCTACGGCCGCGTACATCACCGAGTAGCCGGCGGCCAGGGCGTGCGGCGGGAGCACCTCGCGCAGCGACAGGTTGCGGGTGAGCATCGCACCCGACTGGAGCAGCCCGGCCAGGCCCAGCGCCACCGCGATGCCCGGCGCGGCGGGTATCAGGGCGACCATCGCCACCGCGGCCGACATCGCCACCAGCAGGACCAGGCTGCGGGTGCCGAGCCGCCCCGGCCAGGACCGCAGGCCGTACAGGAACGCGCCGACGGCGGAGGCCACCGACATCACGGTGAGCAGCGGGCCCGCCCAGCCGACGCCGATGCCGCGCTGCTCCAGCAGGGCGGGCAGGACGAGTTCGGCGAGGGCCAGCAGCGACAGACTCGCCGCGCCCGTGACGTACACCGGCCAGGCTCGGGCCAGCACGCGCAGCTTCGACGCGCCCTGCCCCTGCTGCCCGTCGTGCTCGTCCGCCGCCCAGCCGGCCGGCAGGAACCACAGGCCCACGACGGACGACGCCATCAGGGCGGCTTCTAGCAGCAGGGGGAGGCGCGGGTCGGCACCGAGGGCGAGGCCGGTGACGGCGGCCGGGGAGACGGCCCAGACGCCGAACGTGAGCATCGACTCGACGGACAGCGCCTGGGCCGCCGCGCGCCCCGGGACCAGGGAGGTGAGCAGCGTGCGCAGCCCGCCGGGCACGGCGGCGGGACCGGCCCCGGCGAGGAAGGCGAACGCGGCGAGTATCGCGGCGGGCGCGTCCGGGAACGCGCCGAGGCCCGTGAAACCGGCGGTGCCCGCGGCGAGACCGGCCGCCAGGTGCGGACGGGCCCGTGCGGGGTCCAGGCGCATGCCGAGCACGGGCGCGCCGATGATCTCGCCGATGACATAGGCGGCTGCGAGAGCCGCGCCCAGGGAGTAGCCGCCGGGACGCTCACGGACCAGGAAGACCAGGGCCAGCGGGGCCATGGCCACCGGCATCCGGGCGCCGACGGCCACCAGGGCCCAGGCCAGGACCCGCCGGGAGACGACATCGCGGTAGCTCATGTCTCGACGGTAGGGCGCACCACCGACAACCGCCGACCCCATTTCCCGAGCCTGCGGACAACTCCGCCCGCACCCACGGCCGTCGCCGCCTGACACCGGCTCAGAACGTGAGCACCGCCCGTGCCACCCGTCCCGCCTCCGCGTCCGCCCGGGCCTTCTCGAAGTCCTCCACCGGATAGGCCGCCGTCACCAACTCGTCGAGCAGCAGGCGGCCCTGGCGGTACAGCTCGGCGTACAGGGCGATGTCCCGCTGGGGGCGCGAGGAGCCGTAGCGGCAGCCGAGGATCGACTTGTCCAGGTAGAGGGAGGAGACCAGGAAGGACGCCTCGGCCGTGGCCGGGGGCACGCCGAGCAGGATCGCCTGGCCCCGGCGGTCGAGCAGGTCGACGGCCTGGCGGATCAGCTCCACCCGCCCGACGCACTCGAACACGTGGTCGGCGCCGGTCGGCAGCAGGTCCCGTACCCCCTCCGTCGACGTCAGGAACTCGGTCGCGCCGAACTGCCGGGCCACCGTCTCCTTCGCCGGATTGGCGTCCACGGCCACGACGGCGAGCGCTCCCGCGAGCCGCGCGCCCTGGAGGACGTTCAGCCCGATCCCGCCCGTGCCGATGACGACCACGCTGTCCCCTCGGTCCACCCGCGCCCGGTTCAGGACCGCGCCGACCCCGGTGAGCACCCCGCACCCGATCAGCGCGGCGGACGTCAGCGGGATGTCGGCGGGGATCCGTACCGCCTGCACGGCCTTGACGACCGTGCGTTCCGCGAAGGCCGAGTTGGCGGCGAACTGGTGCACCGGGTCCGCCCCCCGGGTGAACGGCTTCCCCGGGCGCCCGATCGCCTGCCGGCACATCGTCGGCCGGCCCCGGTCGCACTCCGCGCACGTACCGCAGTTGGCGAGCGTGGACAGGGCCACATGGTCGCCGGGGGCGACATGGGTGACGCCCGCGCCGACCGCCTCCACGACCCCGGCACCCTCATGGCCGAGGACCACCGGCACCGGGAACGGGATGGTGCCGTCCACCACCGAAAGATCGCTGTGGCACAGCCCGGCCGCCGCGACCGCGACCAGCACCTCGCCGGGACCCGGTGCCCGGACCGCCAGGTCGTCGACGACCCTCACCTGCTTGCCGTCGAACACCACACCCCGCATCACACGGCCCCCTTCGGCTCTCCCGGCAGACCGAGCACACGCTCGGCGATGATCGTGCGCTGGATCTGGTCCGAGCCGCCGTAGACGGTGTCGGCCCGGGTGAACAGGAACAGGTGCTGGGCCGCGTCGATCTCGTACGGCGACGAGGCCGACCAGTCCGCGGGCCCCACGGCCGCCCTCGCCCCTCTGACCTGGACGGCCAGTTCGCCCAGCCGCTGGTGCCAGTTCGCCCACAGCAGCTTGGCCACGCTGGGCGCGCCCGGGTCGCCGGTGCCGCCGAGGGTGCGCAGGGCGTTCCAGCGCATGGCGCGCAGCTCGGCCCACTGCTCGACGAGCCGGGCGCGCAGGACCGGGTCGCGTACGGCACCGTTCTCCACGGCCGCTTCCACGACCCCGGCCAGCTCCGCGGCGAACCCGATCTGCTGGGCCAGCGTGGACACCCCGCGCTCGAAGCCGAGCAGGCTCATCGCCACCCGCCAGCCGTTCCCCTCTCCCCCGACGACGTGCTCCACGCGCGCGCGTGCCCCGTCGAAGAAGACCTCGTTGAAGTCGCTCGTGCCGGTCAGCTGCCGGATGGGCCGCACCTCGATCCGGCCGGGCTGGTCCATGGGGACGAGGAGGAAGCTGAGGCCGTGATGGCGGCGGGAGGCGGGGTCGGTCCGGGCCAGCACGAAGCACCAGTCGGCCTCATGGGCGAGCGAGGTCCAGATCTTCTGCCCGCTGATCCGGTAGTACGCCCCCTCGCGCACCGCGGCGGTGCGTACGCCGGCCAGGTCCGACCCCGCGCCCGGCTCGCTGTACCCCTGGCACCACAGCTCCTCGCCGGCCGCGACCGCCGGCAGGAACCGCCGCTTCTGCTCCTCCGTCCCGTGAGCGATGAGGGTGGGAGCGAGCAGCTTCTCCCCGATGTGCCCGCAGCGCGGGGGCGCGGCCGACCGGGCGTACTCCTCGGCCCACACGACCTGTTGGGTGAGTGTCCCCGTGCGGTTGCCGAATCCCGACTCCGCCCAGCCGAGCCCGATCCACCCTGCTTCACCGAGGGTGCGTTCCCAAGTGCGCCGGTCCACGGTCGGATCGGCCTCGGTTGCGAGCCAAGCGCGAATCTCGGTACGGAAGTCCTCGTCCTCCTGGCTGAACCCGAAATCCATAAAGCCCCCTCAGCTTGAGCGCCCCGACGGGGCGCGGGGAACTGCGCGAGAAACCAGGACGAGCCCGCAGCCGCCCGACCACAACGCGCCCCGAGTTATCAGGCGTTCGGCCGAGAAGAAGCCCGCGCCGCCTCTTCCATCGCCAAGAGCTGGGACAGCATCGGCATCGGATCCACCCCTACCGTCCCCGGCAGAAGCTCCGCGATCCGCTCCGGCGTCCAGGGCCCCTCCCCGTACACCGAACGGAGTTCCCTCGGCTGGGCCCACACCGCGATCTTCGGCCCGGCGACCGTGTACACCTGTCCGGTGACGCCCTGCGCCGCAGCCCGCTCGGACAGCAGGTACACCACCAGCGCGGCCACGTCCTCCGGCTCGCCGATCTCCGCCAGCCGCATGGGCACGTTCGCGGACATGCGCGTACGCGCCACCGGGGCCACCGCGTTCGCGGTCACCCCGTACTTGTGCAGGCCGAGCGCCGCGCTGCGCACGAGCGAGATGATCCCGCCCTTCGCCGCGCTGTAGTTGGCCTGGGAGACGGAGCCCTGGTGGTTGCCGCTGGTGAAGCCGACCAGGGTCCCCGACCGCTGCCCGCGCATCACCGCGGAGGCCGCCCGGAACACCGTGAAGGTGCCCTTCAGGTGGGTGGCGACCACCGGGTCCCACTCCTCCTCGGTCATGTTGAACAGCATCCGCTCCCGCAGGATGCCCGCGACGCACACGACGCCGTCGACACGGCCGTAGGACTCCACCGCCGTGTCCACGACCCGCTGCCCGCCCGCCATGGTGGAGATGTCGTCGGCGACCGCGACGGCCTCGCCGCCCGCCGCCTCGATCTCCTTGACGACGGCCTCGGCGACCTCGCTGGTGGGCGAGGCGCCGTCCACCGCCACGCCGTAGTCGTTGACGACGACCTTCGCCCCCTCGGCCGCCGCGGCCAGCGCGACCGCCCGTCCGATCCCGCGCCCGGCACCCGTCACGGCGACGACCTTGCCTGCCAAGAAGTTCCCCACGCCCGGCCCCTTCCCGCGGTTTCTGACGGCCCGTTAGATTTTATGGCGCGCCGGACGCACGGACACAAGCCCCGGGGAGGCACCGGATGACACTGCCGGAGGAGTTCCACGAGATCGCGGGGCGCGTGAACAACTGGGGGCGCTGGGGCGCCGACGACGAGATCGGCACGCTGAACCTGATCACCGACGACGTCGTACGCGCGGCAGCCGCCGAGGTCCGCACCGGCCGCCGCGTACCCCTCGCCCTCCCGCTGCGGCAGGACGGTGTGCAGACCGGCGTGATCCCGGGCCGGGTCAATCCGCTGCACGCGATGGTGCAGCTCAACCAGGAGCTGTTCGGTCCGGGCACGGTGGCGTGCAGCGACGACTCCGTGACCATGGGGCTGCAGGCCGGCACCCACTGGGACGCGCTGACCCATGTCTCGCACTCCGGGAGGCTCTACAACGGCCGCCCGGCGCACACGGTCACCGCGCACGGCGGCGCCGAGTTCAGCGGCATCGACAAGGTGCCGCACCTCGTCTCGCGCGGGGTACTGCTGGATGTGGCACGCGCGCATGGCGTGGACCGACTGGAGGGCGGGCACGCCGTCACGCCGGAGGATCTGGCGACGGCCGAGGAGTTCGGCCGGGTGCGCGTGCGGGCCGGGGACGTCGTGCTCGTGCGGACCGGGCAGGTGCAGGTGTATCTGGCCGGGGACAAGCACGGGTACGGCTATCCGTCGCCGGGTCTGTCCGTCCGTACGCCGGAGTGGTTCCACGCGCGCGATG
This sequence comes from Streptomyces sp. NPDC046727, assembly GCF_040645635.1. Taxonomy (NCBI): domain Bacteria; kingdom Bacillati; phylum Actinomycetota; class Actinomycetes; order Kitasatosporales; family Streptomycetaceae; genus Streptomyces; species Streptomyces sp. NPDC046727. The sequence continues at coordinate 69,498 of NZ_JBEYYR010000007.1, forward strand.
TGGCCGCGGTCGCGAACGACACGCTCACTTTTGAGATCTTTCCGCCCGAGATCGACAATCTGTGGTTGCCCGTGCACGCCCTGGACCTGGTGGAGATGGGGATGCTGCAGGGCCAGAACTGGAATCTCGAAGAGTTGTCCACAGCCTGTGGAGAAACGGGACGGTACGCGTTCCTGCTGTCGGCGATGCCCGAGCCGTTCGTCGGCGCGACGGGAACACCGGTGGCACCGGTGGCGATTCTGTGAACGGCGGCGACAGCACCGCGGATGGCGGCGCGCCTCCCCCCACCGTCACGCGCGCCGCCACCCGGTACGACCCACACTCGACGAGGACCGCCGAAGGCCGGGCCCTCGCCGTCCCCTCGCGGCGAATCGTCGCCCACCAGCCTGATCAGCCGCCCAGGGGACGTCAACGCCGGTGCGGGCACCTGTGGTGACATCGCGTTCGCGGCACCCGCGCACGGGCGCATCCCCCGGCGCACTGCCGCTTGGGGCCGCTACACCGCTTCGTAGGCGAGATCCTCGTACGCGGACCGTCCGCCCCCGTACGCCATCGCCGCGCTCTCCTGGGACGGTGAACAGCGGTCCAGCTCGCACCAGATGCTCTTGCCGGCGCCTTCGGGACTCCAGCCCCAGCGGTCGGCGAGGCAGTCCACGAGGGCCAGGCCGCGGCCGCCGGTGGCGTCACGGCCGGCGCAGCGGGGCACGGGGGCGCGGGAGCTGGTGTCGGCCACCTCCACCCGGACCGTGGCCGACGGGCCGTCCTCGGCCGCCGGGCCCGGCAGACACAGCCGCAGCACGGCCGGCCGGCGGGTGTGCACCACGGCGTTGGTCACCAGCTCGGAGACGAGCAGGATCAGGGTCTCGGCCAGGGGCTCGTCGGCCGTTATCCCCGACCCGGCGAGCCGCGCGCGGGCCCATCTCCTGGCCCGCCCCACCTCCGCGGGGTCGGGCCGGATCTCCAGCTGCACTTGAAGCACCTGCACCGCTCACACCATCCGAACCGGCGGACACATGGCCCCGAGCCATCCGCGCGCCGCGGCGTCAGCCGCGGCGGCGATCGCGACGAGGGCCACGATCGTAGCCATTTTCTGCATGGCCAGAACAACGGCCAGAGCAAGGGTCACGGACTGTGACTCCCTTGCGAGACAGCATGGTTGACGTACAGTCACCCCAACAAGCGCTTCGGGCATATTCCCGCGCGAAGGAGTACGCGTAAGGCATACTGTGCGACGCTTGCGCCGGGGAGTCGAACAGGCGGGGGCAACGGCCCTGAACGCCCCGCGAGCAGCGGCGCGCACCGCGCGACCCGGCGCCGCCCCAGGGGCATTGCCGGCTCGGCTCGTACGCGCGGCCACTCGCATCCCACACAAGGTACCGGAGCGGGCACCCGACTCCGGGCCGTGACGAGTCCCGCGAAGGACACAACCCGGTATCGACGCTCCGTGACTCCGGTACGCCACGATCCGCGACATCGTGGGCCATGGCTTTCCGGGCGGCGCAGTCCGGGGCGCCCCCGGCGGCTCAGCCGGCCAGCGTGGAGGCGAGCAGTTCCTCACTCTGCGTGCTCCCCCCGGCGCGCTGAGCGCGCACCCAGGCGCGTTTCAGGTGCAGATGCACGTCCGCCTCCCAGGTGAACCCCATCCCGCCGTGCACCTGGAGGCAGTCGCGGGCCCCCTGCACTGCGGCCTCGTCGGCGAGCAGCCGGGCGGCCGCGATGTCGGCGGGGTCGGCCGTGACGGCGGCGGCGTAGACGGCGGCGCGGGCGGTCTCGGCCCGCACCAGCACGTCCGCGCACAGCTGCTGGACGGCCTGGAAGGCGCCGATCGGCCGCCCGAACTGCTCGCGGGTCCGGGCGTGTTGCGCGGCCAGCTCGCACACCCGTCCCGCTGTGCCCAGTTGTTCGGCGGCGGTGAGGAGCACGGCCTCCGGAACCGGGTCGCCGGCGGCGGGCGCCCGGTGCAGCGGGGTGAGCGGGTCCACCGACCGCAGCGGCACGGCACCGGCGGCGTCCCCGTGTACGACGTCCGCCGCGTCCAGCCACTCCACCAGCTCCCCGTCGACGGCCGCCACGACCGTCTCCCCGCGCGCCGCGCCGGGCACGCCGCCGGCCGCGAGGTGCGTGGCCACGAGTGGCCCGGGCAGCAGGGCCCGCCCTGCCTCCTCGAAGACCAGTACGGCCTCGGGCAGGCCCAGTCCGACCCCGCCGTCCGCCTCGGGCAGCCGCAGCGCGAAGAACCCGGCCTCCCCGAGGGTCCGCCACAGCGCCCGGTCGAGCCGCCCCGGCGCGTCGACGGCCGCGCGCAGCGCCTCCCGCCCGAAGCACCGCTCCAGCAGCTCCCGGACACCTGTGCGCAAAGCCCGTTGATCATCGGTGAGTTGGAACCGCACGGTCACCTCCCCCTCGGCAGGCCGAGGATCCGCTCGGCCACGATGCCGCGCTGGATCTGCGAGGTCCCGGCGGCGATGGTGTACGACAGGGAGGACAGCCGGTCGAGCGTCCAGGGCCGGTCCAGATCGAGGCTGTCGGGGCCGAGGACCTCGGCGGCGGTGTCGTACAGCTCCTGCCGGGCGTGCGAGTAGCGGAGCTTGAAGACCGAGCCGCCGACGCCCGGCACCCCGCCGCTCGCCTCCGCCGCGCTCACGTTCCACTGGGTCAGCCGCCACAGCGCACGGAACTCGGCGTCCATCCGCCCGAGCCGCCGGCGCAGCACGGGGTCGTCCCAGCGCCCGTTCTCCCGGGCCGCGTCCGCGAGTTGGCGAAGGACGCGCCGGCAGGCGACGACCTCGCCGACGAAGGCGGTGCCGCGTTCGAAGGAGAGGGTGACCATGGTGACGCGCCAGCCGTCGTTCTCCTCCCCCACCCGGTTGGCGACCGGCACCCGCACCTCGTCGAGGAACACCTCGGCGAACTCCGCCGACCCGGCGAGCGTGCGCAGCGGCCGTACGGTGATGCCCCCGGCGTCCATCGGCAGGGCGAGCCAGGTGATGCCCCGGTGCCTGGGCGCGTCCGGGTCGGTGCGGACCAGCAGTTCGCACCAGTCGGCGACTTCGGCGTGCGAGGTCCAGATCTTGGACCCGGTCACCACGTAGGTGTCGCCGTCCCTCCGCGCGCGGGTGCGCAGCGACGCGAGGTCGGAGCCGGCGTCCGGTTCGCTGAACCCCTGGCACCACACCTGCTCGCCGCGCAGGATCGGCGGCAGCCAGCGTGCCCGCTGCTCGGCGGTGCCCTCGGCGGCGATGGTGGGCCCGGCGTGCAGCAGCCCGACGAAGTTGGCGCCGACATAGGGGGCGCCCGCCTTCTCGGTCTCCTCCAGGAAGATCAGCCGCAGGGTCGGGGAGGCGTCCCAGTGGACGCCGGCGTACCCGGCGTCGTACAGCATCCGCTGCCAGCCGAGGTCGTAGGCGCGGCGGCCGGGCCAGTCGTCGGGCGACGGCCTGGCCGGCAGGGTGGGCAGCGCCTTGGCGAGCCACTCGCGCAGCCGGGCCCGGAACTCCTCCTCCTCGGGCGTGTACGAGAGGTCCATCAGTCGTCGAGGTCCAGGCCGAGCATGCGGATGGCGTTGCCCCGCATCAGCTTGTGCACCGTCTCGTCGTCCAGGCCCTTCACATGGTCGAGGGCGACCTCCTTGGTGTGCGGGAAGGTCGAGTCGACGTGCGGGTAGTCGGTCTCGAAGGTGGCGTTGTCACGGCCGACGACGTCCAAGGACGCGACCCCGTGCTTGTCGCGGAAGAAGCAGCAGAAGATCTGCCGGTAGTAGTACGTCGACGGCGGCTCGGGGATCAGGTCCCTGACCCCGCCCCAGGCCCGGTGCTCCTCCCAGACGTCGTCGGCGCGTTCCAGGGCGTACGGGATCCAGCCCATCTGGCCCTCCGAGTACGCGAGGGTGAGCCGCGGGAAGCGCACCAGGACCCCGCTGAAGAGGTAGTCCATCATCGAGGCCATCGCGTTGTTGAAGCTCAGGGACGCCTGGACGGCGGGCGGTGCGTCCGGGGAGGCGGCGGGCATCTGGGAGCTGCTGCCGATGTGCATGTTGACGACGGTCCCCGTCTCCTGGCACACCGCGAAGAACGGGTCCCAGTACCCGGAGTGGATGGACGGCAGCCCGAGATGGGTGGGGATCTCCGAGAAGGTCACCGCCCGCACCCCGCGCGCCGCGTTCCGCCGGATCTCGGCGACGGCCAGCTCCACGTCCCACAGCGGGATGAGACACAGCGGGATCAGCCGCCCCCCGCTGTCCCCGCACCACTCCTCCACCATCCAGTCGTTGTAGGCGCGCACACAGGCGAGGGCGACCTCCTTGTCGTGGGCCTCGGAGAAGGTCTGACCGCAGAAGCGCGGGAAGGTCGGGAAGCAGAGGCTGGCCTCGACGTGGTTGAGGTCCATGTCCTCCAGCCGGGCCTTGGGGTCCCAGCATCCGCGCCGCATCTGCTCCCGGGTGATGCCCTCCAGGGTCATCTCGTCCCGGTCGAAGCCGACGGCGGCGATGTTCCGCTTGTACGGGAACTTCAGGTCCTCGTAGATCCACCAGTCGGTCGGCGGACCCTGCGGGTCCATGGTGATCTGGTACTTCCCGCCGACGTACGCCAGCTCCCCGATCCCGGCGGTCAGCGGCCTGGGCCCGCGGTCCCGGTACTTGGCGGGCAGCCAGGTCTCGAAGAGGTGGGCGGGCTCGATCACGTGGTCGTCGACGCTGACGATGCGGGGCAGTTCGGTAGCCATGAGGTCCCCTCCGCCGGACTGGCGCTTACCCGGATGGACTTATCTGATGGTCCGTCAGATAGCATGTCACCTGACGAGTCGTCAGCCAAGCAGGGGGCACCCGTGAGCGAGACCCCGCACACCCTGAGCTCCGCCCGCACACTGTGGGAGCTGGTCACCCGCCGCGCCGCCGTCACTCCCGACCGCCCCGTCCTCCTCCAGGCCGACCGCCGGCTGACCTTCGGCGAACTGCGCACACGCGCCGAACGCGTCGCGGCGGGCCTGTACGGCATGGGCGTGCGCCCCGGCACGGTGGTCGCCTGGCAGCTGCCCACTCGCATCGAGACCGCCCTGCTGTCCTTCGCCCTGGCCCGCCTGGGCGCCGTACAGTCCCCGGTGATCCCCTTCTACCGGGACCGGGAGGTCGGCTTCGCGCTGCGCGAGTCGAAGGCGGAGTTCTTCGCCGTACCGGGCGTCTGGCGCGGACACGACCACACGGAGATGGCGCACCGCCTCGGCGCCAAGGGCGTCTTCGAGGCGTACGACAGCCTCCCCGACGGCGATCCGTCCGTACTCCCCCCGCCGCCCGCCGAGGGCGCCTCGGTCCGCTGGATCTACTGGACCTCGGGCACCACGTCCGACCCCAAGGGCGTGCTGCACACCGACCGCTCCCTGATAGCGGGCGGCTCCTGCCTGGCGCACGCGCTCCGCCTCACGCCGGAGGACGTCGGCTCGATGGCCTTCCCCTACGCCCATATAGCCGGCCCCGACTACACGGTGATGCTCCTGCTCTACGGCTTCCCCGCGGTGATGTTCGAGCATTTCGCACTGCCGGAGGCGCTCGCGGAGTACCGGCGGCACGGGGTGACGGTGGCGGGCGGCTCCACGGCGTTCTACTCCATGTTCCTGGCCGAGCAGCGCGGGCAGCCGGACGAGAAGGTGATCCCCTCCCTGCGGCTCCTCGCGGGCGGCGGCGCCCCCAAGCCGCCCGAGCTGTACCACGCGGTGGTCCGCGAGATGGGCGTCCAGCTCACCCACGGCTACGGCATGACCGAGGTCCCGATGATCACGATGGGAGATCCGCGGGACACCCCGGAGAACCTGGCGACGACCGAGGGCCGCCCCCCGGCCGCCATGGAGATCCGGATCGTGGACGGCGAGGTACGCCTCCGCGGCGAGGCCGTCTGCCAGGGCTATCTGGACCCCGCCCAGACGGCCGCGGCCTTCGACCCCGACGGCTTCCTGCGCACCGGCGACCTCGGACGGTTGACGGAGTCCGGCCATCTGGTCCTCACCGGCCGCCTCAAGGACGTGATCATCCGCAAGGGCGAGAACATCTCCGCCAAGGAGATCGAGGACCTGCTGGCCGCGCATCCGGCGGTGGCGGACGTGGCGGTGATCGGCCTTCCGGACCCCGAACGCGGCGAACTGGTCTGCGCGGTGGTCGAACAGCCGTCAGGCTGCACGGCGTTGACCCTCCCGGAACTCGTGTCCTACCTCCGGGCGGAAGGACTGTCCGTGCACAAGCTGCCGGAGCGGCTCGAGGTGGTGGACGCCCTTCCACGGAACGACACCCTGCGGAAGGTGCTGAAGTACAGGTTGCGGGAGCGGTTCGGGTGAGTGACGCCTGCTACTCCGGCACGGTGAAGTACCGCGCGAACGCCGGTACGATCTCCCGCTCGTCGACCTCTCCGTCACCGTCGGTGTCGAGGGCGGTGGCCGCCGCCTCGGCGAGGTCGGCCGGTACGCGCAGGGCGCGCAGCACGCGGGCGGCGCCGGACACGGTGATCCGGCCGTCGGCGTCCGTGTCGGCCAGCGCCAGGGCCGCGTGCAGGAAGGGGCGGGCGATCTCGGCGAAGCGGTCGGGGTTGTCGCGCAGCCGCTTGACCGCGCCGGTGACGAACTCCTCGCGGGTGATGCGCTGGTCGCCGTCCCGGTCCGCGATGCCGGCCATGCCCTGCCAGAACGCCTCCGCGCCGACGTACAGCGCCTGCCCCTTGTCGGAGCGGGCGGTCACGGCGAACTCGGCGAGCAGCGCCTTGGCCGCCGCGCTGAAGTCCTCGCGGTCGATCCAGCCGTTGCCGTCCTGGTCGAAGGTGGCGAACCGGGCGGCGATCCTGCGTTCGTACTCGGTGCTGACCATGTCTCTTCGGGCCGCCTTACGTGAGGGTCGTACGTGGGGTTGACCTGGAGGGGAGGGTACGACGCGGGTGGCCGTCGGACGACGGAAACCCGGCGGTTGTGCCAAGACCGGGGGAATTCTGCGACAACTGTGTGGCCACATCGCGAAGTCGCAACACCCGCACGAGCAGAGCCGGAGTTCCGATCGGAGCCGGCCACGCGGGCAGGGGAGGCGGAGCCGGCCGGTCGGACGGAGCCCGCCACTCACGCGGAACCCACCGCCCAAGCGGAATCGACCGCTCAGGCGGAGTTGGTTGATCAGGCGCAGCCCGCCGCCCAGGCGCAGCCCGCCGCCCAGGCGGAGTTGGCCGGTCAGGCCCAGCCCGCCGCCCAGGCGGAGTTGGCCACTCCGGCCGCGTCGGGCTGTCAGGCGGAGAGGGGGCCCGCCTCGGCGGTCGTCGGGTCGTCCGTCGTCGCGGAGTCGAGGTCGGGGCGGACGTCGAAGAGACGGCGGACGCCGAGCGCGCCGAGGACGCGGTTGACGTGCGAGCCGTCGTCGGCGCCCCGGTCCGGAAGGATCAGCCGCAGCCGGCCCTGGCAGGAGCGGATCAGCCGGCGGGCGGCGATGAGGACGCCGACCCCGCTGGAATCGCAGAAGAACACGTCGGAGAGGTCGACGACGAGCCTGTGGTGGCCCGCGGCGACGACGTCGTGCACCCGTTGGCGCAGCACCGGCGAGGTCATCAGGTCCAGCTCTCCGGACACCCGGAGCACGGCCCACTCGCCCTGTTCGACACCGGTCACGTTGAATGCCACGGCCCTGCCCCTCCGCTCGCCGGATCTCCCGGAACCGCCCGGAAACGGAAGCAGTTCCTACGTTTCTCTTCGCGCGGCTGCCCAGCGGCCGTTCCCTGAAACGTGACGCGGCAAACGGCGACTGATCAATAGGGGGCTTGTTTTGGTCATTGCCGATCCTGTTCGATCGGAGATGCGCGCACCTCGCGTGAAGGTTATGTGAAGAGGGCACTATCACCTGCGGCCCTCCAGGGGGCGCACATTGACGCAACGGGGCGTGCACTGTCAGACGTGGCGACTACATTCGAGTGGGCAGGACCGACAGGCTGGACGGGCCGGACACGGCGAGGGGAGGGGACCGCATGGCCAGGAGGGACGCACCGCCCCGCTGGGACCGCAAGATGCAACAGCGGCTCGCCCGCGGCGAGGCAGCCGCCCTCGGCGAGCTGTACGACCGGTTCGCCTCCCTCGTGCACAGCCTCGCCCACCGCGTCCTCGGCGACGAGGAGGCCGCCGACACCGTGACCCGCGAGGTCTTCGCCCACGTCTGGGAGCACCCCGAGATCTACGACCCCAAGCAGGGCCCGCTGCGCTCCTGGATCGCCGCGGTCACCCACCGGGTCGCCGTGCAGCGGCTGCGCGACCGGGAGGAGCTGGAGCAGCCCCGGCCCGAGGAGCGGGAGAGCACGGTCCGCCGCGCCTCGGTCGCCGCCCGCGCCGACTACATCGTCCACTCCATGCCGGCCCCGCTGCGCGCCGCCCTGGACCTGGCCTACTTCCAGCGCCGTGACTACCGCCAGACCGCGGCCGACCTCGGCGTCACCGAGGACGAGGCCCGCCGCCGGCTCCGCCTCGGCCTCCAACTGCTCTCCACCGCCCACGACACCGGCACACCGCCGGGATACCGGGGTGCGGTGTGAGCGGGACGGGCCGGTTCGAGGAACACGACGAACACGACGGAGGCAACGCCGGCGGACGCGGGGGTGGTTCGGGGGACGTCCCGGGTGGTGCCGGCGGACACGACCCGACCCCGATGCCGCGCATACCCACGCCCCGCGCCTCCGTGGAGGACAGTGGGCTTCCGCTGCCCGACCTCGCCGACCTGGGGGACCCCGCACCCGTGCCGCCCGACCTGTCGCACGACGTCCTGAAGTCGCTGCTCGGCGCCTGGGCGCTGGCCGCCTGCTCCGCGGCGGAGACGGCGGCCGTGGAGCAGCACCTGGGCGGCTGCGGCCCGTGCGCCGACGAGGCCCGCCGGCTGCGCGAGGCGGTCGGCCTGCTGCACCAGCCGGAGAGCCTCGACCTGGATCCCGGGCTGCGCACCCGCGTCCTGGAGAACTGCCTGAACCGCCGCCCGCCGCGCATCCCGCTGCCCGGCTGGGCCGCGCCGTACGACGCCGAGACCGCGCGTCTTGACGCGCTGCTGCAGGACTTCGGGGACGCGGAGTGGCATGCGCCGGTCCGGCTGCGGTGGTTCGAGGCCGACGCCCCGACGAACCGTCGTACGACCGTCGCCGGGGTGATCGCGCACCTGCTGTCGGTGGACGGGCTGGTCGCCGCGGCGCTCGGTCTGGAGGACCCGCTGGCCGAGGTCGCCGATGCGGCGGCGGAGGGCGCCACGGGCCCGGCCGGCCGCACGGAGGCGTACTGGCGGGCCTCGCACTTCCCGCCGAACCGCTCGGTGCGGGGGCCCTGGCGGGAGCAGAGCCACGGCCTGGTGCGGACGGTGTCCTTCACCGGGAGCCACGCGGGCAGACTCACGGTGTCGTACGACGACTTCGCGCTGCCGCTGCACGACGCGATGCTGGACCGCGCCTTCGAGTGCTGGGTGCACGCGGAGGACATCGCGGAGGCGGTGGACTATCCGTACGAGCCGCCGGCGCCGCGGCATCTCAACCGGATGATCGACCTGGCGGCCCGGCTGCTGCCCACGGCACTCGCCGAGCGCCGCCGCGCGGGACTGTCCGAGCCGGGCCGCCGGACCCCGCACCTGGTCCCGGCCGGCGCGCCCGGCCGCAGCCTGCGGCTGGAGATCGAGGGCGCGGCCGGCGGCGAGTGGCTGATCCCGCTGGACTCACCGGCGGCGGTGGGCTCCGCCGACTTCGAGGTGGCCCATGTGGCCCTGGACGGCGTGGAGTTCTGCAGGCTGGCCGCGGGCCATGTGTCGCCGCAGGACGCGGCGGTGGGCCAGGACGGCGACCGCCAGGCGATCAGGGACGTGCTGTACGCGGCGGCGAGTCTGAGCCGGATGTAGGCACCGCCTTGAGGCCTGTCAGGCGAAGACCACGGTCCGGCGGCCGTTCAGCAGAATGCGCCGCTCCGCATGCCACTTCACCGCCCGCGCCAGCGCCTGGCACTCCACATCGCGGCCGACGGCCACCAGCTGGTCCGGCGTCACACCGTGCCCGACCCGCTCGACCTCCTGCTCGATGATCGGCCCCTCGTCCAGGTCCGCGGTGACGTAGTGCGCCGTCGCCCCGATCAGCTTCACACCCCGCGCATGCGCCTGGTGGTACGGCTTCGCGCCCTTGAAGCTCGGCAGGAACGAGTGGTGGATGTTGATGATCCGGCCGCTGAGCCGCTTGCACAGGTCGTCCGAGAGGACCTGCATGTAGCGGGCGAGGACGACCAGTTCGACGTTCTCCTCGCGGACGATCTCCAGCAGCTTTGCCTCGGCCTCGGACTTGGTGTCCTTCGTGACCGGAATGTGGTGGAAGGGAATGTTGTAGGAGCCCACCAGCTCCTCGAAGTCGGTGTGGTTCGACACCACGCCCACGATCTCGACCGGCAGCGCGCCGATCCGCGCCCGGAACAGCAGGTCGTTCAGGCAGTGCCCGAACTTGCTGACCATCAGCAGGATGCGCATCTTCTCGTCGGCCCGGTTGATCTGCCAGTCCATGTGGAAGGAGTCACCGACCGCGGCGAAGCTCGCCCGCAGCTTGTCCACGGTCGCCGGCGCGTCGGCCGAGAAGTGGACCCGCATGAAGAACAGTCCCGTGTCGTGGTCGCCGAACTGCTGGCTGTCCTCGATGTTGCAGCCGGTCATGAACAGATAGCTGGACACGGCGTGCACGATGCCCTGCTTGTCCGGGCAGGAGAGCGTGAGGACGTACTGATCGGCCGGCGCGGCGGCGGAAGAGGCGGACTGCTCAGTCATGCACTACAGGGTCCCATACCGGCCGGGCCGCGGGGGCCTCCGTCCGCTACGCGGACCGCGTCAGGATCCGCAGCACGTCCAGGCTCTTCGGCGGCGCGTCCGGGTCCTCCCCGTCGCTCGCCGACATCCGGACGTGCGCGTCCCGCGCCGCCCGCACCGCTTCCGGCCAGCCGGCGTGCTCCAGGTACGCGGCGACCGGCGCGTCCGGGCCGACCTGGTGCATGATCCGCAGCACCCGCAGCACGGCGGTGTCGACGAGCGCCGCCTCCTGCGAGTCCCGGAATATGGTGCCGACGTACTTCTCGGCCGACCAGTTGTCCAGCCAGGTGTCCTCGACCAGCCGGTACACGGCGTCCGTCACGTCGCCGTAGCCGTCCACGCCGGCCAGCCAGACGTCCCGCTGGAACCCGGGATCGGAGAGCATGTGCAGCGCCGAGCGCACGTTGCTGCGCCACCGCCACCACGGCATGTCGTTGAGGGGCATGCCGCCCATGGTGGAGGAGCGGCGGCCGCGACGGGAAGTGTTCTCCGAACCTTGCACGGTCATCGATCGTACGTTCTTCGCCCCACGGGTCTCACTGGCCCCCGTAATTCACCTGGACGTCACCCTTCGTTGACCAAGGATCACTCCCCGGTTAGCAGTGTGAGGGAATCGTGCATGTGCATGACCGGCAGGCGACGCACCCGTACCACCTCTCTTCCCGCTCTCCCCCGCCCCGTCAGAGCCACGGCCCTCGCGGCAGGCGCCGTGGCCCTCTGTGCGTCGCTCACCGCCGCATGCGGGGTCATCCCCGGTGCCACGGGGGGCTCCGGGGATGACCCGATCAAGGTGATGACCTGGGCCCCGCAGGACACCGACGCGACCAACAAGCCCGGCATGCCCGCGATGGCCCGCGCCTACGCGCGGTGGATCAACTCCCAGGGCGGCATCAACGGCCGCAAGCTCGAGGTGCTGACCTGCAACGACCACAACGACAGCGTGGGCGCCGCGAAGTGCGCCCGGCGCGCGGCGGCCGAGAACGTGGTCGCGGTCGTCGGCTCGTACAGCCAGTTCGGCGACTCCTACCTCGCCCCGCTGGAGGGCGCCGGCATCCCCTACATAGGCGGCTACGGCGTCACCAACGACGAGTTCACCGGCGCCATGTCCTACCCGGTCAACGGCGGCCAGCCCGCCCTCCTGGCCGGCCTCGGCAAGGCCCTCGCGGCCAGCTGCGGCAACATCTCCCTGGTCCGCCCCGACAGCATCGCCGGCGACGAGCTGCCCGCGATGCTCGACTCCGGCCTCAAGGCGGGCCGGCACGCGGACGCCGGCGACCAGCTCGCCGCCGAGGACGCCACCGAGTACGGCGGCCAGGCCGAGCAGGCGCTGCGCTACGCGACCAAGGACGTGACCAGGAAGGGCTGTGTGGTGCCCGCGCTCGGGGACCGCACGGACACCTTCATGGACTCCTTCCGCCGGACCCGCGAGAGCTACCCGGCCGTGCGCACCGCGACCGTCCTCGGCAGCGTCGACCAGACCGTGATCAACGCCACAGGCGGGGCGGGCGGGCCGTACGAGGGGGCGTACATCACCGGCTGGTACCCGGTCGCCTCCGACTCCCGCTGGGACCCGATGAAGAAGGTGATCAACGAGGAGGCCTTCGGCGACAACCGCATCGACCCCGCGGACGCCGGCGTGCAGACCACGTGGATCGCCTACACCGTGCTCAGGGCCGTCCTGGAGAAGATCGGCGACGGCGAGGTCAGCTCCGACACCGTGCGGCGCACCCTCAACGACGGCCTGCGGGTCTCCACCGGCGGCCTCACCCCGACCCTGCACTGGCCCTACGAGGGCAAGCTCTCCGCGGTCGGCTTCCCCCGGCTGGTCAACGCCGACGTGACCCTTCAGGTGGTCGAGGGCGGCAAGCTGGTCGCGGCCCGCAAGGGCATCGGCGGCACCAACGGCATCGCCGACATGACCTCCACCCTGGAGAACGCGGACGTGCCGTGACGGACCCCGGCGCCGGGGTCCGTCAGCGCCGACGGCTGATCACAGCTGGGTGGGCTGGCGCTGGGTCAGGCCGTACTTCGTCGCGATCGCGTTCCACAGCGCCGCCGCCTTCGTCTTCTGCGCGCTGGCGGTGCCGCTCTCCCGGTTGCCGGCCTGGGTCTCCCCGGTGGTCCGGGCGTGCCCCTTGTGGCAGACCTTGCGGTTCTTGGCCTGGCCGGCCCAGGCCGCGTAGTGGTTGTCGGCCGCGGCGGACGCCTGCCAGGCCTTGGTCAGCGCGGCCGTCAGATCGGCGTTGCCCGGCAGCTTGTCCACGGACAGCTTGCCGAGCCGGGTGACCAGCTCGCCGCGCTGCCCCGCCGCGTCCCGCAGGTTGGCGGCGGCCTGGTCGAGGTTGTCGCACCGCTTGACGTCGGCCACCGCCTGGATCACCGAGGCCCGGCTGCTGCCGCTGTCCGCGAGCAGCTTGTCCAGCTCGACCGCCTGCGCCCGGGCGGGGTCGGCGCTGGGCGAGGCGGAGTCCTGGCCGGCCGGGGACGCGGCGGCGACCGTCTTGTCGTCACCGCCCTGGTCCTTGCCGCCCCCGCTGCTGAGCAGCGCGCCGGCGCCGACGCCGAGCACGACGATGCCCACGCCGATGGCGGCGATCAGCGGCACCCGCGACCGTCCGCCGCGCCGCCCGCCGTCGTCGTACTCCCGGTCGTCGTACGACGGCTGCGCCGGGTGGTACGACGACTGCGCCGGGCCGGGGTGGGCGTCCGGCTGCTGGACGCGCGGGAGCTGCTGGGTGGAGCCGGCCGGGCCGCCGTCGCCCGCCGGGCCGCCGCGGAAGAGGTTGTCGAACTCGGCGGGCGGCTGCCGGTCCGCCCCCTGCCCCTGGGCCTGGGCGGAGTAGGGCGGTATGTACTGCGTGGCCTCCGCGTCGGAGTGCGCGGGCGCCGCCTGCCGGGGCACCTGGCCGAGGTAGCGGGTCTCCTCGCCGCCCGACTCCGGCGGCAGCGCGCCGGGCGTCACCGGCGGCATGTACTGGGTGGCCGCCTCGTGCACGGAGGCCGCGGGAGCGGCGGCGACCGGCGGTATGTACTGGGTCGCGCCCTCGTCCACGGGCGCGGCGGGACCGGCGGGGACCGGCGGTATGTACTGGGTCGCGCCGTCCGCCGTCGGGGGCAGCGGGGCGCCCGTGGCCGGGTACGCGTCCGGCACGGCGGGCGGGAGCGGCGCGGCGGGCTGCGCAGGGTACTGCTGCTGGTGCTGCTGATAGGGGTCCGGTGCGCCGTACGCGGGCTGCTGCGCCGCGCCGTAGCCGCCGGGAGCCATGGGCTGGCCACCGTAGGACGGCGCCTCACCGCCGTAGCCGGGGGCCTGGCCGCCGTACGACGGGGCCGGGGCGCCCTCCGGGGGCAGCGGGCCCGGGCTCGCGGCGGGCGGCGACTGCTCGCCGGGGCCGCCGGGCGCGCCCCACTGCGGGGCCGCCGCCGGGTAGCCCTGACCCTGCTGCGGCGCCTGCTGCTCGGGGCCCCAGGAACCGCCCCAGGCCCGCCCGCCGGCCGGGCCGGCGGGCGCGGGCGTCCCGGTCATGCCCGGCAGCAGGGGCTCGCCTCCGTCGGAGGGCAGCACGATGCCTTCGTGCGCGGGCCGCGCCGAGGGCTCCTCGCCCTGTCCACTCTGCGTCACCGGGACTCCTACGAATGGGGGACCTTGTGAATTGTCGGCTCACGCTACCGGGTCCCCCGAGCCGCGTGCCACGCAGCTCAGGCCGCGATCCCCTTCCCTGTGACAGCGGTAACAGATCCTTTCCGCGATGCGGAGTCCATGCCGCCCGGCGCACGCCGGGTGCCGTTTCCCGCCCGTTCACGCCCCCGCCGGGGCGGTGTTCACGCGGCCTGCTGGAGATCGAGGCGCGCCCCGAACTCCCTTACCACCGCTTCGTCCCGGAACGGCTCCAGGCGCTGCTGGAGATCGTCCAGATACTCGGCGCCCCGGTTGGAGCGGAGTGTCTCCAGCAACTCCACCGCTTTGAGGCCGGTGTTGCAGGCCTGCTCGATCTCGCGCTGCTGCACCTGGGCCGTGGCGAGCAGCACATAGCCGATGGCGCGCCGGCGGGCCCGGGACTCGGGGTGCCCGGCCAGCGACTGCTCGGCGTACCGCGCCGCCTGCTCGGCCTGGCCGAGGTCGCGGTGGCAGTGCGCCAACTCGTCGGCGAGATAGGCCTCGTCGAAGTGCGCGATCCACACCGGGTCGTCCCCGGCAAGGCCGTCCGCCTGCTCCATCGCCGTGACCGCCCGCCCGCCGGCCGTCTGCGCCGCGCGCGCGTCCCCGAGCAGGGCGTGCCCGCGCGCCTCGGCGGCGTGGAACATCGCCTCCACGCGCGGGGTCACATGCCCGCGCGCCCCCTCCTGCGCCGCCCGCGCCAGCTGGGCGATCTCGCGCGGGTTCCCGAGCTGCGCGGCGAGATGGCTCATGGACGCGGCGAGGACGTAACCGCCGTACCCGCGGTCCCCGGCGGCCTGCGCGAGCCGCAGCGACTGGATGTAGTACCGCTGGGCCAGGCCCGGTTGGCCGGTGTCCACGGCCATGTACCCGGCCAGCTCGGTCAACCGGGCGACAGCGGCGAAGAGTTCCCGGCCGACCGCCTCCCGGTACGAGCCCGCGAGCAGCCCGGAGACGACGCTGTTGAGGTAGTGCACGACGACCGGGCGGACATGCCCGCTGCCGTACTGGTGGTCCAGGTCCGTCAGCGCCTGGGTCATGGACCGTACGGCGGCCACGTCGGCCTGGCCCACGCGCGGGCCCGCCTGCCGGGCCACCTGGGCGTCCGGCGCGGAGATCAGCCAGTCCCGGCTGGGCTCGACCAGCGCGGAGGCGGCGACGGAGGAGCCGGACAGGAAGTCCCGGCGCCCCACGTCGCTGCGCCACAGCTCGCAGACCTGCTCGATGGCCCCCAGTACCGTCGGCGAGAACTGGAGACCGACTCCCGATGCGAGGTTCTTGCCGTTGGCCATGCCGATCTCGTCGATCGTGACCGTACGGCCGAGCTTGCGCCCGAGCGCCTCCGCGATGATCGCCGGGGCCCGGCCCCGCGGCTGCTGACCGCGCAGCCAGCGGGCCACGGACGTCTTGTCGTAGCGCAGGTCGAGGCCGTGCTCGGCCCCGCACATGTTGACCCGCCGGGCCAGCCCGGCGTTCGAGCACCCCGCTTCCTGGATGAGTGCCTGCAGCCGTTCGTTCGGCTGCCTCGCCACGAGAGGCCTTGCGGCCATGTGCTACCCCCTGCGTTGCGTTCCCCTGGAGCGTGTTGCGACCCTCCGGAGCGTGAAGATCCGGCCGGGAAGATCACTGCCCAGCTGACATACCGTCAATGCGCGACATGTGCGGTTTGCCGGGGTAAAGACGCATGCTCCCCCACCCCTGGCTACCCAGTCCACGCCCCGCTTCCTCCCGCGCGCCCCCGGTCATGCACCCATGCGCCCCGACTGCGGAATCGATGCTCCTCCCCCGCGCGCGCTACAGCCGTAACTCCAGGTGGGTGCGGGAGTTGAGTGGAGCGTGGAAGAGACGATCGCGGGCGCCCAGGACACGAAGATTGCCGGTCACATTCCGCAGCAGCGCGGGGAATCGCTGCTGGAGACGGCCGTACGGTATGCCGAGGAACGGCACTGGGACGTGTTCCCGGGCACCTGGCTGGAAGCCGTCGACGGGATGCAGCGCTGCTCGTGCGGCGACGCCTCCTGCCCTGCGCCGGGTGCGCACCCCACGCGCCCCGACTGGGCGACCCAGGCGACCGGCAGCGCGACCGTCGCGCGCCGGATGTGGCAGAAGCAGCCGACGGCGTCGATCCTGCTGCCCACGGGGCGGACCTTCGACGCGCTGACCGTCCCGGAGAGCGCGGGGTTCCTGGCGCTCGCCCGGATGGAGCGGATGGAGCTGACGCTCGGGCCGGTCACGCTGACCCCGGACCGGCGCATGCACTTCTTCGTGCTCCCGGGGGCGTCCGCGAAGGTGCCGGAGCTGGTGCGCAAGATCGGCTGGTCGCTGTCGTCACTGGACCTGGTGGCGCTCGGCGAGGGCGCGTACGTGGCGGCACCGCCCACACGGTTCGGATCCCGGGGCGCCGTCCAGTGGGCCTGCCGGCCCACCCCGGCAAACCGCTGGCTGCCGGACGCGGAGGAACTGATCTCCCCCCTGGCCTACGCGTGCGGCCGGGACCGTTAGCAGTTCCCCGCGCCCCTTCAGGGGTGCGGGGAACTGCGCGAGAAACCCACCACGACCCGCACCCGCCGACGAGACGGCAACCCGGCAGACGAATGGGCGCTCAATCCCGCCGCAGCGAATCAAGGAACGGCGAGACAGCGGCCCGCCAAGCCACCGGCAGGTCATAGTGGGCGAGGTGACCCGCGTCCGGCACCTCCGCATAGACCCCGTTCGGCAGGACCCGGACCATCTCCTGGGCCTCGGCGCGGCCCAGTTCGCCGTCGAGGCCGCGGACGACCAGCGCGGGGCATCTGACCTGGGCCAGCTCCTCCCAGTGGGCGTCGTAGACCCATGTCTCGCGGGAGCTGAGCATCTGCTCGGGCTCGAAGACCGGCCGCCAGCCGTCGTCCCCCTCGTGCATCACCTCGGCGTAGAAGGACCCGCGCGCCGGGTTGGGCCGCTCCGCCCAGGGGTCGTCCTCGCCGAACCACTTGTGGACGTCGGCCAGGCTGGCGAAGGGGACGGGCCAGGAGCGGAACCACTCGGCCCACTCGCGCTGCGAGGCCGCGCCGAGCGCGGAGGCCCGCATGTCGCAGATGATCAGACCGCGCACCAGATCCGGGCGCTTGGCGGCGAGCTGCCAGGCGGTCAGCGCGCCCATGGCGTGGCCGATGAGGAGGGCGGGGGCGAGCCCGAGCTGTTCGACGGCGGCCTCGGCGTCCTCGACGTAGGCCTCGCGGGTGTACGCGGCCCGTGGGGGTTTGTCGCTCTGACCATGGCCGCGCTGGTCGAGCGCTACGGCGCGGAAGCGCCCGGCGAGCCAGCGGGCCGTCGCCGCCCAGTGAGAGGCGCGGCCCATCAGCCCGTGCAGTAACAACACGCCCGGAGCGCCGGGCTCCGCCTCCGGTTTCGGAGAGTCGGCGAACTCCCAGGCGGCCAGGCGCACCCCGCCCGCTCCCGTCACATCGATACGCCGTGCCATCGGCCTGGCACCCCCCAGCTCCGCCTGCCTCGTCGTCAGCTGCCTCAGGTTATCGAATGCCTATTCGAAAATTCTGTCTCCGCGGACAACACCCCTCATTCGAGTGACACCTCTCAAGGAATGATCGCCGCAGCCAAGGGGATCTCTTCTGGCGGGAGGCGGACCGCTCGGGGAAAAACGGTCCGAGGGGGATGACCCTGGGAGCTCGGGGCTCCGGGTCAGCACAGGGGAGGACAGGCCCCGGCGCCGCACGGCGCCGGGGCCCTCTCCTGTCTCAGCGCTTGGCGACGAACACGTGGGAGGCGACGTCCGCCTCCAGCTCGGCGGCCTCGCCGCCGCTGCCCACCAGCACCCCGCCGGGCGACTCCGTCACGCTCACCACCGAACCTGGCTGCACACCCGCCCGGCGCAGCGTGTACATCAGCTGCGCGTCCGTCTGGATCGGCTCGCCGATACGGCGGACGACGACCGTCTTGCCGTCCGTGCCCGGGTCCAGGTCGGCCAGCGAGACCATGCCCTCGTCCAGGAACGGGTCCGCGCCGTCCTTCTCGCCCAGCTCCTCCAGGCCCGGGATGGGGTTGCCGTACGGCGACTCGGTCGGGTGCCGCAGCAGCTCCAGCACGCGCCGCTCGACGGCCTCGCTCATCACGTGCTCCCAGCGGCACGCCTCCGCGTGCACCTGCTCCCACTCCAGCCCGATCACGTCCACGAGCAGACATTCGGCCAGGCGGTGCTTGCGCATCACGCGCGTCGCCAGCCGGCGGCCCTCGTCCGTCAGCTCCAGGTGACGGTCGCTGGCCACGGACACCAGACCGTCGCGCTCCATCCGCGCCACCGTCTGGCTCACCGTCGGCCCGCTCTGGTCCAGCCGCTCCGCGATGCGGGCGCGCATGGGGACGACGCCTTCCTCTTCGAGTTCGAGGATGGTGCGGAGATACATCTCCGTGGTGTCGATCAGTCCGGACATACGTGCCCCTCGATTACCTCTGCCGGCAGCCCGGCGCGTGCGCTGGCCCTGCAACCAATTCTGCCGTACCCCACTGACAAGCGGGCGGTACCGGGAAAACGGGAGCCCACTCGGCTGCGGGCCGTATTGACACCGCGCTGGTCCAGACCGCACGGTGATCCGCGACACAGACGCTGCGAAGGGGCACCGCATGAGCGACGGCACGCCTGCCGACCTGTTCTTCGACGCCGCCATCGGCCTGCTGCAACGGGCCCGCGACGAGGAGGCCGCGGCGATCACCGCGGCCGGCACCCTGCTCGCCGACACCGTCGCGGCCGGCGGCCGCCTGTTCGCCTTCGGCGCCGGACACTCCTCGCTCGCCGCCCAGGATGTCGTCTACCGGGCCGGCGGCCTGGCCCTGATGAACCTGCTCGCCGTCCCCGGCGTCGTCGGCGTCGACGTCACCCCGGCCACGCTCGGCTCCGCCCTCGAACGAGTCGACGGCCTCGCGAGCGCCGTCCTCGACACCTCCCCGCTCCGCGCCGGCGACGCCCTCGTGATCATCTCCCTCTCCGGACGCAACGCCCTGCCCGTCGAGATGGCCGTGGGCGCCCGCGCCCTCGGCGTCAAGGTCATCGGCGTGACCTCGGTGGCGTACGCCTCGCAGACGACGTCCCGGCACGCCTCCGGCACCTTCCTCAAGGACCACTGCGACATCGTCCTCGACTCGAAGATCGCCGTCGGCGACGCCGAACTCACCCTGGACACCATCCCGGCGCCCTTCGCCCCCGCCTCCACGGTCGTCACCGCGGCCCTGATGCAGGCCGTCATGGCGACCACCGCCGCCACCCTCGCCGACCGCGGCATCGAGCCGCCGCTGCTGCGCTCCGGCAACGTCGACGGCGGACACGACTGGAACCGCCGGGTGATGACGGAGTACGGCGACCGGATCTTCTACCGCAGCTGACGGCACCGCCGCGGCCGGCCCTACCGCGCCTCCTCGCCCGGCCGCCCCCGCACCGCCTCCGCCAGGTCCAGGGCCGCCGCGATCCGCACGGCCACGTCCTCCGCGTAGGCCGTGTCGGACCGCTCGAAGCGGCTGCGGCCGGCGTCGCGCAGGAAGGTCACCACGCCCAGCGTCCGCCCCCGGCTGCGCAGGACCGCGCACAGCGCGTGCACCGCGTCGCCGGGCCACTGCCGCTCCAACGCCCACTCCCGCGCCCGCTCGGCCGGGACCGACCCGGCGTCCGCGCGCACGGCCCCGGCCCGCTCCACGCACTGCAGCGCCGGGTGCCCCTCCGAGTAGCGCGCGGGCAGCCCGGCCGCGCCCGTGAGCACGCTCGGCCCCGGCGCCCCTGCGGGCGTGGCGGCGAGCCGTACCAGCCGGACCGGACCCGGGGCCTGCTCGCCGTCCGCGCGCGGGGCGCCCGCCACCCGGTCGATGAGCGCGTGGTCGGCGAAGCCGGCGAGCGCGAAGTCCAGGTGGACGGTGGCCGCCTCGGCCGGGTCCTCGCACTCGGCGGCGGCCCGCGCCGCCCGGTGCAGCTGATTCGTCCGGAACCGCAGCAGGGACGCCTCCTGCTCGACCTGCTTGGCCTCCGTGACGTCCTGGAACAGCCAGCCCACCCCGAGCGGCACCGGCTCCTCCGCGAGCGGCGAGGCCAACCGCACGAACCCGCTCCGCCAGCAGCGCCGCTTCTCGCCCTCCGCCGTACGCAGCGCCACCCACATCTCTGCGGGCGCGGGCGGCGCGCCCTCGGCCAGGACGTGCGTCAGCGCGGCCTCCAGCTCCTCCACGCCCTGCGCGAGCAGGTCACCGAGCGGCCGGCCCAGGACGGACGTGCGCCCGACGCCCAGCGCCCGCGCCGCGTGCGCGTTCACGACGGCGGGCCGCAGATCGGCGTCGACGACCACGACACCCCAGGAGGCGTCCTCGAACAGCGCCTCGCTCAGCGCGATCGACCGCTCCAGATCGATCTGCGCGTGCACCTCGCTGAACGCGCAGTACACCCCCGCGGGCTTCCCCTCGGGCCCGCGCACGGCGGCGGACTGGGTCCGTACGAGCACCCGCCCGCCGTCCTTGGTGACCAGCGCGAACTCGTGCACCTGCCGGCCCGGCGCGTGCATCGCCGACATCAGCCGGGCCTGCACCTCCTCGGCGTCGGCGCTGCGCACCGCCCATCCGGCGAACCCGTGCCGCCCGACGGCCTCGGCGGCCGTCCACCCGAGGATCCGCTCGGCCTCCCGGTTCCAGTGGGTCACCACCCCGTCGGCGTCGAAGGCGCACAGGGCCGCGTCCATCCCGTCCAGCAGCGCGGCGAGCAGGTCGGAGCCGCCGGACTCACCGGGCTCGTCCGGCCCCAGTTCATCAGTGGTCCCACTCCGCCGCGAAGCACTCACCTGGACCCCCTGGAGGCTGCGTCCGCGCGCACACGGCACTCGGTTCGCTCACTGGCCTGCACTCAGACCCTCATTCAACTGGAACGTGACACAGCCCACATCCTGTTCCCGCAAGAAAAAGAGTTGAGCGCGCTCCGGCGGCTTCTTAGGGTGTGGAGTACACGAGAAGGGAGGTGGTTCGGCAGATGTATGGAAACCGGACGCGTGAGGTGGCTGCGGGCTAGCGGCCCGTCACCACGCCATGTGCGGTGCCGGACCAGCGCGCGACAGCAGCGTGCAGCCGGCCCTATCCCACAGCAGTCACCCGACCCGCGGGCTGCCGGTACGTCCGGCCGGCTCCTCCTTGAGGAACCCAGCCCGCGGGTCGTCTGCGTTTTCCGGGGCCGTCACGGGCTGAGGCGCTCGACCCTCCAGGTGCCGTTCGGCTGGGCGACGTAGCGCAGGCGGTCGTGGAGGCGGTTGACCCGGCCCTGCCAGAACTCGATCGTCTCGGGGGCGATGCGGAAGCCGCCCCAGTGCGGGGGGACCGGGACCTGTTCGTCCTCGGGGTAGCGGGCCTCGAGTGCGGCGTAGGCCGTGTCGAGTTCGGTGCGGGAGGCGATCACCGTGGACTGGGCACTGGCCCAGGCGCCCAGCTGGGAGCCGTGCGGGCGGGTGCGGAAGTAGGCGGCGGTCTCGTCGCGGCCGGTGCGCCGGGCGGTGCCCGTGACGATGACCTGACGGGCCAGCGGGTGCCAGGGGAAGAGCAGCGAGACGTGCGGGTTCTCCGCCAGGTCACGGGCCTTGCGGGAGCCGTAGTTGGTGTAGAAGACGAAGCCGTCGGTGTCGTACTGCTTCATCAGGACCGTGCGTGAGCTGGGGCGGCCGGTCGCGTCCGCCGTGGAGACGACCATCGCGTTGGGCTCGTAGAGCGTGCCGTGCAGGGCCGCCCGGGCGGCGTCCTCGAACCAGCGGGCGAACTGGTCCATCGGATGGGTGGCGAGGTCCTCTTCGGCGAGTCCCTCGGCCCGGTACTGCTTGCGCATGGCGGCGGGATCGAGGACGGGATCCAGGAGCGGGTCGCGGTCGGTCACGCGGTCATCTTGCCGTATCGAACGGGTATGGCACTCAGTGTCGTGCGGTCTCCCCAACCGTGGCACCGGGGGTTATCGTGCTGCTCCCTTTACGGTCGGGTCCACCACGGGTGACCACCGGCAGATCAGGGCATCACCGGGGTGACCGCCGCCCACACATCATGAGGAGCCGCCTGATGTCCGATTTCGTACCCGGGCTCGAAGGAGTCGTCGCGTTCGAGACGGAGATCGCCGAACCGGACAAGGAGGGCGGCGCCCTGCGCTACCGGGGCGTCGACATCGAGGATCTGGTCGGGCACGTCTCGTTCGGGAACGTGTGGGGGCTGCTGGTCGACGGCGCCTTCAACCCCGGCCTGCCGCCCGCCGAGCCGTTCCCGATCCCCGTCCACTCCGGTGACATCCGCGTGGACGTCCAGTCGGCGCTCGCCATGCTCGCCCCCGTCTGGGGACTGCGTCCGCTGCTCGACATCGACGCGGGGCAGGCCCGCGACGACCTGGCGCGGGCCGCCGTCATGGCCCTGTCGTACGTCGCCCAGTCCGCGCGCGGGCAGGGGCTGCCGATGGTGCCGCAGCGGGAGATCGACAAGGCGAACTCGGTGGTGGAGCGGTTCATGATCCGGTGGCGCGGGGAGCCGGATCCCAAGCATGTCGCGGCCGTGGACGCCTACTGGACGTCCGCCGCCGAGCACGGCATGAACGCGTCCACGTTCACGGCGCGGGTCATCGCCTCCACCGGCGCCGACGTCGCCGCCGCGCTCTCGGGTGCGGTCGGCGCGATGTCCGGGCCGCTGCACGGCGGTGCGCCGTCCCGGGTGCTCGGGATGATCGAGGAGATCGAGCGGACGGGGGACGCGGAGGCGTACGTCCGGCGGACGCTGGACCGGGGTGAGCGGCTGATGGGGTTCGGGCACCGGGTGTACCGGGCCGAGGATCCGCGGGCGCGGGTGCTGCGGCGTACGGCGCGTGAGCTGGGCGCTCCGCGGTTCGAGGTCGCGGAGGCGCTGGAGAAGGCCGCGCTGGAGGAGCTGCACAACCGGCGGCCGGACCGGGTGCTGGCCACCAACGTGGAGTTCTGGGCGGCGATCATGCTCGACTTCGCCGAGGTGCCGGCGCACATGTTCACTTCCATGTTCACGTGTGCCCGTACGGCTGGGTGGTCGGCGCACATTCTCGAGCAGAAGCGGACGGGGCGGTTGGTGCGGCCCTCTGCCCGGTATGTGGGGCCGGGGGCGCGGCGGCCGGAGGACATCGAGGGGTACGGGGACATCGCCCACTGAGAGGGGTGGCCGGGGCGCGTGGGCGGCTGCGGGTCGTCCGTGGTTGCTCGCGCCCACGCGGCGGAGCCGCATATCGGATGCAGCCCCGCGCCCCTGAAAAAACGGCCCTTCGGGCCAGTTTTCTCACGCCGCTGCCAGCAAGTCCCTGTGATGCCTCTCCGCCACCAGCGGGTGGGCCCTCAGTTTGCCCTTGAGTTCGTTGTAGCCGTACTCGGCGTACAGGGGGTTCGTCGGGTCCGTCGTGATGCCGGGGGCCTTCGACGCGTGCGGGAAGGGCAGGGGGGCCACCTTCGCGTCCAGGCGCGGGTTGTAGAAGAACGGGACCGAGAAGCGTTCGGTGGCGCCGGGCGGGCTGACGACCCGGTGGTTGGTGGCGAGGAGGTAGCCGTTGGTGGCCACCTCCAGCAGTTCGCCGAGGTTGACGACGAACGCGCCCTCGATGGGCGGTACCTCGTGGAAGCGGCCGTCCTCGCGCTGGACCTGGAGGCCGCCGACCGTGTCCTGGAGGAGCAGGGTCAGGAAGCCGTAGTCCTTGTGGGCGCCGACGCCCTGGTCGGTGCCGTCGGCCGCGCTGCCGGGGTAGCGGACGAGCTTGAGGTGCGGGTGGGCCCGGTCGCCGAAGACGGGGTCGTAGAAGTCGGCCGGGGCGCCGATGGCGGTGAGGAGTTCGTGCAGGAGGCGCTGGGCCACTGCGCTGAGCTTGTCGATCCAGGCGAGGGCGGCCGTGCGGAGTTCGGGGAGGGCGGCCGGCCACTGGTTGGGTCCCTGGAGCCACCAGTACGGGGGCTCGCCGGGGCCGGGGATCCGGGCGGGGCGTTCGGCGCCTATGTCGAGCTGGTCGCGCCAGTCGCGGGCGCCGCCGGTGCGTTCGTCGCCGGTGCGGGTGTAGCCGCGGAAGTGCGGGGAGCCCACGTTGTCCAGGGCGAGCCGGTCGGCCTCGGGAAGGGCGAAGAAGGCGCGCATGGCGGTGAGCAGCGCGTCGGTCTCGGCGGGGGTCACACCGTGTCCGACGAGCTGGAAGAAGCCGACGTCATGGGCGGCGCTGTGCAGCTGGGCGTGGAGCAGGGCCCGGGCCTCGGGGCCGCGGTCGGCGGCCGACAGGTCGATGATCGGGAGCTGGTGGTACGACGTCGCTTTGTGCGTGGTCATAGTGCGTCCGCAGGGTGTACGGGGCACGGGTGGCCGCCGAGGGGTAGGAGCGGCCCCCGGTGCCGGAAAAGGGAAGAAAAGGGAGATACAGGGGGCTGGTCAGGCGGAGAAGCGCCGACAGCCCATGCTCGTGACGCGCACGTAGTCCACGTGGCGGCGGCGGACGAGCATCGGAAGCATGGGCCCAAGAGTAACGCGCCCCCGCGACTGCTCCCTCGCGGCCACTCTCCAGCGGTCGTTGCCTCAGCGCAGGGTTTCGTCCAGCAGGGCCGCCCACTGCGTGACGACCCGGTCGCGGCGGGCGGTGTCGTCGGTGAGGAGGTTGGCGAGGCCGAGGCCGCGGGCCATGTCCAGGAAGCCCTGGACGGTTTCGCGGACGCCGGGGCGGGACTCGTCGGCGCCGAGGAGGTCGACGGCGATGCGGTGGGTCTCGCGGCCCACGCGGGCCTCCAGCTCGGTCACGCGCGGCCGCAGCTGCTCCTCGTTGGAGGCGGCGACCCACAGGTGCAGGGCGGCGCGGAAGAGCGGGCCGGTGTAGAGGTCGACGACGGCGGCGACGACGGCCCGGCGGTCGGCGGCGCCGTCCGGGAACAGGGCCCGCAGGGCGAGGGAGCGTTCCTCGGAGACGTACTCGACGGCGGCGGTGAAGAGGTCTTCCCGGGTCGGGAAGTGGTGCTGGGCGGCGCCGCGGGAGACGCCGGCGCGCTCGGCGACGACGGCGACCGTGGAGCCTGCCCAGCCGTGCTCGGCGAGGCAGGCCACCGCGGCTTCCAGGAGCCGCTGCCGGGTGGCCCGGCTGCGGTCCTGTTTGGGCACGCGCTCCCGGTCCGTCGTACTCACACCACCCATGCCGCATCACGTCTTTCCAGGAAGGCCGTCATCCCCTCCCTGGCCTGACCGGAGGAGAACAGCCGGGCCGAGAGCGCGGTCAGCTCCGCCGCGTCCCGGTCGAATGTCTCCAGCACCCTAGCCGTGAGCAGCCGTTTCGTCTCGGCCAGGGCCTGCGGGGCGGAGCGGCGCAGGCCGTCCAGGACGGGGGCGAGGGCGTCGTCGACGTCGTCCGCCGTCGCCGTCAGCAGGCCGAGGCGTACGGCCTCGGCCGCGTCGAAGCGTTCGCCGGTGAGGTAGTAGCGGGCGAGGGCGCGGGGGTCGGTGCGCGGGATCACCGGGAGGGAGATCACCGCGGGGGCCACCCCGATGCGTACCTCGGTGAAGGCGAAGTCGGCCGTGCGGGAGGCGGCGGCGATGTCGCAGGCGGCGAGCAGGCCGAGGCCGCCGGCCCGGACGTGCCCGGTGATCCGGGCGACGACCGGTTTGGGCAGTTCCACGAGCTGCCGGAGCAGGGCCACCAGGGTGTCCGGGTCGGGCGGGTCGCGCAGGTCCGCGCCGGCGCAGAAAGTGGTGCCGGTGTGGGTGAGGACGACCGCCCGTACGTCGGGGTCCTTGCCGCAGTCGGCCAGGGCCTGGGCGAGGTCGGACACCAGGGCCGCCGAGAGGGCGTTGCGGGTGTCGGTGGCGTCCAGGCTGAGGGTTTCCACGGCACGCGCGCGGGTGCGCCCGATGAGTTCGCTCACGTGTGCTCCCTGAGCTGCCGGCGCAGGATCTTTCCGGAGGCGGCGCGGGGGACGGTGTCGATGAAGGTGATCCGGCGGACGCGTTTGTAGGGGGCGACGCGTTCGGCGACGTAGAGCAGGATGTCGTTCTCGGCGAGGTCGCCGGCGCCCGGATGGCGGACGACGAAGGCGTGCGGGACCTCGTTGCCCTCCTCGTTGTAGGTGCCTATGACGGCGGCGTCGGCGATGCCGGGGTGGGTGACCAGGAGGGCCTCCAGTTCGGCGGGGGCGACCTGGAAGCCCTTGTACTTGATGAGTTCCTTCACCCGGTCGACCACGAAGAGCCAGCCGCCGTCGTCGACGTACCCGACGTCCCCGGTGTGCAGCCAGCCGTCGGGGTCGATCATGTCGGCGGTGGCTTCGGGGCGGCCGAGGTAGCCCTTCATCACCTGGGGGCCGCGGATCAGGATCTCGCCGGACTCGCCGGTGCCGAGGTCCTTGCCGGGGTCGTCCAGGGAGACGATCCGCATCTCGGTGCCGGCGATGAGCTTGCCGACCGTGCCGGCGGGGGCCTCGCGCAGCTGGTCGATGGGGACGACGTGGGTGCCGGGGGACAGTTCCGTCATGCCGTACGCCTGGCCGATCGGGGGCAGGCCCAGGCGCTCGGAGCAGGCGGCGGCGAGCTGGGCGTCCAGCGGGGCGGCGGCGCTGACGACGAACCTCAGCGAGGACAGGTCGTAGCGGGCGACCGCCGGGTGCTTGGCGAGGGCGAGGACGATCGGCGGGGCGACGTACAGGCCGGTGATGCGGTGGTTCTCGATGGCGGCGAGGAAGGTCTCCAGGTCGAAGCGCGGGAGGACGACGACCGTGGCGCCGTTGCCCAGGGACACGTTCATCAGGGCGGTGAGGCCGTAGATGTGGAAGAACGGCAGGACGGCGAGGATGCGGTCGCCGGGGGCGGCCGGGAGGACGGGCCCCAGCTGGGCGAGGTTGGTGGCGATCTGCCGGTGGGTGAGCATGACGCCCTTGGGGACGCCGGTGGTGCCGGAGGAGTACGGCAGCGCGGCGACGTCCTCGGCCGGGTCGATGTCGATCAGCGGTTCGGGGGCGGTGGTGGCGAGCATGTCGATCAGCGAGCGGTGCCCCGGCGCGCTGTCGCACACGAAGATCTCCTGTACGCCGCCGGCGAGTTCGGCCGCCCGGCGGGCGGTCTCCAGCAGCGGGGAGACGGTGACGATCCAGCGGGCCCCGCTGTCGGCGAGCTGCTTGGCGAACTCCTCGGCGGTGGCGAGCGGGTGCGCGGTGGTCACGGAGGCGCCCGCGCGCGTGGCCGCGTAGAAGGCCGTCGGGAAGGCGATCGAGTTGGGGCTGTGCAGGGCGAGGACGTCGCCCTTGCGGACGCCCGCGTCCGCGAAGGCGGCGGCGAGGCGCCGGTGGAACCGGTCCACCTGCTCGTACGTGAGGGTGGTGCCGTCCGTGCCGTCGATGAGCGCCGGCCGGTCCCCGAAGTCGGCGGCACGGCCCAGGACGGCCTCGTGGATGGGGAGTTCTACGGGCGGGACATCTGCGTACTCGCTGCGGAACACGGTTCCTCCAGTGCGGTCGCCTAGTACGACTTGGGCAGGCCTAGCGTCTGATGGGAGACGTAGTTGAGAATCATCTCCCGGCTCACTGGAGCAATACGAGCCACTCGCGCGGCAGTTATCAAGGAGGCCAGGCCGAATTCGCGTGTGAGACCGTTGCCGCCGAGGGTGTGCACGGCCTGGTCGACGGCCTTCACACAGGCCTCCCCCGCCGCGTACTTGGCCATGTTGGCGGCCTCGCCCGCGCCGGCGTCGTCGCCTGCGTCGTAGAGGTGCGCCGCCTTCTGCATCATCAGCCGGGCCAGTTCGAGGTCGATGTGGGCCTGTGCCAGGGGGTGCGCGATGGCCTGGTGGGCGCCGATGGGGGCCTTCCAGACCGTGCGGTCGCGGGCGTACTCGACGGCCCTGGAGAGCGCGTAGCGGCCCATGCCGATGGCGAACGCGGCCGTCATGATCCGCTCGGGGTTGAGTCCGGCGAACAGCTGGAGCAGGCCGGCGTCCTCGTCGCCGACGAGCGCGTCGGCGGGCAGCCGTACGTCGTCCAGGGTCAGCTCGAACTGCTTCTCGGCGGCGTTGAGTTCCATGTCGAGGGGCCGCTTCTGGAAGCCTTCGGCGTCCGTCGGGACGATGAACAGGCAGGGCTTGAGGGTGCCGGTGCGGGCGTCCTCGGTGCGGCCGACGATCAGGACGGCGTAGGCGATGTCGACACCGGAGATGAACACCTTGCGGCCGGTGAGGAGCCAGTCAGTGCCGTCGCGCCGGGCCGTGGTGGTGATGCGGTGGCTGTTGGAGCCGGCGTCGGGTTCGGTGATGCCGAAGGCCATGAGACGGGTGCCGTCGGCGAGGGCGGGCAGCCACTGCCGCTTCTGATCCTCGGTGCCGAAGCGGGAGATCACCGTGCCGCAGATGGCGGGCGAGACGACGAGCATGAGGAGCGGGGAGCCCGCGGCGCCCAGTTCTTCGAGGACGATGGCGAGTTCGGCGATGCCGCCGCCTCCACCGCCGTGCTCCTCGGGCAGGTTGACGCCGAGGTAGCCCAGCTTCCCCGCCTCCGACCAGAGTTCGGTGGGGGGTTTGCCCTCGGCGATGGTGCGGGTGAGGTAGTCGCGGCCGTAGCGCTTGCCGAGCGCGGCCACCGCGGCTCGTAGGGCCTTGTGCTCTTCGGATTCGATGACGGCGGTCATGGGGCTCCTAGGAAGAGGTTTCCTGCACTACTGCCAGCAACATGCCCGGCTCCACCTGCTGTCCCGGCTCGGCGTGCAGGGCGGTGAGCGTGCCGGCTGTCGGCGCCGAGATCTGGTGCTGCATCTTCATCGCCTCCAGCCATATGAGGCCTTGACCCGCCCGGACCGTTGCCCCTTCCGTCAGGCCGTCGGCGACGCGTACGACCGTGCCGGGCATCGGGGCCACCAGGGAACCCGGGGCGAGCTGGGCCGCCGGGTCGGGGAAGCGGGGCAGGGCGGTGAGGCGGGTGGTGTTGACGTGGACCTGGTCGCCGTAGCGCGCGACCTCGAACTTGCGCCGCACTCCGTCCACTTCGAGGACGACGAGACGCGCGTCGGCGTGCACGATCCGCACCCCGTCCGCCACGAGCCCCTCCCTCGTGTGCCGGTACCGGACCTCGTGCACCTCCCCCGCGCTCTCGTACCGCTTCACCTGCGGCTGCGAGGGAACGTTGCGCCAGCCGCCGAAGCGGGACCGGCCGTGGGCGTCGGCGAGGGCGGCGGCCAGGGGAGCGTGGGGGTCGGGTGCGGGCTCGGTCAGTTCGTGGAGGTGGCGGTCGTAGAAGCCGGTGTCCGTGCGGGCGGACGTGAACTCCTCGTGCCGCAGGGAGCGCACGAGCAGGTCCCGGTTGGTGACCGGGCCGTGCAGCGCGGCGGACTCCAGCGCGCCGGCGAGTCTGCGGATCGCCTCCGCGCGCGTGGGGGCGTGCGCGACGACCTTGGCGAGCATCGGGTCGTAGTGGACGCCGATGGTGTCGCCGTCGGTGTAGCCGGTGTCCAGACGGACGCCCGGCGGTACGGCCAGGCGGTGCAGGGTGCCGGTCTGGGGGGCCCAGCCGTGGGCGGGGTCCTCGGCGTAGAGGCGGGCCTCGATCGCGTGTCCACGCGCGCGTGGGGGCTCTTTTCCGAGGGCGTGTCCCTCGGCGATCCGGATCTGTTCGGCGACCAGGTCGATACCGAAGACCGCCTCGGTGACGGGGTGCTCGACCTGGAGCCGGGTGTTCATCTCCAGGAAGTGCGCGCGGCCGTCGGCGACCAGGAACTCGACCGTGCCCGCGCCGACGTACGAGACGGCACGGGCGGCACGTACGGACAGCGCGCGCAGCTCGTTCGCGAGCCCCTCGGTCAGTCCGGGCGCCGGGGCCTCCTCGACGACCTTCTGGTGGCGGCGCTGGAGGGAGCAGTCGCGGGTGCCGAGCGGCCAGACGGTGCCGTGGGTGTCGGCGAGGATCTGCACCTCCACATGGCGGCCGTGTGCGAGGTACGGCTCCACGAAGACCTCGCCGTCACCGAAGGCGCTCGCGGCCTCGGCGCGCGCGCCCTCCAGCGCGGCCTGCAGCTCGTCCAGGCGGCGCACGATCCGCATCCCGCGCCCCCCGCCGCCCGCAGCCGCCTTCACCAGGACCGGCAGATCGGCCTCGGTCACCTCACCCAGCGGCTCGATGCCCATCAGCCGCTTGGCGCGGGTCTTGGACGCCATGGCCTCGATGGCCTCCGGGGGCGGACCGATCCAGACCAGGCCGGCGTCGGCGACCGCGCGGGCGAAGCCGGCGCTCTCGGAGAGGAAGCCGTAGCCCGGGTGCACGGCATCGGCGCCGGACGCCAGGGCCGCCTTCACGATCAGGTCGCCCCGCAGGTACGTATCCGCGGGCGCCGCGCCCGGCAGCCGTACCGCCGTGTCGGCCACGCGCGCGTGCAGCGCGTTCTCGTCGGCGTCGGAGTGCACCGCGACCGTCCGGATTCCCAGCTCACGGCAGGTGCGGAAGATGCGGCAGGCGATCTCGCCCCGATTGGCGACGAGCACACTCGAAATCACGTGATCCCTCACATCCGGAAGACGCCGAAGCCGCCGCGCGCGCCCTCGTAGGGCGCGGTGTGGAGGGCGGAGAGGCACAGGCCGAGAACGGTGCGGGTGTCGCGCGGGTCGATGACGCCGTCGTCGTACAGCCGCCCGGACAGGAACAGGGGCAGCGACTCGGACTCGATCTGCTGCTCCACCATCGCGCGCAGGGCCGCGTCCGCGTCCTCGTCGTACGGCTGCCCCTTCGCCGCCGCCGACTGCCGGGCGACGATCGAGAGCACGCCGGCGAGCTGCTGCGGGCCCATGACGGCGGACTTGGCGCTGGGCCAGGCGAACAGGAAGCGGGGGTCGTAGGCCCGGCCGCACATGCCGTAGTGCCCGGCGCCGTACGAGGCGCCCATGAGGACCGACAGGTGCGGGACCCTGCTGTTGCTCACCGCGTTGATCATCATCGCGCCGTGCTTGATGATCCCGCCCTGCTCGTACTCCTTGCCGACCATGTAGCCGGTGGTGTTGTGCAGGAAGAGCAGCGGGATGTCGCGCTGGTTGGCGAGCTGGATGAACTGGGCGGCCTTCTGCGACTCCGCGCTGAACAGGACGCCCTGCGCGTTCGCCAGGATGCCGACGGGGTAGCCGTGCAGGCTCGCCCAGCCGGTGACAAGGCTCGTGCCGTACAGCGGCTTGAACTCGTCGAAGTCGGAGCCGTCCACGATCCGGGCGATCACCTCGCGCGGGTCGAAGGGGGTCCTGAGGTCGCCGGGGACGATGCCGAGCAGCTCGTCCGGGTCGTACTTGGGCGGCTCGGCAGGGGCGGGGTCCGGGTACGCCTTGCGATGGCCCAGCCGGGCCACGACGCGGCGGGCCTGGCGCAGGGCGTCCCGCTCGTCGACGGCGAAGTAGTCGGCGAGGCCCGACACGCGCGCGTGCATCTCGGCGCCGCCCAGCGACTCGTCGTCGCTCTCCTCGCCGGTCGCCATCTTCACCAGCGGCGGCCCGCCGAGGAACACCTTCGCCCGCTCCTTGACCATGATCACGTGGTCGGACATGCCGGGGATGTAGGCGCCGCCGGCGGTGGAGTTGCCGAAGACGACGGCGATGGTCGGGATGCCGGCGGCGGAGAGCCGGGTCAGGTCGCGGAAGATCGCCCCGCCCGGGATGAAGATCTCCTTCTGGGACGGCAGGTCGGCGCCGCCCGACTCCACCAGGCTGATGCAGGGCAGCCGGTTGGCGAGGGCGATGTCGTTGGCGCGCAGGGCCTTTTTCAGACTCCAGGGGTTGCTGGCGCCGCCGCGTACGGTCGGATCGTTGGCGGTGATCAGGCACTCCACGCCCTCGACCACGCCGATGCCGGTGACGAGGGAGGCGCCGACCGGGTAGTCGCTGCCCCAGGCGGCCAGCGGGGACAGCTCCAGGAACGGGGTGTCGGGGTCCAGCAGCAGCTCGATGCGCTCGCGGGCGAGCAGCTTGCCGCGTCCGCGGTGCCGGGCGACGTACTTCTCGCCGCCGCCCGCGAGCGCCTTGGCGTGCTCGGTCTCCAGCTCGGCGAGCTTGGCGAGCATGGTCTCGCGGTGGGCCCGGTAGTCGGGGCCGGTGGGGTCGACAGCGGTCTGCAGAACCGTCACAGCAGGGTCTCCGGGATGTCCAGGTGGCGGGAGCGCAGCCATTCGCCGAGGGCCTTGGCCTGCGGGTCGAAGCGGTGCTGGGCGGCGACGCCGGCACCGAGGATGCCCTCGACGGTGAAGTTGAGGGCGTGCAGGTTCGGCAGCACGTGCCGGGTGACGGGCAGCTCCCGCGTCTCGGGCAGCAGCTGCCGGAACCTTTCGGTGGTCAGCGTGTGCGCGAGCCACCGCCAGGCGTCGTCGGTGCGGGCCCAGACACCGACGTTGGCGTTCCCGCCCTTGTCGCCGCTGCGGGCCCCGGCGACCAGACCGAGGGGAGCCCGGCGGGTCGGACCGGGCGGGAGGGGTTCGGGGAGCGGCGGGGCCGGTACGGCGTCCAGGGGCTGCGTGTGCTGGGGCGGCGACACGGGGATACGGCGTCCGTCGTGGAGGACGGCCCTATGGTCTACGCCCCCATGGGGCACGTACACATCCTCGAACACCCCATAAGGGGCGCCCTTTCCGGGTGGGGACAGCACATGGAAGCCCGGGTAGCTGGCGAGTGCCAGTTCCACGGCGGCCCCGCTCAACGCCCGCCCGACCACCTGCTGGTCCGGGTCCCGTACGACGAGCCGCAGCAGCGCGCTGGCCGTCTCCTCGGTGTCCGCGTCGGCCCGGTCGGTCCGCACCAGGTCCCAACGGACCTCCTGCGGCGGCGACTTCGCGAGCGCGGCGTCGAGCTGCTCGCGCACCAGGGCCGCCTTGGCCTCGATGTCGAGCCCGGTGAGGACGAAGACGACCTCGTTGCGGAAGCCGCCGAGCCGGCTCCGTCCGACCTTGAGCGTGGGCGGCGGCGCCTCGCCGCGCACCCCCTCGATCCGCACCCGGTCCGGCCCGTCCTGGCTCAGCCGTACGGTGTCCAGCCGGGCGGTGACGTCGGGTCCGGCGTACCGGGCGCCGCCGGTCTCGTACAGCAGCTGCGCGGTGACCGTGCCCACGTCCACGAAGCCGCCGGTGCCGGGGTGCTTGGTGACGACGCAGCTGCCGTCGGCGTGGATCTCGGCGAGCGGGAAGCCGGGCCGGCGTACGTCACCCTCCCCGAAGAACGCGTAGTTCCCGCCGGTCGCCTGGGTGCCGCACTCCAGCACATGCCCGGCGACAACGGCACCGGCGAGGCGGTCGTACGTCCCCGGGTCGTCCGGCCGCCAGCCGAAGTGGGCGGCGGCGGGCCCGGTGACGAGTGCCGCGTCGGTCACCCGGCCGGTGACGACGACGTCGGCGCCGGCCCGCAGGCACTCGGCGATGCCGAAGCCGCCGAGGTAGGCGTGGGCGGCGAGGGTGCCGGGGTGCGCGGCGGTCAGGTCGTCGCCCTCGACGTGCGCGACCCGGACCGGGATCCCGAGCCGGTCCGCCGACTGCCGTACCGCGTCGGCGAGTCCGGACGGGTTCAGGCCGCCCGCGTTGGTGACGATCCGTACCCCCCGTTCGCGGGCGAGGCCGAGGCAGTCCTCCAGCTGGCGCGGGAAGGTGCGGGCGTATCCGGCGCCGGGGTCCTTCAGCCGGTCGCGGCCGAGGATGAGCATGGTGAGTTCGGCGAGGTAGTCACCGGTGAGGACGTCGACCTCGCCGCCGGTGAGCATCTCGCGCAGGGCGTCCGCGCGATCGCCGTAGAAGCCGGAGAAGTTGCCGATGCGGAGCGGCTTCACCGGGCGGTCCCCTTCGGCGGGCGGCCGGCTCCGGGCGGCCCCGCGAAGACCTGGGCGATGTCGAGCCAGCGGTCGGCGTCCGGGCCCACGGCCGTCAGGGCGAGGTCGGTGCGGTGGGCTCGCTGGGTGACCAGGAGACAGAAGTCGAGGGCGGGGCCGGTGACGCGCTGGGCGGCGCCCTCGGGCCCGTACGCCCACAACTCGCCCGACGGCGCGGTCAGTTCCACGCGGAACTCTTCGGCCGGCGGGGTGAGTCCGTGCACCCCGTAGGCGAAGTCGCGGGTCCGCACCCCGAGCCGGGCCACATGCCGGAGCCGGTCGGTGGGTGGTCGCACCACACCCAGGGCGTCGGCGACATCCCGCGCATGGGCCCAGGTCTCCATGAGCCGGGCCGTGGCCATGGAGGCGGCGGCCATGGGCGGGCCGTACCAGGGGAAACGGGCGCCGGGCGGTGCCTCGCGCAGGGCCTCGGCGAGGGCGGTGCGCCCGGAACGCCAGGCCGCCAGCAGTTCGGCGGGCGGGAGCGCCGCGCCCTCTTCGGCCCCCTCGTCCACGAACGTGTCGAAGGCAGCGAGGGCCTTCTCGACGAGCGCCTGGAAGGCGTCGGTGTCGGTGACGGCCAGCAGCGCCGAGCGGTCGGTCCAGGCGAGGTGCGCGATCTGGTGGGCGACGGTCCAGCCGGGCGCGGGGGTGGGCAGGGCCCATTGCTCCGGGCTCAACTCGGCCACGAGCAGGTCGAGTTCATCGCTCTCGGCGCGCAGGTCCTCGATGACGGGCGTCGGGTCGGCCATGGGGGGAGCATGGCAGTGGGGGTAGAAACAATCAAGCATGCTTGCATGAATTTGGCCGCCACGGATACCGGCTCGACGGTCGGCCGGCCCCTTTGCGGTGCCCGGCGGTCAGCCCGCTGCGATCGGCGGGTACACGGGCTCCCACCGGGCCGCCCGTACCGCCGCCCCGATGTCGGCCGGGGCACCGGTCCGGGCGATGCCCTCGTCCAGCGCCGTGCGGGCCACCGCCACGGCGACCGCCTCCGAGGTGGCGCGCAGGTCGCGGCTCGGCGGGAACCGCGGCCACCGGGGAGCAGGACTCACTGCCCCTCGGCCGGGAGCGGCGGCATCGTGTCCCGGCCCACCTGGGTCCGTACCGCGCCGATGCTCGCCGCGATGACCAGGGCGATCGCCGCGGCCTCCGTGACGGACAGGGACTGGCCGAGGATCAGGAAGCCGGCCGTGGCCGCGATCGCCGGTTCCAGGCTCATCAGGACGGCGAAGGTGGAGGCGGGCAGCCGGCGCAGGGCCAGGAGTTCGAGGGTGTAGGGCAGCACCGAGGAGAGCAGGGCCACCGCCGAGCCGAGGGCGATGGTGGTGGGGTTTAGCAGCCGGGTGCCGGACTCGGCGATGCCGATGGGGAGGAAGAGCAGGGCCGCGACCGCCATGGCCAAGGCCAGGCCGTCGGCCTGCGGGAAGCGGCGGCCCGTGCGGGCGCTGAAGATGATGTAGGCCGCCCACATGGCGCCGGCCCCCAGGGCGAATGCGACACCGATGGGGTCCAGAGCGCTGAAGCCTCCGCCGCCGAGCAGGAAGACGCCCGCGAGGGCGAGGCCCGCCCAGAGCGCGTTGATCGCGCGGCGGGAGGCCAGGACGGACAGGGCCAGCGGGCCCAGGACTTCGAGGGTGACCGCGGTGCCGAGCGGGATGCGGTCGACGGCCTCGTAGAACAGGCCGTTCATCGCGGCCATGGTGGCGCCGAAGACGAGCACGGTGCCCCAGTCGGCGCGGGAGTGGCCGTGGAGGCGCGGGCGGCAGACCAGGAGGAGGACGATCGCCGCCGCGAGCAGCCGCAGGGTCACCACGCCGAGCGCGCCCGCCCGGGGCATCAGGGTCACGGCCAGGGCGCCGCCGAACTGCACCGAGATGCCGCCGGCCAGCACCAGCCCGACGGGACCGAACGAGCGGAGGCGGCTGTGCCCTGGGAAGGGGGTGACCGGGGTGGGTGTCGTGGTGCTGCGGGTGGCGGTCACGGGCGGTCCTGGTGCTTGATCGAGTTCGTTCATCGCGATGTACTACGGAGTCCAGGGTAATGGACTTCGTCAGGGGCGTGAACCCCTCACGCAACTGTCCCGCATGCTGGCATCAGATGCCCGGCCAGGCCTCCTCGTCACGGAACAGGGGGCGGCCGTCGGGCAGGGACGAGGGCACGTTCCCGTACGCCCCATAGTCGGCCTGGGGCCAGGCGCCCGCGGGGGCGCACACCTCGTACCCATACCCGTACTCGTGTGGCTGCGGCTGGGCCGGCGGCTCCTCCCACAGCGGCATGCGCAGCTCGCCGGTGTCCAGGACCGCGTTGTTCTGCGAGCGGTGCAGCCGGGCGTAGGCACCGCCGCGCGCGAGGAGCTCGTCGTGCCGGCCGGTCTCCACGATGCGGCCGCGGTCCACGACGAGGACGCGGTCGGCGTCGGGGGCGAGGTTGAGGTCGTGCGTGATCATGATCGTCGTACGGCCGGCCATCAGGCGGCGCAGGGGTTTGACGACGCGGCGGGCGGCCATCGCGTCCAGGCCGGTGGTCGGTTCGTCCAGGACCAGGACGGGTGCGTCGCGCAGGAGGGCGCGGGCGATGGCCAGGCGCTGGAGCTGGCCGCCGGAGAGCCGGGCCGAGTGGGGGTCGACCCGGGTGTCGTAGCCGTCGGGCAGCTTGAGGATGAAGTCGTGGGCGTCGGCGGCCCTCGCCGCTTCCTCGATCGCCTGGCCGCTGGCGCCGGGCCGGCCGCAGGCGATGTTGGCGCGCACGGTGTCGTGCAGCACCAGGGTCTCCTGCGGGAGCAGGGTGACGTACTCGCGCAGCCGGGCCAGCGGGATGTCCCGCAGGGGCACACCGTCCAGGCGGACGTCTCCGGAGTCCGGGTCGTAGAAGCGCAGCAGCAGCTTGGACACCGTGGACTTGCCGGCGCCGCTCGGACCGGTGACGATCACCAGCTCGCCGGGGCTGACGGTGAAGGAGAGGCCTTCCAGGGCGGTCCTGTCGGCGCCGGGGTAGCGGAAGGAGACGTCCCGGACCTCGACCGTGCCGTCCGGGCGGCCGGCGTCGGAGGGGTGCCGCGGATCGGTGACCGAGGGGCGGACGTCCAGGATCTCGATGAGCCGTTCCGCGCCCGCGGTGGCCGCGGTGATCGTGAGGCCGAGCTGGGCGAGGCCGCGGACGGGCGGGTAGAGGTAGCCGAGGAAGGCGGCGAAGGCGAGGAGCTGGCCCAGGGTCATCCGGCCGGTGGAGATCTCCCAGGCGCCGATGCCGATCACGGCGAGCACGCAGATCGTCTCGATGACCTGGACGAGCTGCTCGTACGCCTCGTTCAGGCGGGTGGAGCGGACGGAGGCACGGAACCAGGCGCCGGCCTCCTCGTGCAGCCGGCGGCGCTCGGCGTCCCGGCGGTCGTACGCCTGGGTGAGCACGATGTTCCCCAGCGACTCCTCCACCACCGAGGTGATCGCGCCGTCGGCGACCCGGCCCTCGCGGGAGACGTCCTTGATGGAGCCGGAGAAGCGGCGGGCGGCCAGCCAGAACAGGGGCGCGAGGACGAAGGTGGCGGCGGCCAGGTCCCAGCGCAGCCAGAACGCGGCGACGGCGTAGAAGAGGGCGGAGAAGGCGGCGGAGGCGGCACCGACCAGCCCGGACACGACCATCGTCTCGATGGCCTCCACGTCGCTGGTCAGCCGGGACAACAGGTCGCCCTGGCGGTGCCGTTGGAAGAAGTGCGGCGGCAACTGCTGCACATGGTCGAAGACATGCTCGCGCAGACGCATCACGAACCGCTCGGTGGCCCACGCGGCCAGCGAGTTGCCCGCGTAGGCGACGAGGGCGCCGACCACCGCGATCGCCAGCCACTTCACGGCCGGAGCCCAGAACGCGGCCAGCGATCCCTTCTGCAGGGCGTGGTCGGTGAGATCGCTGAACAACAGGATGGCCTCGGTCTCGGCGAGCGCGGCGAGCACCGTGCACAGCCAGACCAGCAACAGCCAGCGGCGCAGCCCTCTGGTCAGCGGCCAGAAACGACGGAACGCGGTGCGGGCCGGAATGGTCGGGGCGTCCGCGTATTCGACGTCCGCATATTCGGCGTCCACGCCGTCATCGATACCCATTCACATCCCCTCCGGAATTCTCTGCACGTTCTTTTCGCCGCCCCGTCGGAATTCTGGCGAGCTACGAGAAAAGGGGCCGACGGTGCACCATCGACCCCTTTCGGCTCAGCGTCGGATCAGCGGTCCTGGCCGGGCAGCGGCTTGGGCAGCGGCTTCGGCGCGTGCTTCTTCGGCTTCGGCTTCGGCGGCGGCGGGAGCTGCTTCGTCTTGGGCTTGGGGGGCAGCGGGGCAAGCTTCTTGAAGCTCATTTCCGTCTCCTGATGTCGCACTTTTCTGATGGGGTTGAATTCCGCGTCCGGAACCCGACAACGAAGAAGCTACACGCTTCTCGTCGCCCCGAACGGCAAAAATGGCAAAGGAGCGCTGTGAATCCCCTGGGAAAAGCTGGGTGTTGTTCGGCGAACCTGAGAATGCCCCAAGTACCGTCACCTCACCCTGGTCACCGGGCATCTCCCTCGGACGCGTCCAGGGCCTGCGCCAGTACCTCCGCCAGGTGCCGGCCCCGGATCCCGGCGAGTTGCTCCAGCTGGGTACGGCAGGAGAAGCCGTCGGCCAGGACCACGGTGTGGTCGGGCGCCTGCCGGACCGACGGCAGGAGTTGCTCCTCCGCGCAGCTCCGGGAGACCTCGAAGTGGCCCTTCTCGAAGCCGAAGTTGCCGGCCAGTCCGCAGCAGCCGCCGCTCAGTTCGCCGGTGAGGCCCGCGGCGGCGCGCAGCCGGCGGTCGGGGGTGTCACCGAGCACCGCGTGCTGGTGGCAGTGGGTCTGGCCGGCGACCGGGCGGTCCACGGCGGGTGGACTCCAGTGCGGGGCGTGCCGCTCCAGGGCCTCGGCGAAGGTGTGGACCGCGGCGGACAGCCGGGCCGCGCGGGGGTCGTCGGGCAGGAGTTCCGGGAGGTCGCCGCGCAGGGCCGCGGCGCAGCTCGGTTCCAGGACGACGACCGGGACCCCCGCCCGCAGCACCGGTTCCATCAGGTCCAGGGTGCGGCGCAGGACCGTACGGGCGCGGTCCAGCTGGCCGGTGGAGAGGTAGGTGAGGCCGCAGCAGACCCGGGCCCGGCGGGCCGTGAGCAGCACGGCCGCCGTCCTCCTCCTCCCGCCGTCCGTCCTGCCGTCCGCGAGGGTTCCGCGGCCCGGCAGCAGCGTGGGCGGGAGGGCCACCCGCAGCCCGGCGGCCTCCAGCACCCGCACGGCGGCCCGGCCGACGGACGGGGACAGGTGCTCCGTGAAGGTGTCCGGCCACAGGACGACCAGGCCGCCGGCGCCCTCGGCCGGCACGCCCCCGGCCGCCCGCGCCGGCTTTCGCCCGCGCCACCACCCCGTGAACGTCCGTGTCGCCAGCCCGGGGATCTCCCGCTCCGGAGCGATCCCGGCCAGCCGCTTGCCGAGGCTCGCCAACGGCCGTACCGACGCGAGGGCGTTGAGCAGCGCAGCCGTGCGCGTGCGGGCCGTCCAGCGGAGCCACTCCGGGAGCCGGCCCATGGTGTGGTGGGCGGCTGGGCGGCGGCGGCTGGCGTAGTGGTGGTGCAGGAACTCCGCCTTGTAGGTGGCCATGTCGACGCCGACCGGGCAGTCCGAGCGGCAGCCCTTGCAGGACAGGCAGAGGTCGAGGGCGTCCCGGACCTCCGTGGACCGCCAGCCGTCGGTGATCAGCTCGCCCGCCAGCATCTCGTGCAGCAGCCGGGCCCGGCCGCGCGTGGAGTGCTCCTCCTCGCCGGTCGCCCGGAAGGACGGGCACATCACGGCCGGGCCGGACACCGTCGTCGTACGGCACTTGGCCACGCCCACGCAGCGGCGGACGGCCGCCGTGAAGTCGCCGTCGTCCGCCGGGTAGCCGAAGGCCACGTCGACCGGGCGGCGGGGCAGGACCGAGAAGCGGAGGTTCTCGTCCAGCCGCGCGGGGCGGACCAGCATGCCGGGGTTGAGGAGGTCGTCGGGGTCCCAGAGCGCCTTCGCCCGCTCGAAGAGCCTCACCGTCTCCTCGCCGTACATCCGCGGCAGCAGTTCCGCGCGGGCCTGGCCGTCGCCGTGCTCCCCGGACAGGGAGCCGCCGTGGGCCACCACCAGGTCGGCCAGTTCCTCGGAGAAGCGGCGGAAGCGGCCGATGCCGGCCTCGGTGAGCAGGTCGAAGTCGATGCGGACGTGGATGCAGCCGTCGCCGAAGTGGCCGTACGGCGTGCCGCGCAGGCCGTGGGCCGACAGGAGTGCGCGGAAGTCGCGCAGATAGCCGCCGAGCCGGGCGGGCGGCACCGCGCAGTCCTCCCAGCCCGGCCAGGCCTCGGTGCCGTCGGGCATCCGGGTGGCCGTGCCGCTGGCGTCCTCCCGGATCCGCCACAGCGCGCGCTGGGCCGCCGTGTCCGTCACCACCAGGGAGGCGACGACATCGGCCGCGCGGACCATCTCCTCAGCCCGCGCGCGTGCCTCCGCCGGCGTCCGGCCGCCGGTCTCCACGAACAGCCAGGCGCCTCCCGCGGGCAGCCCGGCGCCGGCCGGCACCAGGTCGGCGGCCATGCCCTCCACCGTGAGCGGCCGCAGCGGCAGCAGGCCCGCGGCGGCCTCGGCGGCGGCGCTCTCGTCGGCGTACGCCAGCACGGCCAGGGCACGCGCGCGGGGGGCCTCGACCAGGCGGACCACGGCCTCGGTGAGGATGCCGAGGGTGCCCTCGGAGCCGCAGAAGGAGCGGGCGACGTCCGCGCCCTTCTCGGGGAGCAGCGCGTCCAGCGCGTACCCGGAGATGCGGCGGGGCAGGTCCGGGAAGCCCGTGCGCAGCCGGGCCAGTTCGCTCTCCGCCAGCTCGCGCAGCCCGTCCGGGGCGCCCGCCCAGTCAGGCCCGAGCCGCAGCCGCTGCCCGCGCGCGGTGACGACGGACAGCTCCCGCACGCTGTCCGCGGTCGTGCCCCAGGCGACCGAGTGGGAGCCGCACGCGTTGTTGCCGATCATCCCGCCGAGCGTGCACCTGCTGTGCGTGGAGGGGTCCGGGCCGAAGCGGAGTCCGTGCGGGGCGGCGGCCTCCTGGAGGCGGTCGAGCACGAGACCGGGCTGCACGACGGCCGTACGGCTGCCGGGGTCCAGCTCCAGCAGGCCGGTCATGTGCCGGGTGAAGTCCAGCACCACACCGGTGCCGGTCGCCTGCCCGGCGATCGACGTGCCCCCGCCGCGCGCCACCACCGGCACCCCGCGCGCCCGGCACACCTCCAGCGCGGCGGCCACGTCGTCGGCGTCTCTGGGGGCCACGACCCCCAGGGGGACCCGCCGGTAGTTAGACGCGTCCATGGTGACCAGCGCCCGGGCGGTGGCATCGAAGCCGACCTCGCCGCGGACGGCCCCACGCAGTTCCGCCTCAAGGCCCGAGAGATCCGTCATGCGTCCAGGATGCATCCGATCACGCACAGTCACCGAGACTTTTCCACAGCCCCGCTCGTATCGTCGTACGACATCACAAGTCCGCGACCCGGTGATCTCGTCTCATCGAACGGACACGTCTCCACCTCGCTTTCCGCCACCGGCTAACCTCGTCCCGTGGCCGACATCCAGATTCCCGCTGACATCAAGCCCGCCGACGGACGATTCGGCGCGGGCCCCTCCAAGGTGCGCACCGAGGCGCTGGACGCCCTCGCCGCCACCGGTACGTCCCTGCTGGGCACCTCCCACCGTCAGGCGCCGGTCAAGAACCTGGTCGGCAAGGTCCGCGAGGGCATCTCCGAGCTGTTCTCCCTCCCCGAGGGCTACGAGGTCATCCTGGGCAACGGCGGCTCCACCGCCTTCTGGGACATCGCCACCCACGGCCTGATCGAGAACAAGTCGCAGCACCTGAACTTCGGCGAGTTCTCCTCCAAGTTCGCCAAGGCCGCGAAGCTCGCCCCCTGGCTGGCCGAGCCGACCGTCATCGCCTCCGACCCCGGCACCCACCCCCAGGCGCGGGCCGAGGCCGGCGTCGACGTCTACGCCTTCACGCACAACGAGACCTCCACCGGTGTGGCCATGCCGATCAAGCGGGTCGAAGGGGCCGACGAGGGCGCGCTGGTCCTGGTCGACGCCACCTCCGGCGCGGGCGGCCTCCCGGTCGACATCGCCGAGACCGACGTCTACTACTTCGCCCCGCAGAAGTCCTTCGCCTCCGACGGCGGCCTGTGGATCGGTGTCTTCTCCCCGGCCGCGATCGAGCGCGCCGAGCGGATCCACGCGTCCGGCCGCCACGTCCCGGAGTTCTTCTCGCTCCCGACCGCGATCGACAACTCCCGCAAGAACCAGACGTACAACACCCCGGCCCTCGCCACCCTCTTCCTGCTCAACGAGCAGCTGGAGTGGCTCAACGGCCAGGGCGGCCTCGCCTGGTCCACGGCCCGCACGAAGGACTCCTCGACCCGCCTGTACAGCTGGGCGGACGAGGCCAAGTACGCCACCCCGTTCGTCACCGACCCGGCCAAGCGCTCGCAGGTCATCGGCACGATCGACTTCTCCGACGAGATCGACGCCGCCGCCGTCGCCAAGGTGCTGCGCGCCAACGGCATCGTGGACACCGAGCCGTACCGCAAGCTCGGCCGCAACCAGCTGCGCGTCGCGATGTTCCCGGCGATCGACCCGGCGGACGTCGAGGCGCTCACGAAGTGCATCGACTACGTGATCGAGAAGCTCTGACTTCTCGAGTACGACGACGAAGGGCGCCCGGTGAGGAACACCGGGCGCCCTTCGTCAGTAGAAGGCGGACGAGTACCGCCGAGTTCTGCCGCACCCGGTACGGCCGGTTCATCCACCGCGCCGCAGCCACCGCAACCCGAACAGCGCCGCCACGCCGACCGCGACGATCACGGCGCCCACCTTGAGGCTCGGGACGCCGCCGCCCTTGCCGTCCGCCGAGCGGGAACTCCCGCTCGCCGAGGGCGACTTCGCGGCGGGCCGGTCAGGGGCGTCGAGCGCCTGTACGGAACTGCTCGCGCCCTCGCTGCCGAACATCAGCCTGGTGCCGTCGGCGGAGTACGACACGGACTCGCCCTGCCCCTGCAACGGCACCTCAAGACGCCCCTTGCGCTTGATCCGGCCGCCGTTCCAGTCGTAGTAGATGCCGCCGAAGTAGCCGCGCACGGCGAGCTGTCCGCCGTCCGGGGAGAAGGCCGCGTCGGTGGCCCAGAGGTCGACGGGCGCGACCTGCTTGAAGACGTTCGCGCCGGACGTGGAGAGGGTGGCCGGGCCTTCGTACAGGTGCCCGCCGTCCTCCTTCTTGTCGATGATGTAGACGCGCCCGGTCTTCGGGTGGACCAGCAGCGACTCGGCGTCCCGCGGCCCGTCCGCGTACTTCACGACGTACTGCGTGGCCGTGACCGTCTGGTCCGTCAGCCGCTTCGGCTCGGGCAGCCGGTACAGCCACACGTACGGCCACTTGCCGCCGAAGTTGTCGCCGATGTCGCCGACGTAGATCTCGTTGTGCGGCCCGATGGAGATGGCCTCGACGTCGCGCGGGGAGCCGATGCCGCGCAGGGTGATCCGGGCGACCGTCCTGCCGGTGGCGCTGTCCACGGCGTACAGGTACGGCCCGTCGTCGCTGTCGTTGTGCGTCCAGTAGATACCGGGGTGCAGCCGGGAGGCGGCCAGGCCGCTGGACTCTGTGATCCGGGGGTCCTTGATGGTGAACCCCTGATCACCGGCACGGTCACCTCCGGCGGCGAAGGCGGGCAGCGCGCAGGCGCCGGTGAGCAGCACCCCGGCGAGGACGGCGAACGATCGACGCATGCCCCAAGCCTGCCATCCCCGCGGGCGGTTCAGCGGGCGTGGCGGGCTTCACACCCCACACGCGCGCGTGATCGTCCATC
This sequence comes from Streptomyces sp. NPDC046727, assembly GCF_040645635.1. Taxonomy (NCBI): domain Bacteria; kingdom Bacillati; phylum Actinomycetota; class Actinomycetes; order Kitasatosporales; family Streptomycetaceae; genus Streptomyces; species Streptomyces sp. NPDC046727. The sequence continues at coordinate 113,682 of NZ_JBEYYR010000007.1, forward strand.
ATGAGCGGATGCTCAGGTTCATGCCCGTAGGTGACTCCATGACGATCGGGAGCGCGGGCGAACACACCTGGCGTCACCGACTGTGGCGACACCTGTGCGAGACGTACGGCGGCCCGTTCACCTTCGTCGGCCCGCGCGAGGAACTGTACGACAAGGCCGCCGGGGCACCGACCTCGTACGCCTACGCCGACCCCGACTTCCCCCGCCGCCACCTGGCCGGCTGGGGCGAGGGCTGGCTGCACATGGCCCCACTGATCGGGGAGGCGGTGCGCGAGCACCGCGCGGACGTCCTGCTGGTCTCCCTCGGCCTGATCGACCTGGGCTTCTACACGAACGCCGAGCAGACGGCGGAGAACGTGCGGGCCTTCGTCGCCGGCGCCCGGGAGACCCGCCCGCGCATCCGCATGGTGCTGCTGCCGGTCATCCCGAACGTCCGGGCGGAGTCGGACGCGGCGTTCGCCGAGCAGGTGGACCGCTTCAACGTCCTGCTCGCCAAGGCGGTCGCCGACCTGGACGAACCCCGCTCGCCGATCCTGCTGGCCTCGCCGCCGGAGTCGTACGACATCCACCTCGACACCTACGACGGGACGCACCCCAACGCGAGCGGCGAGCACCGGATCGCGGGGGCGTTCGCGGGGGCGATGTGGGAGGCGTGGGGGATCGGACAGGCGTACGCGGCTGGAACAAGTTGACCGAAATCCGGCGTCTCCCGGCCGCGGTGCCTATCGTTGTACTGCGCGGCTGCACCTGTGCGTGGGGCAGCCGGGGAGGAGCGCCAAGTGACCGTCCTTGAAGACAGGATCGCGATGGCCGAGTACGACAACGAGAGCATGCTCGACGAGATGTTCGACCGGCTTGAGCCCGACCCCGAGGGATACAAGGTAGAGATCGTCGAGGGGACCGTCTACATGTCGCCGCAGCGGGATACCCACTGGGAAATCACCCTGGACATCATCCTGCAGTTGGGTTCCAAGTACCGCCGGCAACAGCTGAAGTCCGACGTCCGGATCGATTATCCGGGTCGCCTCAACGGTTTCGCCACAGATGTGACGCTCATCAGGGAGGGTGCGGTCAAGACCGAGAAGGGTCGCTGGCGCCACGAAGACGTCGAGTTCGTCGCCGAGGTCATCTCCAAGGGCACCGCTGCTAATGACTATGGTCCGAAGAAGGCCGCCTACGCCACCGCCGAAGTCCCCGTCTATGTCATCGCCGATCCGTACAAGGGCATGTGCTACGTCTACACCCAGCCCAAGGAAGGCGACTACATCACCAGGACAAAGGTCGAGTTCGGCACCGACATCGACCTCACCGGCACCGTCGTCGACCTCGTCCTCAAGACCGACGGCTTCCCCCGCGACTAGCCGCCCCCTCACCTGGACAGCGCCGTCTCCCGCCCGACCCGGGACAGCTTCTCCGGGTTGCGTACGGCGTACAGGCCGGTGACGCGGCCGTCGTCGATGCGCATCGCCACCACCGTGTCGATCTCGCCGTCGAGCCGGAGGATCAGCGCCGGGTAGCCGTTGACCTCGGCCGGCTCCAGCACCCCCGCGGCCCCGAACCGGGTCAGTCCGGCGGCCAGCGAGGCCACCCGCCCGGCCCCCACGATGGGCACCGGCGCCGCCTGGGCGAGACCACCGCCGTCCCCCAGGAACACCACGTCCGGCGCGAGGATGTCGAGCAGACGTTGCAGATCGCCCGTCTCGACCGCCCGGTGGAACGCGTCCAGCGCGGCCCGGGTCTCGGCCGGGGAAGCGCTCCCCCGCGGCCGGCGCGCGGCGACGTGGGACCGCGCCCGGTGGGCGATCTGGCGGACCGCGGCCGGGGCCTTGTCGACGGCCTCCGCGATCTCGTCGTAGCCGAGGTCGAACACCTCGCGCAGCACGAACACCGCCCGCTCCGTCGGCGTGAGCGTCTCCAGCACCAGCAGCATCGCCATCGACACGCTGTCCGCCAGCTCGACGTCCTCGGCCACGTCGGGCGAGGTCAGCAGCGGCTCGGGCAGCCACGGGCCGACGTAGGACTCCTTGCGCCGGGCGAGTGTGCGCAGCCGGGTCAGCGCCTGGCGGGTGGTGATCCGGACCAGATAGGCGCGCCGCTCCCGCACGGTGCCGAGGTCGACGCCCGACCAGCGCAGCCAGGTCTCCTGGAGGACGTCCTCCGCGTCCGCCGCCGAGCCGAGCATCTCGTAGGCGACCGTGAACAGCAGATCGCGGTGGGCCACGAACACCTCGGTGGCCGGGTCCGTACGGCCGTCCGGAGCGTGTGGCTCCGCCGTGTCCCGCGCCTGCTCACTCATCATCGGCTCCCGTCCGTCCTCGACCGTCCCTCACGCACAGGACGCCGGTCCCCGCCTCCTTGTGACACCCGGGGCGGGTGGCGCAGGTCACACGGACACGGCTGTCACACCGGCGGGCCGGCCGGCATCTCGTGGTCGTCACTCCGCGCCGGCGACCGGCGCGGGCACCGACTCCACGAATGAGGACCACGGCATGGAACCCCGTATCAACCTGATGACCAACGAACTCGGCGCCAAGCTCGGCAAGCGGTTCGGCAACCTCAGCCTGGCGATCGCGCAGTCGAGCCTGCCCAGGACCGTCCAGGAACTGGTGATGCTGCGCGCCAGCCAGATCAACGGCTGCGGCTTCTGCACCGACCTGCACACCAAGGAGGCGACGGCGGCCGGCGAGACCGCGGTCCGCCTCCATCTGGTGGCCACCTGGCGCCACACCACGGTGTTCACCGAGGCCGAGCGGGCCGCGCTGGCGCTCGCCGAGGAGGGCACCCGGCTCGCCGACGCCCAGCACGGCGTGTCCGACGAGACCTGGGACCTGGTGCGCAAGCACTACGACGACGACCAGACCGCGGCGCTGGTCTACCTGGTCGCCGTGATCAACGCGGCCAACCGGCTCGGCGTGATCGCGCGCAACCAGGGCGGCTCCTACGAGCCCGGCATGTTCGGCGATCTGTCGAGCTGACCGGCGTCACCCGCGCGCGCCCGGCCCGGCGCATCCGGCCGGCGCCGGGCGCGCAGGGCCGAAAGCCCTTGCCTGGAGCGCACTCCAAGCCGTTGGCTTGTGGACCATGGAGTACACGCAGCTCGGACGCACGGGACTCAAGGTCGGCCGCCTCGTCCTCGGGACGATGAACTTCGGCCCGCAGACCGACGAAGCCGACAGCCACGCGATCATGGACGCGGCGCTGGACGCCGGCATCAACTTCTTCGACACCGCCAACGTGTACGGCTGGGGCGAGAACAAGGGCCGGACCGAGTCCATCATCGGCAACTGGTTCGCCCAGGGCGGCGGCCGCCGCGACAAGGTCGTCATCGCCACCAAGGTGTACGGAAACATGGGCGCCGACGGCCAGGCCGCCTGGCCCAACGACGACAAGCTCTCCGCGCTGAACATCCGGCGCGCGGTGGACGCCAGCCTGAAGCGGCTGCAGACCGACCACATCGACCTCTACCAGTTCCACCACATCGACCGGAACACCCCGTTCGAGGAGATCTGGCAGGCGATCGACGTCCTCGTCCAGCAGGGCAAGATCCTCTACGCCGGCTCCAGCAACTTCCCCGGCTACAAGATCGCCCAGGCCAACGAGATCGCCGCCCGCCGCGGCGGCACGCTCGGCCTGGTCAGCGAGCAGTGCCTGTACAACCTGGCCGAGCGCCGCGCCGAGATGGAGGTCCTACCGGCCGCGCGGGAGTACGGCCTCGGGGTCATCCCCTGGTCGCCGCTGCACGGCGGTCTGCTCGGCGGGATCATCAAGAAGGAGGTCCAGGGCGGTCGCCGCGCCTCCGGCCGGGCCGCCGACGCCCTGAACGACCCGACGGCCCGCGCGCAGATCCAGGCGTACGAGGACCTGCTCGACAAGCACGGCCTGGAGCCCGGCGAGGTCGCGCTGGCCTGGCTGCTGACCCGCCCCGGCGTGACCGGCCCGATCGTCGGCCCGCGCACCGCCGAGCAGCTGGAGTCGGCGCTCAGGGCGATGGAACTGGAGCTGGGCGAGGAACTGCTGGGCGCCCTGGACGAGATCTTCCCGGGCCCGGGGCCGTCCCCGGAGGCCTTCGCCTGGTAGCCGAAGCCGCACGTGTCGGCGGCGGCCTACTTTCCGACCGCCGCCGACACGGCAACCACCACGAACATCAGCACAAGCACACCGGCCATGATCCGGTTCCGGGTTTTCGGTTCCACGTACCCGAGCCTAACCGGCCCCGCCGAACGCCCACCGCTCGACCGTCTCGTACCGGGGCTGCTCCCCGGGCGCGCCGGACTTCGGAAGGTGGCTGCGCACCAGAGCGAGGTCGGACACGGTCCAGGTCCGGCTGACGAACGAATCGAGCAGGTGGACGTACGGCCGTACGTTCACCGAGTCCCGACCGCGCGCCACGGTCAGATGGGCCAGATAGCGACGGTGCTCCGCCATCGCGACGCCGGACTTGCGCGCCGCCGCCTCCGTGCGGTCGGCCAGCAGCCGCATGGCCGGCAGGTCCCCGTCCGCGCCGACCCACAGCACCTGCCCGCGCCCGAACTGCCCGCCGCCCCGCAAGGCCAGCGGGAAAGGGGGCGTGCGACGGGCGGCGCGGCCCAGGCGGGCCGACAGGTCCGGTACGACGCCCTCGTCGACCTCCCCGTAGAACGCGAGCGTGAAGTGCCAGCCGGGACGGTTGGTCCAGCGCAGCCGCTCCGCGCCGGGCAGCTGCTTCAACTTCGCGACCTCGGCTGCCAGTTCATGGACGACGTCCTCCGGTGGCAGCACGGCGACGAAGAGTCTCATGCCTCCAGCTTGGCAGAACCTCGGCAGGCATGATGGGGCCATGACGATCACCATCCGAGAGGGCGGCCCCGCCGACCTCCCCGCGATACTCGGCATGCTCGACAGCAGTGTGGAGTGGCTGGTCTCACAGGGCCGCACCGTGCAGTGGGGCACCGAGCCGCTGTCGAAGCACGAGAAGGCGGTGGAGGCGGTCGGGCGTGCCATGGCCGAGGGCACCACGTACATCGCCGAGATCGACGGCGTGCCGGCCGCCACCCTCACCCTCACCGAAGGGCCCGGCTCCTACCTGTCCCACCTTCCGGCGCCCGGCGAGCCCGAGCGGTACATCCACTGGCTCGCCTCCGACCGCCGCTTCAAGGGGCGGGGCGCGGGCGCCGCGCTGCTCGCCCACGCCGCCGAGGTGACCCGGCGGGCGGGCGTCGGCCTGCTGCGGGTGGACTGCTACGCGGGCGGCGACCGCAGGCTGGTCGCCTACTACGAGGCCAATGGCTTCACCCCGACGCACACCTACACCCACGGCCCGGACGACTGGCCGGGGCAGGTGCTGGCCCGGAGGGTCGATTAGAACCCTCCGGGGACGCTCAGGCGGCCGTGGCCAGCTGCTCCCGCTCGCGCGGGACGAAGCGGACCCGCGGATGGCCGTGGTGCCAGCCCACCGACAGCCGCAGGCCGCCGATGCGGGCCAGGACCAGGCCGATCGCACCGGCCGCGAGCGCCGACACCACACCGCCGGCCGCGAAGCCCATCCGGGCGCCGTAGGTGTCGGTGATCCAGCCGACCACCGGGGCGCCCAGCGGCGTACCGCCCATGAACACCATCATGAACAGGGCCATCACCCGGCCGCGCATGGCCGGGTCGGTGCCCATCTGCACGGCGGTGTTCGCGGTGACGTTCACCGTCAGGCCGAAGATCCCGATCGGGACCATGAGCAGCGCGAACAGCCAGTACGACGGCGCCGCCGCGGCCACGGTCTCCAGCGCGCCGAAGGCGAACGCGGCGGCGATCAGGACCCGCAGCCGGGCCGTGCCGCGCCGGGCGGCCAGCAGGGCGCCGACCAGGGAGCCGACGGCCATCAGCGTGTTGAAGAGACTGTAGGCGCCGGCACCGGCGTCGAAGACGTCGTCCGCGTAGGCCGACAGCCACACCGGGAAGTTGAAGCCGAAGGTGCCGATGAAGCCGACCAGGACGATCGGCCAGATCAGCTCCGGCCGCTTCGCCACATAGCCGAGCCCCTCCCGCAGCTGGCCCTTGCCGCGCGGCGCGCGCTCGACCACGTGCAGTTCGCGGGCGCGCATCAGCAGCAGGCCGGCGATCGGCGCGGCGAAGGACAGGCCGTTGGCGAGGAACGCCCAGCCGGTGCCCACGCCGGTGATCATGAGGCCCGCGACGGCGGGGCCGACCAGCCGGGCGGACTGGAAGTTCGCCGAGTTCAGGCTGACCGCGTTCTGCAGCTGGTCGGGGCCGACCATCTCGGAGACGAAGGACTGCCGGGCCGGGTTGTCGATCACCGTGGCGAGGCCGACGGCGAACGCGGCGACGTAGACGTGCCAGACCTGGACATGGCCGGTGAGGGTCAGCGCGGCGAGCACGAGACCGGTGACGGCCATCGAGGACTGGGTGACCAGCAGGGCGGGCCGCTTGGGCAGGCGGTCCACGAGGACGCCGCCGTACAGGCCGAACAGCAGCATCGGCAGGAACTGCAGGGCCGTCGTGATGCCGACGGCCGCGGAGGAGCCGGTGAGGCCGAGGACCAGCCAGTCCTGGGCGATGCGTTGCATCCAGGTGCCGGTGTTGGAGACGGCCTGGCCGAGGAAGAAGAGGCGGTAGTTCCTGATCCTCAGCGAGCTGAACATCGAGGACCTACGGGAAACGGGGGTGGTAGGAGTGGTCGGTGCGGGGGCGGAAGGTATTCCGGGTCCCGTACTCAAAGGGGTTCGCCTCCTCGGTCAGCGGCTTACAGATGTGCGAGCTTCTCCAGCACGGGGGCGGCGGCGCGCAGGGCGGCCCACTCGTCCTCGTCGAGGCCCTCGACCAGGCCGGCCAGGAACGCGTTGCGCTTGCGGCGGCTCTCCTCGAGCATCGCCTCGGCCTGCTCGGTCTGCCTGACGACCTTCTGGCGCCGGTCCTCGGGGTGCGGCTCCAGCCGGACCAGCCCCTTGGCCTCGAGCAGCGCGACGATGCGGGTCATCGACGGCGGCTGGACGTGCTCCTTGCGGGCCAGTTCGCCCGGGGTGGCGGAGCCGCAGCGGAAGAGGGTGCCGAGCACCGACATCTCGGTGGGGCTCAGCGACTCGTCGACCCGCTGGTGCTTGAGCCGACGGGACAGCCGCATCACGGCGGAGCGGAGAGCGTTCACGGCGGCAGCGTCGTCGCCATGGGTAAGGTCCGGCATGTTCTTTAGAATAACTCATTACCCTGGCTAAAGACCACCGCGACGCGCCGCTTTGCCCGTGACGCCCGCCACTGAACCCTCCGATCACCCATATGAGTGAGACAGTTCCGGAATGTGACGCATGGGGCGGCCGGATATGACGACCCTCTAGCCATGGGGACCAGTGTGCTCAGCCTGCGGATAGACCGGGAACTGCTCGAAAGGCTCCGGCTCCACGCGGCGAAAAGAGGAATGAGCGTCCAGGACTATGTCGTCCGGACGCTCATTCGGGATGACTTCGACGAACGGTTCCAGACCGCCGTCGAGGAGACGGAGAAGTTCTACGGGGTCACGTGACGGCTCACGTGAGGCCCAGGGCCGGCATCAGGTAGTAGAAGGCGAAGACGGCCGAGACCACGTACATCGGCACCGGGATCTCCCGGGCCCGCCCGGCGGCCAGGCGCAGGATCACGAAGGTGATGAAGCCCATGCCGATGCCGTTCGTGATCGAGTAGGTGAACGGCATCATCAGCATCGTCACGAACGCCGGGATCGCGATCGTGTAGTCCGCCCAGTCGATCTCCTTGACGGAGTTCGACAGGATCAGGAAGCCGACCGCGACCAGCGCCGGGGTGGCCGCCTGGGACGGGACCATCGTGGCGACCGGGGTGAGGAACAGCGCCACGACGAAGAGGCCGCCCGTGACGACGTTCGCGAGACCGGTGCGGGCGCCCTCGCCGACGCCCGCCGTGGACTCCACGAAGGCGGTGGTGGCCGAGGAGGAGGTGGCACCGCCCGCGGCGACCGCGAGGCCGTCGACGAGCAGGACCTTGTTGATGCCGGGCATGTAGCCCTGGGCGTCGGTCAGCTTCGCCTCGTCGCTGATGCCCATGATCGTGCCCATCGCGTCGAAGAAGCACGACAGCAGGACCGTGAAGACGAAGAGGATGCCGGTCAGCACGCCGACCTTGGAGAAGCCGCCGAACAGGCTGACCTGGCCGACCAGGCCGAAGTCGGGGGTGGCGACCGGGTTGCCCGGCCACTTCGGGACGGTCAGGCCCCAGGACGGGATCGTGGCGACCGCGTTGACGATCACCGCGAGGACGGTCATGCCGACGATGGAGATGAGGATCGCGCCCGGCACCTTGCGGACGATCAGCGCGAAGGTGAGCAGCGCGCCCAGGATGAAGACCAGCACCGGCCAGCCGGTGAGGTGACCGCCGGTGCCCAGCTGGACCGGGACGGTGGTCTGGGCGACGTCCGGCATCCGGGTGACGAAGCCGGAGTCGACCAGGCCGATCAGCATGATGAACAGGCCGATACCGATCGAGATCGCCTTGCGCAGGCCGAACGGCACGGCGTTCATCACGCGCTCGCGCAGACCCGTGGCGACCAGCAGCATGACCACGAAACCGGCCAGCACGACCATGCCCATGGCGTCCGGCCAGGACATGCGCGGCGCGAGCTGGAGCGCGACGACCGAGTTCACGCCGAGGCCGGCGGCGAGCGCGATCGGCACGTTGCCGATGACACCCATCAGCAGCGTGGCGAACGCGGCCGTCAGCGCCGTCGCCGTCACCAGCTGACCGTTGTCCAGATGGTGTCCGTACATGTCCTTCGCGCTGCCGAGGATGATCGGGTTCAGCACGATGATGTACGCCATCGCGAAGAAGGTGGCGAAACCGCCGCGGACCTCACGAGCGAGGGAGCTGCCGCGCTCGGAGATCCTGAAGTAGCGGTCGAGAGGGCCGTAGGCGGGCGAACCGCCCGGCTTTTCGGGGGTGACCTTGGCGGGTGCCGAGGTGGACATGCGGGACCTCATCACCAACGGGGGTCCCCCGAGCCTCGTTGGAGTTTCGTACGAGCGGAAGTGGTCAGAGACAAACGGTTTCAGTATGAACGTATGAGACCGAGTTCGCTATCTCCGCGCGTAGAACTGATCAGGGTCCGATCGACTCGTAAGCTGTGCCCCATGGCTAAGTGGACCCCCAAGCACGAGGCGCCGGAGCCCCTGGAGGGCCCCGTGGTCGCCACCATCACCGGCGGCACGATCGTGTGGTTCGTCCTCTTCCTGGTCCAGCTCCCCTTCTACGGCTGGTTCGACGACCACGGCCACACCTGGTGGCTGTGGACCTGCCTGGCCGGCGGCGGGCTCGGGCTCATCGGCGTCTGGTACGTCCGCAAGCGGGACGCGGCGATCAAGCGGGACGCGGCGCTGCGGGCGGCCGGGGCGAAGTAGCCCGTACCGCCTCCGGAGGACCCCTCTCCTCCTCAGGTCGGACATCGGCTCCGCTCGGCAGGTGAACGGGCAGATCCGCACGTACCGTCGAATGCATGAGCCATATAGACGCGGGCGCCGAGCTCGACCCCGTCCACCCGGCGGCCCCGCCGGGAATCCGGCCGGCGGGGCTGACCGGCGCCGAAGTGGCCGAGCGGCGCTCGCGCGGGCAGGTCAACGACGTGCCGGTGCGCAACAGCCGGTCGCTGGGGGAGATCGTCCGGGCCAACGTCTTCACCCGGTTCAACGCGATCATCGGCGTGCTCTGGCTGATCATGCTGTTCGTCGCGCCGATCCAGGACAGCCTCTTCGGCTTCGTGATCCTCGCCAACACCGGCATCGGCATCGTCCAGGAATGGCGGGCCAAACAGACCCTGGACTCGCTCGCCGTCATCGGCGAGGCCCGGCCGACGGTACGGCGGGACGGCGTGGCCGCCGAGGTGGCCACCCACGAGATCGTCCTGGACGACCTCATCGAGATCGGCCCCGGCGACAAGATCGTGGTCGACGGGGTGTGCGCCGAGGCGGACGGGCTGGAGATCGACGAGTCGCTGCTCACCGGCGAGGCCGACCCCGTCGTCAAACGCCCCGGCGACCCGGTCATGTCCGGCAGCTTCGTCGTCGCGGGCGGCGGCGCCTTCCAGGCCACCAAGGTCGGCCGCGAGGCCTACGCCGCCCAGCTCGCCGAGGAGGCGTCCCGCTTCACGCTCGTCCACTCCGAGCTGCGCTCCGGCATCTCCACGATCCTCAAGTACGTCACCTGGATGATGGTCCCGGCGGCCGTCGGGCTCGTCATCACCCAGCTCGTCGTCAAGAACAACGACCTCAAGGACGCGGTGGCCCGCACGGTCGGCGGGATCGTGCCGATGGTCCCCGAGGGGCTGGTGCTGCTCACCTCCGTGGCCTTCGCGATCGGGGTGATCCGGCTGGGCCGCAAGCAGTGCCTGGTGCAGGAGCTGCCGGCCATCGAGGGCCTGGCCCGCGTCGACACCGTCTGCCTGGACAAGACCGGCACGCTCACCGAGGGCGGCATGGACGTCACCGAGCTACGGGCGCTGGACGGGGCGGACGAGACGTACATCCGCAAGGTGCTCGGCTCGCTCGGCGAGTCCGACCCGCGCCCGAACGCCTCCCTCCAGGCGATCATCGACGCCTACCCGGACAGCGTGGACTGGCGCTGCGTCGAGTCGCTGCCCTTCTCCTCCGCCCGCAAGTACAGCGGGGCCGCGTTCAGCGAGGGCGACGGCGAGACCAGCACCTGGCTGCTGGGCGCCCCGGACGTGCTCCTCGCCCCCGAGGACCCGGCCCTGGCCGAGACGGAGCGCCTCAACGAGCAGGGCCTGCGGGTCCTGCTGCTCGCCCGTGCGCGCCGCGACCTGGACGACGCCGAGCCGGCTCGCGGCGCCCGGCCCACCGCGCTCGTCGTCCTGGAGCAGCGGCTGCGGCCGGACGCCTCCGACACCCTGCGCTACTTCGCCGAGCAGGACGTCCGCGCCAAGGTCATCTCCGGGGACAACGCGGTGTCGGTCGGCGCGGTCGCCACGAAGCTGGGCCTGGAGGGCACGGCGGTGGACGCGCGGCAGCTGCCCGCCGACCGGTCCGGGATGGCGCGGGCCCTGGACGCGGGCACCGTCTTCGGGCGGGTCACCCCGCAGCAGAAGCGGGACATGGTCGGCGCGCTCCAGTCGCACGGGCACACGGTCGCGATGACCGGCGACGGTGTGAACGACGTGCTGGCGCTGAAGGACGCGGACATCGGGGTCGCCATGGGCTCCGGTTCGGAGGCGACCCGGGCGGTGGCCCAGATCGTGCTGCTGGACAACAGCTTCGCGAGCCTGCCCTCGGTGGTCGGCGAGGGCCGCCGGGTGATCGGCAACATCACGCGCGTGGCGACGCTGTTCCTGGTGAAGACGGTCTACTCGGTGCTGCTGGCGGTGCTGGTGGTGTGCTGGCAGGTGGAGTACCCGTTCCTGCCCCGGCACCTGACCCTGCTGTCCACGCTGACCATCGGCGTCCCGGCCTTCTTCCTGGCCCTCGCGCCCAACAAGGAGCGGGCGAAACCGCACTTCGTGCGCCGGGTGATGCGGTACTCGGTCCCCGGTGGCGTGGTGGCCGGCGCCGCGACCTTCGTGACGTATCTCCTCGCCCGGCACCAGTACACCGGGTCCGGCGCGCTGGCCGCCGAGACGAGTGCGGCCACCCTGACCCTGTTCCTGATCTCCATGTGGGTCCTGGCGATCATCGCCCGCCCCTACACCTGGTGGCGGGTGACCCTGGTGGCCGCGATGGGCGTGGCCTTCCTGCTCGTCCTGGCCGTGCCCGCGCTGCAGCGGTTCTTCGCGCTGAGGCTGGTCGGCATGACCATGCCGTGGACGGCGGTCGGCGTGGCGGCGGTGGCGGCGGCCGCCCTGGAGTTCCTGTGGAGAGGGGTCGACCGCCGCTTCCCGGACTAGGAGCTACTGCACGTCGACGTAGTCACCCGTGGCGCTGACGGCCGGGGTGGTCGAGGTGCCCGCGAAGCTGAAGCGCCAGTAGCCGTCGTAGTTCGCGGTGGTGGTGGTCTTCAGGTTGCCGGACGAGTCCGTGTACACGGTCTTCACGGTGGTGTAGGTGGTCGTGCCCGCCTTGCGGAACTGGAGCTTGACCGGCTGGCCGGAGTAGCCGTGGTACAGGTTGTCCTCCCAGTTGGCGCGGGTCAGCTTGCCGGTCACCGTGAGGGTCTTGCCCTTGCCGACCGGCTCGGGGCCGGCGTTGACCGTGAGCTGGGAGGCGCGCTGCACGAGGGTGCTGCCCAGGCCGCTCTGGTCCTTGTAGCCGACCTTGCTCATGTCGGCGGGGTTGCTCTGGTCCTGGCCGTTGAAGGCCACCGCCTCGGCGGCCACGTCCCAGGAGCCGGCCCAGGCGTTCTTGAGGTCGCCGTCGGCCGGGTAGATGTCGACGGTGCCCTTGCAGGTGGCCGTCGTCGCGGAGGTGGCCGTGCAGGTCGCCGGGTTGTCGCCGTACAGCTCGGCGGTCGAGTCGTCGTACGAGCCCTTGTAGAGGAAGGCGTCGGTGTAGAAGTCACTCGCGGTGATGTCCACGGCGGAGCCGTGCGTCAGCGTGTAGGTGTACGAGGCACTGACCTTGCTGGTGGTGCCGACCTTGATCGCCTTGGCGAGGGTGACGTTCGAGAAGCTGACGTCCAGGGTGTACGGCGTGCCCGAGTCACCGGTGGCGTGTGCGGCCGGGACTGCGAGGGCGGAGAGGGCCAGGGCGCCGGAGACGGCGGCCACGGTGGCACGAATGCGCATGTGGGTTCCCTTGGAGGGAGAAGTGATCGTGGAGTCGGTCGACTCACGCGATCAGATCCACGAGGCACACGGCGGGTTGTACGGCAAGAGCGCTTCCCGGCCAGATTTGGAGCGTGGATTACCAGCGCATGACACAAACGAGAGGAAACGTTCCGCTACTTCCCATGGCCGCCGTTGACCTCGGTGTGGGAGGAGGTGACGTCCAGGGCGCAGGGATCGCCGTGGCGGACCCGGGGTCCGGTACTCGTCCGGACCCCGGGTGGAGCGAGTGGGCTCAGCGCACGTCGACGAAGTCACCCGCGGCGCTGACCGCCGGGGTGGTCGTGGTGCCCGCGAAGGAGAAGCGGTAGTAGCCGTCGACCGTGGCCTTGGTCGTCGTCTTCAGGTTGCCCGTGGAGTCCGTCGTGACGGTCTTCAGCGTGGTGTAGCTGCTGGAGCCCTTCTTGCGGAACTGGAGCTTCACGGACTGGCCGGTGTAGCCGTGGTACTTGTGGTCCTCCCAGTTGGCGCGGGAGAGCTTGCCCGTCACGGTGAGGGTCTTGCCCTTCGCCACCGGCTCCGGGGAGGCGTTGACCGTCAGCGTGGAGTTGCGCTGGACCAGGGTGGTGCCCAGGTCGAACTGGACGGCGGTCTTCTCGCTGTCGAAGTCGATGGCGAGGGCCGCGCCGTGCCAGGTGCCGGCCTGGGAGTTGCGCAGCTTCGCCTCGGCGTCGGTCGTGCGCGGGTCGATGTCGATCGGGCCCTTGCAGGTGGCCGTCGTCGCCGAGGTGTCGACGCAGGTGGCCGGGTCCTGGCCGCCCTGGACGTTGTCCGGGTTCTCGGAGGAGCCGCGGTAGATGAGCGGGCCGGTCAGGACGTTGCTGTCGGTGACGTCCACGTCGGCGCCGTGGGTCAGCTTGTAGGTGACCCAGGTGGTGACCTTGCTGGTCGTACCGACCTTGATCGCCTTGGTGATCTTGAAGTCGGAGAAGGAGACGTTCAGGTCACCGATCGGCGCCGAGGTCGCGGTGAAGGCCGCCTTGCCCGAGCTGTGCTGGGCGAGGACCTTGGCGATGTCGGCGCGGAAGGACGAGCCCCCGTCCGCCGCGTGCGCGGCCGGCAGGGCGAGGGCGGAGAGGGCCAGGGCGCCGGAGACGGCGGCCACGGTGGCACGGATGCGCATGTGTTGTCCCTGAGTGGTGAGGGTGCTGTGGTTCGGGCCGCTTACTGCACGTCGATGGCGTCACCGGCGGCGCTGACCGCCGAGGTGCTCGTGTTGCCCGCGAAGGAGAAGCGGTAGGAGCCGTCGGCCGTGGCGGTCGTGGTGGTCTTCAGGTTGCCCTTGGAGTCCGCCTTGACGGTCTTCAGCGTGGTGTAGGCGCTGGCGCCCTTCTTCTTGAACTGGAGCTGCACGGACTGCGAGCCGTAGCCGCCGTACTTCAGCGACTCCCAGTTGGCGCGGGTGAGGGCACCGGTGACCGTGATGGTCCTGCCCTTCTTCACCGGCTCCGGGGAGGCGTTGACGGTGAGCTTGCCGGCGCGCTGGAAGGAGAAGGAGCCGGCCTTCTCCTTCCACAGGTAGTCGTCGTCGTTGGCGTTGACCCACGCGTCCACGTACCAGGTGCCGGCGCTCTTGTTGGTGAGGTAGTCCGTCTTCGGGTCGATCTTCACCGAGGCGGTGCAGGTGGACGTGGTGGCGTTGACCTTCGTGCAGGTGGGCTTGCCGGTCGTCGCGTACCCGTTGTCGGGGCCGTAGAGGTCGAACTCGTCGGCGCTCTTGATGCCCGAGTTGTCCGTGGCGGTCACGCTGACCTTGACGGTCACGGCGCTGCTGGTGCCGATGGACACCTTGTTGTCCCCGTCCACGACCACCTTGGTGATCTTGGTGTCGCCCTGGCTGCCGTCGGCCTGCGCGGCCGGAACGGCGAGAGCGGACAGGGCCAGAGCGCCGCCCACGACGGCGACAGAGGCACGGATGCGCATGTGTGGTCCCCACGTTGAGTTCAGGGGAGTCGGGTGACTCCGCAGATGTGACGTGGGGGCAAGGTGAAAGGTTGTACTACTGGTGAGATTTTCGTAGGAATCTCGCCGTGACGGGAACGGCCCTTGCGGAAATCCCGTCAGGGGGTCCGCAAGGGCCGTCCGGCGTCAGTCGAACCAGCGGTCCCGCGCCAGTTCCCCCGTCCGCGACGGGTCCTCCAGCAGCGCGGCCACCTCGAACCGCCGCGGCCACTGCCCCGCCGCCCAGGCCAGCCCCGCGGCCACGCCCTCCAGCGTCGCCGCGTGCAGCACCCCGTCGTCGGTCAGCCGCCAGTCGATCTCCACGCCGTCCACGACCAGTTCCTCGTGCTCGACGTACGTCCCGGGCGTCCGCGGCCCGAGCAGCACCCGCACCGGGTCCGGTACGTCGTGCTCGGCGCCGGCGGAGTGCACCTCGCCGGTGACGGACTCGCTCAGCCGCCGCACCTGGAACAGCTCGGCCAGCTCGGCGGCCCGCGCGGGCCGGACCGGCAGCAGCGGCACCCCGGAGGTGAACGGCAGCAGGTCCGGCGAGTCGACGACCACGGCCGCACCGGCGTCCACGACCTCCACCCGCCCGTCGACCACGGCCCGCAGCTCGTCCGGCAGGGTCACCTGCTCGGGATCCACCTCCGCCAACGCCCCGTACAGCCCGTGCAGTTGGGCCGACGTGACCGGGCGGTCCGGGTCGGCGAGCCGGTCCAGCAGCTCGGCGGCGCCACCGGGCTCGTCCAGCAGCGAGCCGACCGAGGTGCGCACGCCGAGCGCCCGCAGCACCTGCTCGTCCTCGAAGCCGGTGGCGTCGGCCTCGTCGTACAGCCCGCGCAGCAGCGGGTCCCCGCCGGCCACGAGCAGCCCGGCCGGGCGCCGGCCGTCGAGCACCGGGTGCCCGCGCAGCCACCACGCCGTGTACGGCCGTACGACCTCATGGGTGCCGTCGGGCAGCAGGATCCGGAGCGGCTGGGTGAGCGCGTCCCGCAGCGGCGGCCGGGCCAGCATGGCGAGCGCCTCGGGCCAGTGGTCGTCGTCCACCAGGTCCAGGTCGCGGACGGCGACGAGTTCGGTGGCGACGGGCGGCACCGGGCTGTCCGGGAACCGGTCGAGGATGTCCTCGCACCACACGTCCACGGCGTCCAGCAGCCCCGCGTCGTCGGGCTCGGCGTAGTCGCCCTCGCGGGGCTCCAGCTCGTCCGGATCGAGGACGACGTCCGTGGCGCGGACCAGCGCGAAGTCGGCGAGCACCCCGCACGCGGCGAGCGGCTGCTCCCCCCACCTCTCGGCCAGGTCCGCGTCCACCGCCGCCAGTTCACCCTCACGGATGACCCGGGCGAAGGGACTGCCCGGAAGCACCAGTTCACCGGCGGGGGCGAGTTCCCCGTCCTCGTCGGGCAGCGCGAGGGCGCCCAGCCAGGGCTCGTCCCCCGGCTCCAGACCCGCGTCCCGGACCAGGGCGAGCACCGTGTCGGCCAGCTCCTCGGCGTCCAGCGCGTCCTCCTCCCAGCCGAGGCCGCCGTCCTCTTCGAGGGAGCCCGCGACGGCCGCCCGCACCTGCGGAGTGGTCAGCACCGCGCGCGGGGCGGCCGGCAGCGCGCCCAGCTTCTCCAGCAGCGGATGCGCGGCATCGCCGTGGGCGACCTTCAGCCCGAGCCGGCCGAGCACGTCCGGATCGATCCGGGCCGCGTCCGGCGTGGGCAGCAGCACCTGCCGGGGCCCGATCGTGGTCCGCCCGTCGGCGAGCGGAACCGGCAGCCCGGACAGCCGCTCGGGATCGACCCCGGCGAGGCTGTCGTACAGCCGCCACCACCACTCCGGCTCCTTCTCCAGCCCCGCGAGCCGGTCGACGGCGTCGGCCAGCGGCAACCGGGCCACGCCGAGGGTCCGCAGCTCGACGCGCCGCTCCAGTCCCGCCGGGAGCAGGGTGGGCAGCACCTCGGCGAGCACCCGCACGGTCTCGGTCCCGGCGCCCTCCACGACCTCGGCCTCCCGGGGCCGCAGGGCCTCCGGCAGCTCGTCGTCGCCCTTCGCCTCCACGGCGGGCGGCAGGAAGGCGGTACGCGGCAGCCGCTCCAGCACGGCCTGCCGCAACGCCCCGTCCAGCTCCCCCTTGCCCAGCGGCCCGGGAACGAGATCGATGAGCCCCTCCGTGACGGGCCGCCAGGCGGCGAGCAGCTCGGCGTAGGCGTCGGCCGCCCGCTGCACCAGGAAGTCGGTGAGCGGCCCCCGCGCCGCGTGCCGGCGGGTGGTGTCGAGCGGGAAGGAGGCGATGAGCAGCGCGGGCACGCCGAGGGGCTCGTCGCTCGGGGTCGGAGCGTGCACGACGGCACTCGTACGGGGACGGACCGGGGCGCCGTACGCGTCGACGGGCACCGCCCACGTCACCGACCAGTGGGGACGCAGCCGCTCCTCCACCGGCCGGTCCGCGAGCAGGTCGGGCGTCAGCGGCCCGTACGCGGACGAGGTACGCCAGTTCGTGATGCCGTCCCGGGAGTCCTCCACGACCGTGAAGGGACCGTCGGTACGCCGGCTGAGGGTGCGCGGCGCCTCGCCATTGACCTCCACGACGACCTCGGCCAGCCCCGGCAGGGCCAGCAGCAGCGCGTCATCGATCCCGTCGAGCAGCCGCTCGGCGAGATCGGCGGCGGCGGTGTCGCGCAGGGGCAGGATGACGGCGGTGTCGTACGGCTCCGGAGCGGTGCCCTCGGCGGCGAAGGGCAACCGCAGCAACGGCACATGCCCGTCCCGGCGCCGCACCTCATCACCGAGCCCCGGGCTGTGCCGGGCGGTGTCGGCGGCCAGCTCCCGAGCCTCGGCCAGCGACCAGCGCACGCCGCCGTGCCGCCCCACGATCGCCGGCTCGTCGGTCACGGCGAGTACGGCGGCGAACCCGACCCCGAACCGGCCGACGGCACCGTGCGTCGCCTCGACGTCCCGTTTCGCCGAGGCCCGCAGCGTGGACAGCGACTCGACACCGGCCGCGTCCAGGGGGGCGCCGGTGTTCGCGGCGACGAGAACCCCGTCGCGGAGGGTGAGCCGCAACCGCCCCGGCACCTTCGCCCGCGCGGCGGCATCGGCGGCGTTCTGGGCCAACTCGACGACGAGCCGGTCCCGGTACCCACCGAGGACGAGATCCTCCTCCGCGTTGGCGTCCTCCCGGAACCGGGCGGGGCTGGTCGCCCAGGCGTCGAGAACCCCACGCCGCAGACGGGCGGTACCGAAGGGGTCGGCGCCCTCGGCCGCCGGCCGCACGAACTTGCTCACGTTCACTCTCCTCCTCCGCGTGATGACGAAGGTACAGCGCGAGGGGGGCGGGGGCCGAAGGGAGAGGTGGGGACGGGGAGAGGGCGTGGCCGTCGGCGGTGATGATTGCGTGACCGTCGGGACCGGAGAGGGCGGGGCGGTTGCCGGTGCGATGAAGTGACCGTTGGGCCGCTCGCTTCTCGGCCAGTGTCGGGCTTCCGCGAGGTGAGTCAAGGGCGCTCCCGTTCCGCTGCGCTCCACTCCCGCGTCGGCTCCGCCGATGGCCCTCCGGGCCACCCTTGACACACCTCGCTCCACCCCGGGCAAGAAGCGAGCGAGCGGCCCGAAAGAGCGGTGGCCCAGCCCGGCACCGGGCCCTGGGGTGGGCTGAGTGCGTGCCCTGGGCTGGGGGTGCGCGGTCGCGCCTCGCATGGACGCCGGGTCGACTCAGCGGCGAGCGATGGGTGGGTGGTGCGCGGTCTCGCCTCGCATGGACGCCGGGCCGGTTTGGCGGCGAGCGGCGGGTGGGTGGTGCGCGGTCGCGCCTCGCATGGACGCCGGGTCGACTCAGCGGCGAGCGGCGGGTGGTGGGTGCGCGGTCGCGCCTCGCCAGCACGCCGGGCCGGTTTGGCGGCTTACGGCCGTCGGGTGGGGCGCGGTCGCGCCTCGCCAGCACGCCGGGCCGGTTTGGCGGCTTACGGCCGTCGGGTGGGGCGCGGTCGGGCCTCGCATGGACGCCGGGCCGGTTTGGCGGCGAGCGGCGGGTGGTGGGTGCGCAGTCGCGCCTCGCATGGACGCCGGGCCGGTTTGGCGGCTTACGGCCGTCGGGTGGGGCGCGGTCGGGCCTCGCATGGACGCCGGGTGGGATCGGCGGCTCTCCCTCGTCGTCATGGGGCCTCACTGGCGCCTCCCATGGAGGGATTGGCGGATCTGGGCCAGCCGGGGGCGGCAATGTCCAAGGCAGGCGAGGAGGGATAGCCGATGAAGGTGGCCCAAGTCCGCCAATCACTGCTGTCGTGTGACGTGAGGGGCTGATGGGACGCCCCAAACAGGCCGCCAAGCCCGCCCGGCGTCCGTGCGAGGCGCGGTGGCGCACCCGCCCACCGGCCGCATGCCGCTAAGCCGACCCGGCGTGCAGGCCACCCGCGACCGCGCCCCACCCGCAGCCCGCAGCCGCCAAACCCACCCGGCGTGCTGGCGAGGCGCGAGCGCGCACCACCCACCGGCCGCATGCCGCTGAGCCGACCCGGCGTCCATGCGAGGCGCGGACGCGCCCCCTCCCCACGATGCGAACGCAGCCGACCCAAGGGGCCAACGGACCTCAGCCGGCCACTTTCCCCGGGCTGCCCGCTCGCTTCTCACCCGGGCTGGAGCGAGGTGTGTCAAGGGTGGCCCGGAGGGCCATCGCCGAAGGCGACGCGTAGCGCCCTTGACTCACCTCGCGGAAGCCCGACAATCGCGGAGAAGCGGGCGGCCCCACGGTCACCTATCAGCGCCGGGCGGCGTACGACACGAACTCCGTCCACGTTGAAGGGGCGACAGTGAGACGGGGGCCGTTGTTCTGCTTCGAGTCCCTGACGTGGATGGTGGAGGGGGTGGCAACGCCCCAGTCCAGGCCCACTTCGACGCAGGAGTCGCCTTCACTGCTGCTGCTGTAGCTGCTCTTGAACCAGCGGATCATGTTGCCCCCAGCAGGTGATCAATGAAGGTCGTCGACTCACGGGGAGTGAGTGCCTGCGCCCGGATGATGCCGTAGCGCAGCTCAAGGATACGGAGGTGCCTCAGGTCCTCGACCGGTCGGCCGTTGGCCACGGCAGGCGAGCGCCCAACAGCCGAGCCGTCCGCAAACTTCAGCACCTCGATGCCACCGGCCAACCCGGCATGTTCCTCGCGGTCCATCGGCATCACCTGCAGCTCGACGTTGCGCAACTGCCCTGTTGTAAGGAGGTGTTCCAACTGACGACGCAGCACTTCCCTGCCTCCGAGCGGTCGTCGTAGCGTCCACTCCTCCAGGACGAAGCTGATCTCGGGCGCCGGATCGCGTTCGAACACGACCTTACGGGCTACCCGCGCCGCGAGGTAACGCTCCACCTCTTCGTCACTGTACGCAGGGCGGCGCATCAGCAGCAGGGCGCGTGCGTACTCGGGCGTCTGCAACAGGCCATGGACGTTCAGCGGATCGTAGAGCTGAATCTCGACCGCCTTGGCCTCCCTGTCCGCCAAGTCCCGAACCTTCTTCGGATACCGAACCTTCTCCACGTCCTCCTTCATCGCGGAGAGCAACCCATCCGCGTCCAGAACCTTGTCCGCCTTGTCGAGGTACTCCGGCCTCGGGATCCGCTTCCCGGACTCGACTTTGTAGACCATGTCCTCGCTGTACCCGACGGTCTTGCCGAAGTCGGCCGCGCGCATCCCCCGTGCCTCGCGTCGCAGCTTCAACTGGCGTCCCACCGTGGCAATGACGGCCAAGCCCCACTCGTCATCCGGATCCACCTCCCACCCCGGCTCCTCCTCCTCACTCACACCGCACCCCCTTTCGTACAGCCCGGACACCACCGGACAGCCCCAAGACAGTGACCCTACGCAACCGCGCCGTCACTGTTCACAGGTAGCAGGCGTGGCCACTCTGAGTGATGTGAACCAGGAAATCTCCACCCCCATCCCGAACTTCACGGTGAAGCTGTCGCCGACACCTCGCGGGGCGCGGCTCGCCCGGCTGCTCGCTGTGGAGCAACTGCGGTCCTGGGGTGTCCCGTTGGATCCGGCGGCGCTGGTCGTGGCCGAACTCGCCGCGAACGCGGCCACGCACGGCCGGGTGGCCGGACGGGACTTCCGGCTGACCCTCTACGTCGTCGGGGACACCCTCCGTATCGAGGTGACCGACACCCGCGGTGACCGGCTGCCCCAGTGCACGCAGGCCGGCCTCGAGTGCGACGGTGGCCGGGGGCTGCTGCTCGTGGACGCGTTGGCCGAGCGGTGGGGTACCGCTGCGGGGCCCTCGCCGAAGAAGACCGTGTGGGCCGAGGTGCGGGTCGGGTCAGGGGACCTGAACGCGGTAGGTCTGGCGGGAGCCGCCCTCGGGGCCGGGGTCGGTCATCTCGGCGGGGGTGAAGCCGAGGCTCTCGTAGAACGCCCGCGCCCCGCTGGTCGTCGCGCCGGGGTGGTCCGGGCCGAAGGTGACCACCTCGATGGTGCCGGGGGCGTGGACGAAGCGGTGGATCGCGTCGGCCAGCAGGGCGCGGCCGACGCCTCGGCCGCGCGCCTGCTCCGCGACCACGAGCCAGTGGACGTGGTGGACCGGTGCCGTGGGCCCGAAGAGCAGGGCACCGAGCAGCTCGGACGGCTGCTCGTGCTCCTCCGCGACCAGTGCCGTGGCGCGGCGGACGGCGTCCAGCACGGCCTGGCTGAAGCCGGGGTCGTCCACCATCGGGCCGAACCAGTGCTCCACCTGGGCCGCCAGCCCGAGGAAGCCGGGGAGGTCCCGCTCCTGCGCCACTCTGACGATCATGGGGGCAGTGTGGCAGCGGAGGCCGGGGTTCAGGAGTGGCCCAGTTCCGCCGTCTCGTCGTCGCCCGTCTCCGGGACCGAGCCCGAGTCGCGGGCCGGGCGGAGCGGGAAGGGGTCGACCCGGGTCTCGTCGATGACCGGCGCGGCCGGCTGCGGGGGCTTCGGCATGACCGCCGCCTCCGAGTGGCCGCCGCAGCCGTAGGAGAGGGAGACCACCCGGCCGTCCGCGGGGGAGAACTCGTTGGCGCAGACGCCGAAGGCCTGGCCCAGGGAGCCGCCGATGGGGGCGAGGAAGCCGCAGCTCAGGCAGGTCGCGGGGGCCGCCTGGGCCATGGGGGTCTTCGCGCCGTACGCCTCTTCCCAGCGGTCGGCGGCGAGGTGCAGGCCGTAGCGGGACAGGACGCGGGCGCGGCGCATGCCGAGTTCCTCGGCGAGCGAGGCGATCGAGCCGCGGGACGGGGTCGTCGGCTGGGTGGCGGGGGCGCCGGGGGTGACGTCGGCGTCCTCGGCCTCCGCCAGTTCGCGCACCGGCTCGGACACCACCGAGTTCGGCGGCGGCTCCTCCTCGCCCGTGTAGCCGGGCTCCAGGCGCAGGTCGTCCTGGTCGGTGGGGAGGAGGTCGCCGGGGCCGAGGTCGCCGGGGCGCAGGCGTTCGCTCCAGGGGACCCACTCGGGGGCGAGGAGGGCGTCGGGGCCGGGGAGGAGGACGGCCTCGTCGAGGGTGACGA
Source organism: Streptomyces sp. NPDC046727 (assembly GCF_040645635.1). Taxonomy (NCBI): domain Bacteria; kingdom Bacillati; phylum Actinomycetota; class Actinomycetes; order Kitasatosporales; family Streptomycetaceae; genus Streptomyces; species Streptomyces sp. NPDC046727. The sequence continues at coordinate 135,867 of NZ_JBEYYR010000007.1, forward strand.
TCTTGGCGCGGGAGGCGCGGGCCACTGTCACGGCCCAGCGCCAGCCGCGGTAGCCGAGTTCCTTGCACTCGAAGAAGTGCGTGACAACGCGGTCGCCCTCCGACACCAGGCCGGTGTGCTCGCCGACCACGCCGGGGGCGGCGGCCTCCTCGGCGGCGGACCGGGCGAGGTCGACGGCCTCGGCGCACAGGCGGTCGGGGGTGCGGCTTCGCGTTGTCGCTGCGCTCACGGGTATCGCTTCTCTCCTACGCCGTCTCGTCGAGTGCGGCTGCCTCCGGCGGTTTCGCCGACGGAGCGGACCTGGGGACCGCATCGACGTCTGCATCCGCGCGCCCGGGCGCACCTCTGCCATCCATTCTGCGTTATGGCTGAGATAGGCACGCTACACCGGACGGGATTCGTCGATTTTCCCACCTGCCTCCCACCGGCCCTCTCACCCGCCCACCTGCCCCGCCCGGCCGGAGGACGAAGCCCTGGTGAGGGGCGGTCGTACGCGGCCATACGCGCCGGTTCCGCACTAACCGGCCGGTTCTCGGGGCACTATGAACGTCGTGGCAGCCGCGGGCAAGGCGAGTGGTCGGGGCGGCGGTTCGGGCCGGGTGGGTGGTGCCGTCCGCGCGGTCGGCCGTGCCCTGCACTTTCCGGTCACCGGTACGGCGCGGGGCATCCGCAAGGCCACGCACGCGCACGGCGCGGGCGAGTCGGGTCTGGGCAAGCTGATCGAGTTGCACGCGGTGAACGGCGCCGGGGATGTCATGGTCACCGTGGCGCTCGCGTCCACGGTGTTCTTCTCCGTGCCGACCGACGAGGCGCGGGGGCGGGTCGCGCTCTACCTCGCCATCACCATGGCGCCCTTCACCGTCCTCGCCCCCGTGATCGGTCCGCTGCTCGACCGGCTGCCGCACGGGCGGCGCGCGGCGATGGCCGGGGCGATGCTGGCGCGGGCGCTGCTGGCGCTGATCATCTCGGGGGCGGTGGCGGGCGGCGGGCTGGAGCTGTATCCGGCCGCGCTGGGCGTGCTGGTGGCGTCGAAGGCGTACGGCGTGGTCCGCAGTGCCGTCGTGCCGCGGCTGCTGCCGCCGCGGTTCTCGCTCGTGAAGGCCAATTCCCGGGTGACCCTGGCGGGGCTGCTGGCCACCGGGGCCGCCGCGCCGGTCGCGGCGGGGCTGCACGCCCTCGGCGACCCGTGGCCGCTCTACGGCGCCTTCGTGATCTTCGTTGCCGGGACGTTTCTGTCGTTCTCCCTGCCGCCCAAGGTGGACTCGGCCAAGGGTGAGGACGTGGCGCTGCTCGCGGCCGACGAACAGCATCTGCACGGGCCGTACCGCAAGCAGGCCAAGCGGCCGGGGCTGCGCACGGTCGGGCCCGCGGTCACGCACGCGCTCGGCGCCAACGCCGCCCTGCGCTGCCTGTCCGGGTTCCTGATCTTCTTCCTCGCCTTCCTGCTGCGCGAGCACCCGCTGACCGGGCAGAGCGCGGTGGTGTCGCTGGGGATAGTGGGGGTCGCGGCGGGCGTGGGCAACGCCCTGGGGACGGCGGTGGGGTCCTGGCTGAGATCACGCGCTCCGGAGGTGATCATCGTGACCGTCGTGGCGGTGGTGCTCGGTGTCGCGGTGGTCGCCGGCGTGTTCTTCGGGGCGTTCCTGGTGGCCTGTCTGGCGGCGGTCGCCGGGTTCGCGCAGGCGCTGGCCAAGCTGGCGCTGGACGCGCTGATCCAGCGGGACGTGCCGGAGCTGGTGCGCACCTCGGCGTTCGCCCGCTCGGAGACGCTGCTCCAGATGGCGTGGGTGTTCGGCGGTGCGGTCGGCATCGTGATGCCGCTCAACGGCACGGTCGGGCTGCTGGTCGGCGCCGCGTTCGTGGCCGTCGGCTGGCTGACCACCCTGAGGGGGCTGCTCGCCTCGGCCCGGCACGGCGGCCGTACCCGCCCCAGGGTGGCGTAGGAGGGGTGCTCCGGGGCCGCGTGGCGTAACGAACCGGGCACGCCGCACCCCACGTGGGCGGAGGGCTCCGGGCGCCCGATAGCCTTCGGCCATGACCACGCTGCATTCCGTTGTGCGACGCCGCCGCGCCGTCGCCGTCGCCGGCGCCGTTTCCGCCGGACTGCTCGTCCTGTCGGCCTGCGACAAGCCGACGCCCGTCGCGACGATCACCGTCGGCGGAGACTCGGTCAACTCCGAGGCCATCTGCTACAACGACGGCAAGGCGCTGGACGCCAAGTCGCTGGAGGGATGCGTCAAGAAGGCCGCCGAGGCCGAGTCGATCAAGGTCGGCCAGGACGAGACCGTCCGTATCGGCGTCGACCCGAAGATCGCGGACGCGGGCTGGGTCGTGCTGGTCAACGGCCGCCAGTTCACGGACTCCAGCAAGGAGACCTACCGCACGATCCCGAGCAGCGCGTTCTTCAACGTCCAGTACGGCACGCAGGGCGAGAGCAACACGCTCACGATCCAGATGGGTGAGAAGGCCAAGAAGGGTTATTGGTCCTTCAAGCTGAAGAAGGCCTGATCACGCCTTCCGTGCCGGTCCTGGTCGCCACCGCGGTCCCCGTCGAGCGGGACGCGGTGGCCCGGGCGTTGCCCGCGCCGGCCGAGGAGGTACGGCTGCCGGGCGCGACCCTGAGCCGTACGGCCGCGGGCTGGGACCTGCTCGCCGCCGGTGTCGGACCGGCGCTCGCCGCGGCCTCCACCGCCACGGCTCTCACCGCCGCCGCGCTGGCCGGCCGCCCCTACGGCCTGGTCGTCTCGGCCGGGATCGGCGGCGGCTTCCTGCCCGGGGCGCCGGTCGGCTCGCTCGTGGTCGCCGACGCGATCACGGTGGCCGACCTGGGCGCCGAGACCGCCGACGGCTTTCTCCCGGTCACCGAACTCGGCTTCGGGACCGTCACGCACCGCCCGCCGGATTCACTCGTACGAGTCGTGTCCGAGGCCACCGGCGCCCCCGCCGGCACGATCCTGACCGTGTCCACGGTGACCGGCACCGCCGGCCGCGCCGCCGCCCTGCGTGCCCGGCATCCCGGCGCGCTCGCCGAGGGCATGGAGGGGTTCGGGGTGGCCGAGGCGGCCGCCGCGCACGGCGTGCCCGTGCTGGAGATCCGCGCGGTCTCCAACCCGGTCGGCCCCCGCGACCGCGCCGCCTGGCGCATCGGCGACGCCCTGGCCGCCCTCACCGAGGGCTTCGGGAAGCTCGCGCCCGCATTGGAGAGTTGGAACCCGCATGACAGTTGAGCCGCTGCAGATCGCGTACTCCCCCTGCCCGAACGACACCTTCGTCTTCGACGCCCTCGCCCACGGCCGCGTCCCCGGCGCGCCCGCGCTGGACGTGACCTTCGCCGACATCGACATCACCAACGGCATGGCCGAGCGCGGCGAGTTCGACGTGCTGAAGGTGTCGTACGCCGTGCTGCCGTACGTCCTCGACGAGTACGCGCTGCTGCCGTGCGGCGGTGCGCTGGGGCGGGGCTGCGGTCCGCTGGTGCTCACGCGGGAGCCGGGCACGGACTTGACGGGGCGTACGGTCGCGGTGCCGAGCGAGAAGTCGACGGCCTACCTGCTGTTCCGCCTCTGGGCGGCGGACACCCTGCCCGGCGGGGTCGGCGAGATCGTGGTCATGCCGTTCCACGAGATCATGCCGGCCGTGCGGGACGGCAGGGTGGACGCGGGCCTGGTCATCCACGAGGCCCGGTTCACCTACCAGAACTACGGGCTGCACAAGCTCGCCGACATGGGCGAGCACTGGGAGCGGACCACAGGGCTGCCGATCCCGCTGGGCGCGATCATCGCCAAGCGGTCGCTGGGCGCGGAGGCGCTGAAGCTGCTCGCCGACTCCGTCCGTACGTCGGTGAAGGCCGCCTGGGACGACCCGGAGGCCTCCCGGCCGTATGTCATGGCGCACGCCCAGGAGATGGATCCGGCCGTCGCCGACCAGCACATCGGGCTGTACGTCAACGAGTTCACCGCCGACCTGGGCGAGGACGGCTTCGCGGCGATCCGGGGGCTGCTCGCCCGTGCGGCGGCCGAGGGGCTCGTACCGCCCCTCGGCCCGGACGCTCTCGCGTTTCCCTGACGGATTCCCGGATTCCGGGCTCCGGTCGGGCCGCTCAGACGTCCAGTTGGTCGGCGACCGCGCGGAGCAGACCGGCGATCTTCTTGCCGGATGCCTTGTCCGGGTAGCGGCCCTTCTCCAGCATCGGCGTGATGTTCTCAAGAAGAGTCGTCAAATCCTGCACGATCGACGCCAACTCGTCCGGCTTCTTGCGCTGGGCGGCGGCGACCGACGGCGTCGGGTCGAGCACGATCACCGAGAGTGCCTGGTCACCGCGCTGACCGGCGACGACCCCGAACTCCACGCGCTGTCCCGGCTTGAGCGAATCGACTCCGGCGGGGAGAACCGAGGAATGGACGAAGACGTCACCGCCGTCGTCGCGGGAGAGAAAGCCGAAGCCCTTCTCGCTGTTGAACCACTTGACCTTGCCGGTAGGCACGTCTGTCCTCGTCCTCGTACTCGTTGGGAAAACTACTTCGGAAACGGCTCTTGATAGCACTAGAGCGGGTCGACCATGACCCGCCGATACCAAGCGCTCACAAGGCTAATGCTCTTCGGGCGGGTGACAAGACGTCCCCCGGTTGTTCTCTCGGGCAGGGAACTACCCTGGTCCGGTGCGTGACAAAACCCAAACGAATTCCGCCGCGCCCGGTGACCGACTGATCCGCGCCGGTGCCGTCGTCTTCTTCCTCGGGGCCGTGGCCACCCTCGTCACGGTCGCCCCGTTGTTCCTCGGCGCGAAGCCATTTCCGACGTACATGTTCGGACTGAGCATGCTCATGGGCGTCGGATTCCTCGTGGCCGGCGCCGGTGTGCTGCGGTCCGTCGCCGCCGGACGGCGTCAGGCGCGGGGCGCGGCGCCGGGCGCCTCGCGGTAGCCGCCGAGCCACTGCGGGAAGGCGGCCAGGTCGGCCAGGACGACGTCCGCGCCGGCCGCGCGCAGCTCGTCCGGCGGGCAGGGGCCGGTGGCCACGGCGACCGAAAACGCACCCGCCGCGCGGGCTCCGCGGACGTCTCCGACGTGGTCGCCGACGTACACGCCCGCGGCGTACTCGCGCAGTGCCGCCGCCTTCTGCTCGGCCCACAGGTCGCCGACGACCACGTCCGGCTCGATGCCGAGGTGGGCCAGGTGCAGCTTGGCGTTCGGTTCGTACTTGGCGGTCACCACCATCGTCCGCCCGCCGGCCGCCCGCACCGCGTCGATCGCCTCCCGGGCGCCGGCCATGGCGGGCGTCGCGGCGATGGCTATGGAGGGGTACATCTCCCGGTACAGATCGGCCATCGCCGGCACGTGCTCTGCCGGGAACCAGTGGATCAGCTCCTCCGCGAGCGGCGGCCCGAGCCGGGTCACCGCCAGGTCGGCGTCGATGAACGTCCCCGTCCGCTCGGCCAGGGCCACGTAGCAGGCGTGGATGCCGGGCCGGGAGTCGATGAGGGTCATGTCGAGGTCGAAACCGACGGTGAGGGTGGTGGAGGCCATGGGGGACATTCTGCCGGGTGACTGTGATCGTCCGGGTGCGGGTGGTGGTGGTGGGCTGGTCCCACCAGGGGCGCGGGGAACTGCGCGACCAGCCCACCACGGACCCGCGGCCGGACGCGGAGCGCGAGCGGCCCTCATCTGCTCCGCTGTGAGCGCCAGACCAGGTACGCGGCCGAGGCCAGTGCCGCTCCCCTGACGACCCACGGCCAGGTCTCGGACAGGGCCTCGTTCATGTGGCCCTCGGTGATCGGGGTGCCCCAGCGGCCCTCGTTGCGGCCCCACAGCCAGACCAGGCCGGCCGCGACCGCCGTGCCGGGCAGCACCATCACCGCCCACTTGGTCTCGGCGGGGGTCAGCCGCCGGGAGCCGTAGGCGATGGCCCAGCCCAGCAGGAGCGCGAACCAGTTGCCGAGCACGGCACCGGCGGTCAGCGCGGCGGCGGCCAGCAGCAGGAGCGGGTTGGACCAGCCGGAGAGGAGCCCGCGGGCCGGGGCGGCGGCCGGCGCGGCTTTCCGGGCCGGCCGCAGTCCGAGGAGGCGGCGGCGCGGCGCGGGCGCCGGAGCGGTGGGCTCGGCGGGGGCCGGGGCGGGCTCGGCCGGCTGGGCGGCAGCCTCCTGCGGGGGGCGTTTGAGCAGCTCGGGGATCTCCACGCCGCCGACGAACCCCGGCACCGGGTCGACGTCCGCCAGCGGGCTGCCGCCGGTGCTCACCCGCCACCAGTCCGGCGGTGTCGCGGCGTCCCCGAGTTCGTGTGCGGGGGCCAGGTGGGGCGGGGACGGCGTGTCCCGGGGGGCCGGCGGTTCGGGCTCGGCGGAGCGCGGGCGCGGTACGACCCGGCGCAGCCCCTTCGGCCGTTCCTGATCCGCCGGCTCCGGCCGCTGGGCGGGCGAGGGCTGGGCCGGTACCGCCGCGGCCCGCGGCTGCGGGGCACCGCCGGTGCCGCCCGCCGCCGCGACCACCTCGTCCGGGCTGCCCAGGCTCTCCAGGATGCGGCGGACGGCCGCGGGCGAGTCCACCGTCGCCTTCGCCCTGCTCCGGTCGATCTCGTTGCGCAGCTCCGACACGAGCCGCATCCGCGTCGCCGACGGCAGCTGCCGCTGCTGGGCGATGTCTCCGACGCGGCTCAGATACTCGTAGACGACCTGGTCGCTCTCGATCCCCACGGAACCCCTCCGGGGTGCGCCGACTGAAACCCCGTGAGGGACGGTACCGCTTCTTTCCGGCTGCCCCAGGCTCATTGATGTCCGCTACCGTTGGCCGGATGAGCCCCGAGGCCCACCCAGCCCCTCGGTCCCTCGCGGAGGCGCTCCGCGCGCGGGACGACGCCTCCCTGGCCGCGCTGCTGCGCAGCCGCCCGGACCTCATCACCCCCGTCCCCACCGATCTCACCCAGCTCGCCACCCGGGCCGGCACCCGGGCGTCGGTGCTGCGCGCCCTGGAGCGGCTGGACCGGTTCGCGCTGCAGACCGCGGAGGCGCTGGCCGTGGCCCCGGACCCGGCGTCGTACGACACCCTGCTCGGCCTGATGGCCGGGGACGCCGGGGACGAGACCGTCGCCGGGGCGCTGCCGCGGGCCGTCGGCACGCTGCGCGAGCAGGCGCTGGTGTGGGGCGCGGACGACCGGCTGCGGCTGGTGCGCACCGCCCGTGAGCTGCTCGCGCCCTCGGCGCAGCATCCGTCCCCGACCGGGCTCGGGCCCACCGTGCAGGAGGCCACCTCGGGCATGTCGCCGGGGCGGATCCAGGAGATCGTGACGACGGCCGGGCTGCCGTCGACCCACGACTCGGTGTCCGCCGTGGCCGCGCTGACGACGCTGTTCACGCACCGCAGGAAGATGGCGAAGCTGCTCGCCGGGGCCCCGGAGGCCGCCCGGGAGGTGCTGGCCAGGCTGGTGTGGGGGCCGCCGTACGGGCAGGTCACCGCGGATCCGGCGGCGCATCTGCGCTGGCTGCTGGACCGCGGCCTGCTGCTGCCGACCACCCCGGGCACGGTCGTGCTGCCCCGCGAGGTCGCCCTGCACCTGCGCGGGGGCCGCGCCCACCGCACGCCCGAGCCGCTGCCGCCCGCCGTGACACCGGCCGCGGCCCACAGCCCGCAGGTGGTGGACGCCACCGCGGCCGGGCAGGCGTACACCGCCCTCGCCACCGTGGAGGAGCTGCTGAAGGACTGGGACGAGGGCGGTCCCGCCGTGCTGCGGGCCGGCGGGCTGAGCGTCCGTGACCTGAAGCGGACCGCCGTCGCGCTGGACGTGTCCGAGCCGGTCGCCGCGTTCTGGACCGAGCTGGCCTACGCCGCCGGGCTGATCGCCTCCGACGGGGAGGCCGACGAGCGGTACGCGGCCACCCCCGCCTATGACGAGTGGCTGGAGCAGCCTCCCGCCGAGCGCTGGGCCCGCCTCGCCCAGGCGTGGCTGGCGGTCACCCGTACGCCGGGGCTGGTCGGCGGGCGGGACGCGAAGGACCGGACCCTGTCGGCGCTGGGCCCGGGGCTCGACCGGTCCGCCGCGCCCGAGGTACGGCACCGGGTGCTGTCCCTGCTGGCCGGGCTGCCGCAGGGCTCGGCCCCGGACCCCGAGTCGGTACTGGCCCGGCTGCACTGGGAACGGCCGCTGCGGGGCGCCCAGCGGGACGTGCAGCGGGAGGACGATCTGCGGTCCCGGCTGGCCCGCTGGACCCTGTCGGAGGCGGAGCAGCTGGGCGTGACCGGGCGGGGCGCGCTGTCGGCCCACGGGCGCGCGCTGCTCGGGGCACCCTCGTCCGCCGCCGGATCCGGCTCCGCACCGGCCGCCTCCGCCGGCCCCGGCGACAAGCTCCCGGTGCACCACCACCGCGCGCCCGAGCGGCTCGTGCCGCTCTCCGCCCCCGAGCAGGCCGTCGCGACCGCCGCCGCGGCCCGGCTGCTCGCTCCGCTGCTGCCCGAGCCGCTGGACCACGTGCTGCTCCAGGCCGACCTGACGGCGGTCGCGCCCGGCCCGCTGCGGCGCCCGCTCGCGGACATGCTGGGCGTGCTCGCGGACGTGGAGTCCAAGGGCGGCGCGACCGTGTACCGGTTCACGCCGGCCTCCGTCCGCCGTGCCCTGGACGCCGGCCGGACCGCGGCCGACCTGCACGCCTTCCTCACCGAGCACTCCCGCACCCCGGTGCCGCAGCCGCTCGCCTACCTGATCGACGACGTGGCCCGCAAACACGGCCACCTGCGGGTCGGCGCGGCCTCGGCGTACGTCCGCTGCGACGACGACACCCTGCTGAACGAGATCCTCGCCGACCGGCGCGCCGCCGCGCTGCGCCTGCGCCGGCTGGCCCCGACCGTGCTGGCCGCCCCGACCGATCCGGCGACGCTGCTGGAGGGGCTGCGCGCGATGGGGTACGCGCCCGCCGCCGAGTCCGCCGAGGGCGATGTGCTGATCACCCGCGCCCACGCCCACCGCACCCCGCCGCGCACCGCGCCCGAGCCGGTGCCGGACGGGCCGCCGGCGCCCGACGCCACGCTGCTCGCGGCGGCGATCCGCGCGATCCGGGCCGGTGACCTGGCCGCCACCGCCCCGCGCAAGCCCGCCGGCGAGCCCCTGGCGGGCGGCGAGCTGCCCCGGACCTCCTCCGCCGAGACCCTGGCCACCATGCAGGCCGCCGTCCTGACCGGCGACTCCGTGTGGATCGGCTACGTCAACGCCGAGGGCGCCGCCAGCCAGCGGGTCATCGCCCCCGTCCGGGTGGAGGGCGGTTACGTGACGGCGTACGACCACACGGCGGACGAGGTACGGACGTATCCGCTGCACCGGATCACGGGGGTCGCCGAACTGGCGGACGACTGACCGGGCGACCGGGTCGCGTTGGCCGGAAAGGGTTTTGATCCGTGGCAGGCCCACAACAACGATGGCTGTCATGGATCGGAGAGCGCTTGCGCTGAGGGAGTTACGGACCGCGGCGGATCTGAACACCGCGCTGCGTGAGCTGAAGGCGCGCTCCCGGCTGACCTACCGGCAACTGGAGGCGCGAGCGGCCCGGCAGGGCGAGCTGCTGCCGCGCAGCACGCTGGCCGACGTCCTGCGCAACGGCTCCCTGCCCCGGCAGGAGCTGCTGACGGCGTTCGTCCGCGCGTGCGGCGAGGGCGCCTACGTGGACGACTGGCTGGCCGCCCGCCAACGAGCCGCCCAGGCCCCGGCTCCGGGAGAGGGGCCGAGTGCACCCCAGGGCTCCCCGAGCCCGCTGACGAGCCTGATCCTCCGAATCCCGCCGATCCCCAGCTCCTGCGCTCCGGTGGCTCCGGGGAACCGCAGGCGGTCGCCTTCCCGTGGGGATCGTTGTGGCGGCTCGTGCGGGGGCGGCGTGGGCGGGTGGTCGGCGGGGTGGTTCTCGTCGTCGCGCTGGTCGTCGTCACCTGGTCCCTGCGGGGCTCCGGTGGCTCGGGGGAGGCGGAGGACTCGGCCTCCTCCGGGCCGGCTGCCGCGGTCACGCCGCTGCCGAGCGGGGCGGTGCTCCTGAGGCCGCTCGGCTCGCCCGGCCTGTGCGTGACGGACGGCAGGGTCGCGGACGGGCGGTACCGGTCCCTCGTCGCCGTACAGCGTCCCTGCGACGAGACGGCCCCGCAGACCACCGCCCTGGACCCGCTGGGCAAGGACGCCTACCGGATCGCCTGGCACCACCCCGACGAGGGCAAGGGCTGTCTGAAGGTGCTCGGCTCGGGGCCCGGCGCGGGGCTGCTCGAACCGTGGAACGCGTGCGCGCGGACCACCGTCTTCCACTTCGTCCCCACCGAGCCCGCGAAGGCCGGGAAGACCGGGAAATCCCGGAAGTCCGTCGGCCGGACCTATCTGATCAAGGCCGGCGCAGGGAAGTGCGTGGGGATCAGGGCCGCGAGCAGCGCCGTCGGCGCGGAAGCCGTGGTGGAGTCCTGCACCGGCGCGGACTCCCAGCTCTTCCTCGTGGAAGCCGCGCTGTGAGCCCGCTCCCAGGACCTCCTGGCAATCCACCTGGATGAGGCACACTGGACGTTTGGCCGTTGTGGAAAGGGTGTGCCGCGCGTGAATGGTCCTCTGATCGTCCAGTCCGACAAGACCCTGCTCCTGGAAGTGGACCACGAGCGGGCCGACGACTGCCGGCGCGCCATCGCGCCGTTCGCCGAGCTGGAGCGGGCGCCCGAGCACATCCACACGTACCGGGTGACCCCGCTCGGCCTGTGGAACGCGCGCGCCGCGGGGCACGACGCCGAGCAGGTCGTGGACGCCCTGGTGCAGTACAGCCGCTACCCCGTGCCGCACGCGCTGCTCGTGGACATCGCCGACACGATGGACCGCTACGGCCGCCTCACCCTCTCGAAGCACCCCGCGCACGGGCTGGTCCTCACCACCACCGACCGGCCGGTGCTGGAGGAGGTGCTGAAGTCCAAGCGGATCGCCCCGCTGGTCGGCGCGCGGATCGACCCGGACACGGTCGTCGTGCACCCCTCCGAGCGCGGGCAGATCAAGCAGACACTGCTCAAGCTGGGCTGGCCGGCCGAGGACCTCGCCGGGTACGTCGACGGCGAGGCGCACCCGATCGAGCTGCGGGAGGACGGCTGGACGCTCAGGCCGTACCAGAAGCAGGCCGTGGAGAACTTCTGGCACGGCGGCAGCGGTGTCGTCGTGCTGCCCTGCGGCGCCGGGAAGACGCTGGTCGGCGCCGGGTCCATGGCCCAGGCGAAGTCGACCACGCTGATCCTCGTCACCAACACCGTCTCCGCCCGGCAGTGGAAGCACGAGCTGGTGAAGCGGACCTCGCTGACCGAGGACGAGATCGGCGAGTACAGCGGGACGCGGAAGGAGATCCGCCCGGTCACCATCGCCACCTACCAGGTGCTGACGACCAAGCGGAAGGGCGTCTACCCGCACCTGGAGCTGTTCGACTCGCGGGACTGGGGGCTGATCGTCTACGACGAGGTGCATCTGCTGCCCGCGCCGGTCTTCAAGTTCACCGCCGACCTTCAGGCGCGCCGCCGGCTGGGGCTCACGGCCACCCTCGTGCGCGAGGACGGCCGGGAGTCGGACGTGTTCTCCCTCATCGGGCCCAAGCGGTTCGACGCGCCCTGGAAGGAGATCGAGGCGCAGGGCTACATCGCGCCCGCCGACTGCGTCGAGGTCCGGGTGAACCTGACCGAGTCCGAGCGGCTCGCGTACGCGACGGCCGAGACGGAGGAGAAGTACCGGTTCTGCGCGACGACGGACACCAAGCGGAAGGTGACCGAGGCGATCGTCCGCCGGTTCGCCGGGCAGCAGGTCCTCGTCATCGGGCAGTACATCGACCAGCTGGACGAGCTGGGCGAGCATCTGAACGCCCCGGTGATCAAGGGCGAGACGTCGAACGCGCAGCGGGAGAAGCTCTTCGACGCCTTCCGGCAGGGCGAGATCAGCGTGCTGGTGGTGTCGAAGGTCGCGAACTTCTCCATCGACCTGCCCGAGGCGACGGTCGCCATCCAGGTGTCCGGCACCTTCGGCTCCCGGCAGGAGGAGGCCCAGCGGCTCGGCCGGGTGCTGCGCCCCAAGGCCGACGGCCACCAGGCCCACTTCTACTCGGTCGTCGCCCGCGACACCATCGACCAGGACTTCGCCGCCCACCGGCAGCGCTTCCTGGCCGAGCAGGGCTACGCCTACCGCATCATGGACGCGGACGAGATCCTGGCCGACGGCTAGGCCGGTGCGGCCGGTCTAGAAGAACGCGTGGTACTCCATCCAGCCCTTGGTCCGGCCGGACTTGCCGTAGTACCAGTCGCCGCCCTTCGCGGTGCAGTACACGCGCACGCTGCTGCCCGCGAACACGGACTTCTTCACCTTGGACCGGAAGCTGGGGCTGGTGTACATGTCGGCGTGGTCCCACTGGACCACCTGCAGGGTCTGGTCCTTGATGTTCTTGGTGCACGCGGAGGAGCCGACGGCCGAGGCGCTGGGCGCGGCCAGGACGGTGGCGCCGAGGGCGAGCGCGGTGGCGGCGGTCAGTCCGCTCACCGCCTTGCGGAACGGAAGCTTCGAGATGGGCATGCTGGTGTCCCCGTTTGCTCGGTCGAAAGGATCGGACATCGGCTGATCATGCTGTCATACGAGATGAGCAGCCCGAGCGGCAGGAGCGGGTAAGCGGCTGCCAACGGCTGTTGCCACCACGGCAGTTCCAGGTCCAGGGCGCCCTCGTGGGGCACCAGCCACATCGTGCGGGCGGTGAAGACGAGGGCCGCCAGCACGGCCGTACGGGTGCGGCCCTCGGCCCACAGCACCGCGAGCAGCGGGACGCACCACACCCAGTGGTGGGTCCAGCTGATCGGGCAGACCAGCAGGGCCGTGAACGCGGTCAGCAGGATGCCGTGGCTCTCCCGGCGGGCCCGGCCGGCCAGCCCGAGGCCCGCCACCGCGACCACCGCCGCCGGGAGCGCCCAGGCGAGGCCCGGCGCGGGCTCGTGCAGCGCTCGTGCGACCAGCCCCTGGAGGGACTGGTTGTCCACGATCCACGCCTTGCCCACCCGGCCGGTCTCGTACAGCCGCCGGGTCCAGAAGTCCGTGCTCGCGGCGGGGAGCGGCAGGAACCCGGCCAGGACCGTGGCGGCGAAGCCGGCCGCCGCCGTGGCCGCCTGCCGGGTGCGTCCGCGCAGGAGCAGATAGACCACGAAGACGGCCGGGGTGAGCTTGATGCCGGTCGCGACGCCGACGGCCAGCCCCTTGGCGCGGGCGCCGGCCGGCCGGGTCAGGTCCCACAGGACCAGGCAGGCGACGGCCAGGTTGATCTGCCCGAACAGCAGCGTCTGGAAGACCGGCTCCAGCCAGAGGGCGAGGGCGGTGGCCGCGCAGAGCGCGGGCAGGGACAGGGTGCGGGACGCCAGGCGGGCGGAGAGGGCGACGAGCGCGGCGAGCAGGAGCGCGTTGCCCGCCAGGAACGCCGCTTTCAGGGCCGGTACGGGGAGCCAGGTCGCCGGGACGAACAGGATCGCCGCGAACGGCGGGTAGGTCGCCGGGAGGTGCCACTCGGTGACGGTGAAGCCGTACAGGTCGGTGCCGTGGGCCACGGCCTCGCCCTCGGCGCGGTAGACGAGGAGATCGGCCATGGGTGCGCCGCGCAGGGCGCACAGCGTGACGAAGGAGGCGAGGGAGAGGGCGAGGAGGAGCAGGGCTGGCAGGGAGGGCGGCACCGTCCGTTCGCGCACGGAGCGACCCTATGCCGCTACCTGCGGTGCACGCCCGTTTCCTCGCCGTACTCGCCGAGGATGACGACGCCGAAGGCCGCCTCCACGAACACCTTCACCGCCCGGAGGGCGTTGCCCAGCGGGTGGTGGTGGGCGCCACCGAGAGCCGTGGCGCCGGAGGGGGGCCGGACGGGGGCTGGTGTGAGGGACGCTGTGCTCATAAGTCCAGGGTCGCTCTCGCCGCCCTCATGTCCACCCCCTCCGGTGACCGGATTCGGATGCGCGGCCCCGTGACGCACAACGCCCGGCGGCGCCCCCGCCGCCCCTTGTCCCCGCCCGGCATCCGCTCGTTCGGTTGCTGAACAGAACACCAAGCGCGCATTTTTTCAGACAATACGACTGTCCTTTCTCCTCTTGTCGCGCCATCCGGATCCCGGGCTTCCTGGTGACAGCCGCCCTCGACGGGCGGACGACACGCACGACACCCCCGTAAGGAGAACAGGTCATGAAGAAGGCATACGAAGCGCCGACCCTGGTCCGTCTTGGTTCCTTCCGCAAGGAAACCGGGCTCCTGCAGCGCTCCGGCAACGACCGGCTCATCCTGAGCAAGAACTGAACAGGCGGACGAGCGACGGTCGCTGACATCACGTCATGACTGATCTGCACAGGAGTGCGGGGACGGGCCCCGGCAGCGCGCACTTCGCGGTCTTCACCGACCGCGCGGACGCGGCTGCCGTGGCCCGCTCCTTCGCCCGCCCCGGCACGCGCACCCTCGACCACGCCTCGGGCCGGCCGTGGCTCGTCGGCCACTGGGACGACCAGGAGATCGTCAGCGCACGTGTCGGCCCCGCCGCCCTCGCCCTCATCGGCTGCGTTCCCGTCGAGGCCGCGGAACTGGAGCGGGTGGCCCGCTCGCTGCGCGACCTCGCCGCCCTGGACGCGTGGGCGCGCTCCCTGCCCGGCAGCTTCCACCTCGTTGCCGCCCTCGACGGACGGATCCGGGTGCAGGGCACGGCCTCCGGGCTCCGGCTGGTCTTCCACGCCCGGCTCGACGGCGTCCGGGTCGCCGCGACCCGCGCCGACGTGCTCGCCGCCGCGCTCGGCGCCGAACCCGACCCGCGGCAGCTGGCGGTACGACTGCTGTGGCCGGTCCCGAACGCTCTGCTCGACGAGCCGCTGTGGCCCGGTGTCACCGCCGTGGCCCCGCACGACGCGCTGATCCTCGCACCGGACAGAGACGGCGTACGCCACTCCCGCTGGTGGACGCCCCCGGAACCCGTCGTCCCGCTGCGCACCGGCGCCCCCGTGGTCCGCGAGGTCCTCGCCGACGCCGTCGCCGCGCGCACCCGGCACGGCGGCGCGGTCAGCTGCGATCTCTCCGGCGGCCTGGACTCCACCTCGATCTGCTTCCTCGCCGACCGCTCACCGGCCCGGGTCATCGCCTCCACCTGGCCGGGACGCGACCCGGCCGACACCGACCTGCAGTGGGCGAAGCGGGCCGCCGCCGCGCTGCCCGACGTCGAGCACGTGGTCTGGGACGCCGAGGAGTCCCCCCTCGTCTACGACGGACTGCTCGGCATCGATGACGTACTGGACGAGCCCACCATCGGCGTCATGGACCGCGCCCGGGTCCTGCACCACCTGCCGGCCATGGCCCGGCGGGGCAGCCGGGTGCATCTGACGGGCATCGGCGGCGACCACGTGGCCTGGTGCTCCGAGGCGTACTACCACCGGCTGGCCCGGCGGCGCCCGCTGTTCGCCCTGGGCCGGCTGCGCGGTTTCAAGGCGCTGTGGCAGTGGCCGCTGCTGCCGATGCTGGGCGCCCTCGCGGACTCCCGGTCCTACGGCAGCTGGCTCGCCGACGCCGAGCACCGGCTGCGCGACCCGCTGCCCCCGACGGTGACCACCAGCCTCGGCTGGGGCATGACCCCCCGGCTGTTCGAGTGGGTGACCCCGGAGGCCGAGGACATGGCCCGTACGGCACTGCGCGCGGCCGGCCGGCAGGCGCGCCCCCTGCACCCCGACCGCGGCCTGCACGCCGACCTGGAGCAGATCCGCGACTGCACACGCATCATCCGGCAGTGGGACCACATGGCCGCCCGCCACGGGCTGCCGGTGGCGTCGCCGTTCCTGGACGACCGGGTCATCCAGACCTGCCTCGCCGTCCGCCCCGAGGACCGCGTCTCCCCCTGGCGGTACAAACCGCTGCTGACCGCGGCCATGCGCGGCGTCGTGCCCGAGGACTGCCTGCGGCGGGCCGACAAGGCGGCCGCCTCCATGGACGCGGCCGACGGACTGCGCCGGCACCGCGGCGACCTCATGGCGCTGTGGGAGGACTCGCGGCTGGCGCGGCTGGGGCTGGTCGACGGCGACGTCCTGCGCCGCCTGGCGGAGCGGCCCGCCACCCGCCACCTGCGGGAGGCCGTCCTCTACTCGACGATCGCCGTCGAGGTGTGGCTGCGCGCGCTCGACCGTACGCGGCACGAACTCCGCAAGTGAACACGTGAAGCCAGACGAAAGGAAAGCCGCCATGGCACTGCGGTTCGGAGCCGATGTCTGCACCGCGAAGACCGACTACGGCACCGTCCTGCTCGATCAGCGCTCCGGTGAGTACTGGGAGCTGAACCCCACCGCGACCCTGGTGATCGACACCCTCATGGCGGGCGGCGACGAGGCGGCCGCGGCGGCGGCGGTCACGGAGGTGTTCGACGTCACCGCGGACCAGGCGCGCGCCGACGTCGGCGCCCTGGTCGAGCAGCTGCGCGCCGGCGGGCTGGCCGTATGAGCACGCCCAGCGCCCTGGAGCGGCCGTCCGGTGTCCCGCTCGGCCGGCGGCTCGCCGCCCGCCTGGTCCTCCTGCCGGCCTTCGTCCTCTCCCTGCTGCCCCCGCACCGCATCCGCGCCGTCCTGCGGCTGCTGCGCCGGGGCGCCGCCCCCGCCACCGCGGCCCAGGCCCGGCTGGCTCGGGACGCCCTGTGCGCGGTGAGTCTGCGCTGCGCGGGCCCCAAGGGCTGCCTGCCCCGTTCCCTCGGCGCCGCCCTGCTCTGCCGGCTGGGCGGCAGCTGGCCGACCTGGTGCGCGGGAGCGAGCGTCGTACCGCCCTTCTCCGCGCACGCCTGGGTGGAGGCGGAGGGCCGCCCGGTGGGCGAGGACCTGCCCGACGGCTACTTCGCCCCGTTGATCTCCATCGGCCCGGTCCCCCGATGACGACAGGCCCGGAGGACACCGGCGGCGACCGGTCCACGCGTGCCACGGTGCTCGCCCTCTACCGGCTCACCGCCCGGCACCGCGGCGCGATGGCCCTGGCCGCCGTGCTGAGCCTGGCAGCCGCCGCGCTGGGGCTGGCGCAGCCGCTGCTGGCCAGGCGCGTGGTGGAGGCGAGCGGCGGGCAGCAGCCGCTGTGGCCGCCGCTGCTGCTGCTCACCGCCCTGTTCGCCGCGGAGGCGGCCACCGGCGCCGTCGGCCGCTTCCTGCTGGAGTGGACGGGCGAAGGTGTCGTACGGCGACTGCGCCACGACCTGGTGGGGCGGCTGCTGCGCCTGGAGATGCGGGAGTACGACCAGCAGCGCATCGGCGACCTGATCGCGCGCGTCACCGCCGACACCACCCTGTTGCGCGAGATGGTCGCCCAGGCGCTCGTGGATCTGGTCACCGGCGCCCTGGTGTCCGTGGGCGCGCTGGCCCTGATGGCATGGCTGGACCCGCTGCTGCTCCTGCTCGTCGTGGCGACCGTGGCCGCCGCGGCGGCCGTGGTCGCCCTCCTGCTCCGGGGCATCCGCGCCGCCGCCGAACGCATGCAGACCTCTGTCGGCGCCCTCGCCGCCGACCTGGAGCGCGCCCTGGGTGCCCTGCCCATGGTCCGGGTGTACCGGGCCGAGCAGCGGGAGGCGGAGCGTATCGGGGCGCGGGCGGACGGCGCCTGCGCCGCCGGTGTGCGCACCGCGGGGTTCGCCGCGGTCATGAGCAGCGCGGTCGAACTGGCCGTGCAGGGCTCCTTCCTCCTGGTCCTCGTCGTCGGCGGCCTGCGCGTGCACGCCCCGGGGCACTCCCTGGGCGACCTGGTCGCCTTCCTCCTGTACGCCTCCTACCTCGTCGTGCCCCTGTCCTCGGTGTTCCGCGCCGCCGGCCTGATCCAGCGGGGCATGGGTGCCCATCTGCGGGTCGAGCAGACCCTGGGCCTGCCGGTGGAGCCGAGCGGCCCGCCCGCCCTGCCCGCGGAGCCCGACGACCCGCCGGCCCCCGCCGCCGGCGTACCCGCCCTCGCGCTGCACGACGTCCACTTCGCCTACCGGCCCGGCCGGCCGGTGCTGCGGGGCGTCTCCTTCACCGTGCCGCAGCGGGGTCTGGTCGCCCTCGTCGGCCTCTCCGGCGCGGGCAAGAGCACGGTGTTCGCGCTGATCTCGCGGTTCTACGAGCCCGATGCCGGGGTCATCGGCTTCCACGGGCGCCCCGCCACGGAACTCGGCCGCGACGCCTGCCGGGCCCGGCTCGCCATCGTGGACCAGAGCAGTCATGTCGTGGCGGGCACGCTGCGCGACAACATCACCTACAGCCGTCCGGACGCCACGGACGACGAGGTGCGCCGGGCCGTCCGGCTGGCCCGCCTCGGCCGGGTGGCCGAGCGGCTGCCCGGTGGTCTGCACGGCGCCGTCGGCGAGCACGGCTCGCTGCTCTCTGGCGGTGAACGGCAGCGTGTCGCCCTGGCCCGGGCCCTGCTCGCCCGGCCCGCGCTGCTGCTGCTCGACGAGCCCACCTCCCACCTCGACGCCCTGAACGAGGCCGCGCTCACGGCCGCCCTGCGGGGCGTCGCCCGGGAGTGCGCGGTCCTCGTCATCGCGCACCGGCTGTCCACGGTCCAGCACGCCGACCGGATCGTCGTCCTGGAGGAGGGGCGGGTCACGGCGCAGGCGCGCCACGAGGACCTCCTGGCGACCAGTCCGGTGTACCGGCGGCTGGCGACCGCACAGATGCTCCGGCCGGCGAACCCGTCCGCGGACGGCGCCGGCAATTCGTTGGCCCGTCCCTGAGTGCCTCCTCTAGAATCTCCGCTCTTGCCCGCCTCCTCCGCGGAGAGCCGCCGCCCGGCCGGTAACCGGACGGCATCGTCGTCGTAGCCACGCAGCAGGCCCACCGGAGGCACCCCCTTGTCCACGCCCGCCCACGACCCGCTCGCCGACCCCCTCTCCCGAGAGCGCTCCCACCTCGCCGCGTCCCGGTCCGCCCTGCGGGCCATGCGCGAGGACGTGGAGGCCCTGGACATCCGTGACGTCACCGCGAACTGGGTCAACGCCGCGGTGCTCGCCCACCAGATCGACGAGCGGATCAAGGCGCTGGCCGACCTCAGCGACACCCCGCTGTTCTTCGGCCGCCTCGACTACCTGCACGCGCCGGGCGCGGAGCAGGCCGAGGGCGCCGAGGGCGAGCGGTTCTACATCGGGCGTCGGCACGTGCACGACCACGACGGCGACCCCATGGTCATCGACTGGCGTGCGCCGGTCTCGCAGCCGTTCTACCGGGCGTCCAAGAAGGACCCGATGGACATCGGGCTGCGCCGCCGCTTCGGCTACACCGGCGGGGACCTGACCGCGTACGAGGACGAGCACCTGTCCGACCCCGCCGAGACGGCCGCCACCAGCAAGCTCCTCCAGCAGGAGATCGAACGGCCGCGTGTCGGCCCGATGCGGGACATCGTCGCCACCATCCAGCCCGAGCAGGACGAGATCGTCCGGTCCGGCCTGTCCGGCACGGTCTGTGTCCAGGGAGGTCCGGGGACCGGGAAGACCGCCGTCGGTCTGCACCGGGTGGCGTATCTGCTCTACGCCCACCGGGAGCGGCTCGCCCGCACCGGCACGCTCGTCATCGGTCCGAACAAGTCCTTCCTCCACTACATCGAGCAGGTCCTCCCGGCCCTCGGCGAGCTGACCGTGCGGCAGGCGACTGTGGACGACCTGGTCGCGCACGTGGAGGTGCGCGGCGTGGACGAGGCCGCCGCCGCGATCGTCAAGGGCGACGCCCGGATGGCCGAGATCCTCAGGCGCGCCCTGTACTCCCACGTGACCATGCCCACCGAGCCGGTGGTCGTGGTGCGCGGCTCCCGGCGCTGGCGGGTGCCCGCGTACGAACTGGAGGAGCTGGTCGGCGAGTTGCTCGCCCGGGACATCCGCTACGGCGCGGCCCGCGAGGCCCTGCCGCAGCGCATCGCGCACGCGGTGCTGGTGCAGATGGAGCGGGCCGGGGAGGCCCCGGACGACCGGGTGCAGGACGCGGTCGCCCGCAACAGCGCGGTGAAGGCGGCCGTGAAGGAGGTCTGGCCGGCCGTGGACCCGGCCAAGCTCGTGCTGCGGCTGCTCACCGACGCCGGCTTCCTCGCCGAGCACGCCGACGGGATCCTGGACGAGGACGAGCAGAAGACGATCCTGTGGGCCAGGCCGGTGCGCAGCGTGAAGTCGGCGAAGTGGTCGGCGGCGGACACCGTGCTGATCGACGAGGCGGCCGACCTGATCCAGCGCACCCACTCGCTCGGCCATGTCGTCCTGGACGAGGCGCAGGACCTCTCCCCCATGCAGTACCGGGCCGTCGGCCGCCGCTGCACCACCGGCAGCGCGACCGTGCTGGGCGACCTCGCGCAGGGCACCACGCCGTGGGCGACCCGGAGCTGGGCCGAGGCGCTGGGTCATCTCGGCAAACCGGAGGGGGCCGTCGAGGAGCTGACCGCCGGTTTCCGCGTGCCGACGGACGTCATCACGTACGCCTCCCGCCTGCTGCCGCACATCGCCCCCGGCCTCACCCCGGTCGCCTCCGTCCGGGAGAACCCCGGCTTCTTCGAGGTCCGTCCGGCCACGGAGGCGGCCGAGGTCGTCGCCGCCTGCTCGGAGTTGCTGCGCAACGAGGGCTCGACCGGCCTGATCGCCGCCGACGCCCGCGTCCCGGCCCTCGCTGAAGCCCTGGCGGCGGCGGGCATCTCCTACCTGGCCCCGGGTGAGGAGACCACCCGCGAGACCCGCCTGACCCTCGTCCCGGCCTCGCTCGCCAAGGGCCTGGAGTACGACTACGTGGTCCTGGACGAGCCGCAGGCCGTGGTGGACGGCGAGCCGGACGAACGCACGGGCCTGCGGCGCCTGTACGTGGCACTGACCCGTGCGGTGTCGGGCCTGATCGTGACGCACGCGGCACCGCTGCCCGCGCAGCTCGCCCCGTAGGAAGGACCAGGGCCGGTCCCCGGACGCAGGCCGCCACCGGCCAGGATCCGCCGCTCGTACCCGGGCTCGCCGTCGTACCGTTCCGGCCCGTCCCGGAACGGCAGGCAGGAAACGTCGCCGCGCCCGCGCCCCGGGAAGGGCTAGGGCCGGTCCACCGCCGTGCGCCACTGGGCGACCGCGGCCGCCGAGACCGGTCCCCGCCAGCCGTCGGGACGGGCCGCCCCGCCGATGTGGAACGCGTCGACCCGACCGGCCCCCGCAGCCGCGGCACATGACCCAGACGCAGGCCGGAAACGTCGCCGCGCCCGCGCCCCGGGAAGGGCTAGGGCCGGTCCACCGCCGTGCGCCACTGGGCGACCGCGGCCGCCGAGACCGGCCCCCGCCAACCGTCGGGACGGGCCGCCCCGCCGATGTGGAACGCGTCGATCCGACCGGCCCGGAGGCGGGGTACATGGTCGAGACGCAGGCCGCCGCCGACGAGGATCCGCTGCTCGTACCCGGGCTCGCCGTCGTGTGCCGCCTCGGCGAGGAGCACGGGCAGGCCGTCGTCCACGCCCGCGGCGGAGCCGGCGGTGAGGTAGGTGTCCAGGCCGGGCAGGTCGGCGAGCTGCTTGCGCAGGGCGTCCCGGTCGGCGGCCCGGTCGATCGCCCGGTGGAAGGTCCACCGGCAGCCGCCGAGCGCGTCGACGACCCGCTCCACCGCGGCCAGGTCGACCTCGCCGTCCGCGGTGAGGAACCCGAGCACGAACTGGTCGGCGCCGGCCTGCCGCAGTTCGCCGGCCACGCCGACCAGCCGGTCCACGTCACCGGCCGCGAACCCGTCCGCGAGGCGGAGCATCACGCGCAGGTCGATGTCGACGGCGGCACGGATCGCGGCGACGGTGGCGGGCGCGGGGGTGAGCCCGTCGGCCGCCATCTCGGTGACCAGCTCCAGCCGGTCCGCGCCTCCGGCCTGGGCGGCGACCGCGTCCTCGACGTCGAGGGCGATCACCTCCAGGACTGCACGCTTGCTCATGGCACCCCATTCATCGGACGAGTACAGGTCTAGTCCAATTCAAGAGTACGCCGGTACCGGAGCGCCACAGGGCCACCACTCATCCGAAGATGTTCAGCTCACCCTCCCGCGCCCCGGCCAGCTCATAAGCCGCCCCCGTCACCGGCCGGCCCGCGTACAGCCGGACGAGCGTGGCGGCGTCGCCGATGTACCGGGCGGGCGGACCGCTCGGGACCGTCGCCCCGAACCGCAGCGGCTCGTCCAGGTCGTCGAGGTCGGCGTGCAGCGGAACGTGCCCCTTCTCCCGCGTGACCCGCGCCAGCAGGGTCAGCGCGTCCGGCAGCCCGGCCCCCGCGTACGCCCCCGGCGCCCCCAGGACGTCCCGCACATCCCCGGCGTGCACCCACTCCCCCAAGGCGAGGATGTCCAGCCGCCCGTCGCCCCGGGCGATCACCGGCCCGGCCTCGGTCATCCCGCGCTCCAGCTCGTCCACGACCCGCGCGTTCGTCCAGCCGGCCCGCTCGGCGATGTCCCGGTCGTTCGACTCGGGCGAGAACACGCCCTTCTCGAACCGGCTCTCCACCACCCGCATCAGCGCGGCGGAGCAGTGCGCCAGCACGTCCCGCACCGTCCACCCCGGACACGCGGCCGTCGGCAGCGCGAAGTCGGCGTCGGGCCGGGACCGCAGCAGCGGTACGAGGGCGTCGCGCTCCATGGCCAGCAGCCGTCCGGGGAGTTCGGGGTCGCGCGCTTCCAGGATGTCCGTCATGGGGGTCACGCTAGGGGCGCCACCGGGCGGCGTCACGCGGGAAGGCGACGGGCAGTTGCCACGGGGAGGACGGCACGAGGAAGGCCGGCCGGCGGTCGGCGCGGAAGAATGGGCCCATGGCCGATCTCGACGCCCTGCGCCTCCGTTTCGCCCGTGCCCTGGAAGCGGCCCGTGCCCCCGGCGGCGGCCCCGACCCCGCGCCCTACGCCGACAACCTGCTCGCCCGCTGGCAGGAGCCGCAGCGCCGGTACCACACGGTGGCCCACCTCACCGCCGTACTCGACCACGTCGACGTGCTGGAGCAGTACGCGGCCGACCCGGACGTGGTCCGCCTCGCGGCCTGGTTCCACGACGCCGTCTACCTTCCCGAGCGGTCCGAGAACGAGGAGCGGTCCGCGCGGCTGGCCGAGCGCGCCCTGCCCGAGGCCGGCGTACCGGACGCCAGGACGGCCGAGGTGGCCCGGCTGGTCCGGCTCACCGTCGGCCACGACCCGGCCGACGACGACCGCGACGGCCAGGTGCTGTGCGACGCCGACCTCGCGATCCTGGCCGCGCCCCCGTCGGCGTACGCCGTCTACACCGCCGAGGTCCGCGAGGAGTACCACTTCGTGCCGGGCGACGCCTTCCGCGAGGGCCGTTCGGCGATCCTGCGTCAGCTCCTCGGCCTGCCCCGCCTGTTCCACACCCCGTACGGCCGGGAGCACTGGGAGGCCACCGCCCGCTACAACCTCGCGAGCGAGCTGGAAATGCTGTCGACCTGAGGCGCGGCGCGCCCGTACTGTGCGCGCATGCGGACGATGAGCGGGGACCAGGTGGAGGCGGCCGTCGCGAGCTGCACGGCGACACTGCGCGCGGCACTGGACCGCGACTGGGACCAGGCCGACGCCGCCGGCCTGGACTGGAGCTGCCGCACCACGGCGTTCCACATCGCCGAGGACTTCCTCGCGTACGCGAGCCGCCTGGCCGGCCGCGCCCAGGCCCGCCTGCCGCTGGGCCTCACCCTCCCCGAGGGAACCGACAACGCCGGTCTGCTCCAGGTGATCGAGGCGACCGGCGCCCTGCTGGCCGCCGCCGTCCGCACCGCACCGCCCGGTGTGCGCGCCTTCCACGCCGAACCCTTCGGCAGCGCCGACCGCGAGGGCACCGCCGCCATGGGCGTCGCCGAGGCGCTGCTGCACACCCACGACATCGCCCAGGGCCTCGGCATCCCCCACGACCCGCCCGCCGACCTCGCCGAGTCCGTCCTGGCCTGGCTCTTCCCGCACGTCCAGCCCGGCCCCGCGCCCTGGCCGACCCTGCTGTGGGCGACCGGCCGCGGCGCGCTGCCCGGCCGCGCCCCGGTCACCGAGTGGACCTGGTACAACAACCTCGTCATCCCCGCCGAGCGCGTCACCCTCACCGGCATCCGTCCGGCCGCCGCCGACGATCTGCGCCTGGGCGGCACGGGCGGCTTCGACTGGATCGAGGACGGCCCGTTCGAGGGGACCCGCGAGGCCTGCAGCTATCTGATGAAGGCGTACGAAGCGGGTGTGCACCGCCCGGAGTTCGGCGTCTTCGCCCTCGTACGGCACGAGGACGGCCGGGCGGTCGGCGGCATCGGTTTCCACGGCGTCCCGGACGAGGAGCGCCGGGTGGAGATCGGCTACGACCTCGTCGCGGGCGCCCGCGGCAACGGCTACGCGACCGAGGCGCTGCGCACCCTGACCGAGTGGGCGCTGGCCCGGGACGACGTCGACACGGTCATCGCCACGATCGAGGGCGGCAACCTGCCCTCGCAGCGCGTGGTGTCCCGGGCGGGCTTCACCCGGGCGACCGTGGAGGAGGAGCGGCTCGCCCACGACGAGTACGACATGGACGCCGGGCTCCTGCTCTACGTCCGCCGCGGCTGACGCCCCTTGGGCCTGCGCAGTCCGGAGGCCGTCAGCAGCCGCACCACCTCGCGGCTGCTGACCTCCACCGCTCCCGCGGCCACCGCGTCCGCGTACCGGTGGGACGGCAGGTCGTAGTGGTCGCTGTCGAAGGCCCGCCGGGGCATGCCCAACGTCTCGGCGAACCGGTGCAGTTCGTCGTACGACACGTCGCTCACCAGGTGCGACCACATGCGCCCGTGACCGGGCCAGGTCGGCGGGTCGATGTACAGCGTCACGGGCGCCTCACGAGGTCGCCGCCCCGCCCGTGGAGGACCCCAGCGAGCCGACCGACGCGACCTTCACGCCCGCCTTGTGGCACACCCAGTGGGGATCGGGGCCCAGTTCCGGCTCCACGTCCAGCGCGTGCGGGTCGCCGGAGCCGCACACCGGGCACAGCGGCCAGCGGCCGTACCGCTCCAGCAGGGCGTCCTGCACGTCCTGGGCGACGAGACCGGCGACGAAGGCCATGCCGTCCGGCCACTGCTCGACCCACCAGCGCCGCTGGGCGATGGAGTCCTCCACCAGCGAGACCACGTCCGCCTCCGCGACCTCGCCGGCGACCAGATCGGCGAGCACCAGGGCGCGGGCCGCGTGCAACGCCTGCTCAAGGGGGCTGATGGGGTCCATAGTCCTTATTGTGCGCACTCTTGACCGCAACACCGAACCGAAAATATCTTTCACTCGTGACCCAGGACGTGAAGGAAATTTTCGGCGGTCCGGGCGGCTCGCTCGCCGCCAAGGTGCGCACCCTCGCCCCGTCCATGACCCGCTCCATGCAGCGCGTCGCCGAGGCCGTCGCGGGTGACCCGGCGGGCTGCGCCGCCCTCACGGTCACCGGGCTCGCCGAACTCACCGGCACCAGCGAGGCGACGGTCGTCCGGACCGCCCGGCTGCTCGGCTATCCGGGCTACCGCGACCTGCGCCTCGCCCTCGCCGGGCTCGCCGCCCAGCAGCAGTCCGGGCGCGCGCCCGTGATCACCACCGACATCGCGGTGGACGACCCCATCGCCGACGTCGTCACCAAGCTGGCCTACGAGGAGCAGCAGACCCTCGCCGACACGGCGGCCGGACTCGACACCGCCCAGCTGGGCGCGGCCGTCACCGCGCTGGCCGGCGCCCGGCGCACCGACGTGTACGGCATAGGGGCGTCCGGGCTGGTCGCCCAGGACCTCACCCAGAAGCTCCTGCGCATAGGCCTGATAGCCCACGCCCACAGCGATCCGCACCTCGCCGTGACCAACGCGGTGCAGCTCCGTTCGGGTGACGTGGCGATCGCCATCACCCATTCCGGGTCGACGGGGGACGTCATCGAGCCGCTGCGGGTCGCGTTCGAGCGCGGGGCGACGACGGTGGCCATCACCGGCCGCCCCGACTCACCGGTGACGCAGTACGCCGACCACGTCCTGACGACGTCCACCTCCCGGGAGACCGAGCTGCGGCCCGCCGCGATGTCCTCCCGGACGAGTCAGCTGCTGGTGGTGGACTGTCTGTTCGTGGGGGTGGCGCAGCAGACGTACGAGACCGCGGCGCCGGCGCTGGCCGCGTCCTACGAGGCGTTGGCCCATCGGCACCGGAGCGCCTCGCGCTAGACCGCAGGACCGCAGAACCCCCCACCGGAAAGAGCCACCCCCCTCATGACCTCTCACGACCTCCGCGCTCAGCTGGCCTCGCTGACCACCGAGGCATTCCGGCCCGAACTCGCCGAGATCGACCGGCTGCCCACCCTCGACATCGCCCGCCTGATGAACGGTGAGGACGCGGGTGTCCCCGCCGCCGTGGCACGCCAGTTGCCCCGCATCGCCGCCGCCGTCGACGCCACGGCCGAGCGGATGGGCCGTGGCGGACGGCTCGTCTACGCCGGTGCCGGTACCGCCGGACGGCTGGGCGTGCTGGACGCCTCCGAGTGCCCGCCCACCTTCAACACCGACCCCGACCAGGTCGTCGGCCTGATCGCAGGCGGCCCCGCGGCCATGGTCACCTCGGTGGAGGGCGCGGAGGACTCGGCGGAACTGGCCCGCCGGGACCTGGACGCGCTGAAACTCACCCCCGACGACACGGTGGTCGGCGTCTCCGCCTCCGGCCGCACCCCGTACGCCGTCGGGGCCGTCGAACACGCCCGCTCCCTCGGCGCGCTGACCGTCGGTCTGGCGTGCAACGAGCACAGCGCGCTGGCCGCGGCGGCCGAGCACGGCATCGAGGTCGTCGTCGGCCCGGAGCTGATCACCGGTTCGACGCGGCTGAAGGCGGGCACGGCGCAGAAGCTGGTGCTCAACATGCTGTCGACGATCACGATGATCCGGCTCGGCAAGACGTACGGGAACCTGATGGTCGACGTGCGCGCCTCCAACGACAAGCTCCGGGCCCGCTCCCACCGGATCGTCTCCCTGGCCACGGGCGCGGACGACCCCGAGATCGAGAAGGCCCTCACGGAGACCGGCGGCGAGGTGAAGCAAGCGATCCTGGTCCTGCTCGCCGGCATCGACGGCCCGACGGCCACCCGCCTCCTGGAGCAGTCCGACGGCCACCTGCGCGCCGCTCTGGAACACGCACGCCACTGACGGCCTGTGCGGGCGGGGCGTTCGTCGGCTTCCTCGCCATGCCGGGCGCCCGACCCGACCGGCTGAAGGCGCGTGACGCACCGCCGCGGACGGTCGTTTCCCGGGCATGACGAAGAAGCTCTTCCCCGGCACGCTGGTCACGGTCCTCGGTGCGGCCGTCCTCGGTGCCGCCCTGGCCGCGCCCGCGCACGCCGACGACCGCTGGACGGCCACCGACACCGCGGCCTGCGCCGCCGACCTCGCCGTACGCGTCGCCGACAAGGCCGTGTCGACACTGCCCCTGAAGGGCGCCCCCGCCGCGTGCGGCAAGCGCAGCCTCATCCAGCGCGGTCACTGACAGCGGTCCAGACGAGGGTGTAGCGCCAGAAGAGCCGGCGCCGCAGCCGGGCGCCGGGCAGCAGACGGCGGGCCTCCCGGGAGATCTCCGCGTAGGTCATCCCGGGGTCACGGGTCGGGGCGGTCATGGACTCCGGCCTGCGCGGTGCCCGTCGGCCCCGGTTCCTCACCCATCCCGTGAGCGCGTTGAGCGGTACGGCGACCAGGCCGAGCGCGTGGTCGGCGGGGCTCGCGGCCCGCGCACAGCCGACGACGACGAGGGTGCCGCCCGGCGCGAGTTCCCGCCGCAGACGGGTGAGGGTCTCGGCGAAGGGGAGGTGGTGGAGCACCGCGACACAGGTGATCACGTCGTAGGGGCCGGCGGGCAGCCCGTCGGGCGCGGCGGCGAGGGTGTAGGTGACGGGCGTGCCGGGGCCGGTCGACGCCCGCGCCCGCGCGAGGATACGGCGGTCGGCGTCCACCCCGAGGACCGACTCCGCCCGGACGGCCAGCCGCCGGGCCAGCTCGCCGCTGCCGCAGCCGACGTCCAGGGCCGCGCCGAAGCGGCGGGGCAACTGCCGCAGCAGCCATGGGTGGTAGTGCGCGTTGTGGTCCCAGGGGTGGGCCGCGTTGAAGCGGTCGAGGGCGGCGAGCAGGCGGTCCGTGAAGGTCGTCGTCACGCACCCCACTCCACCACGAGCCCGCCGGGCCCCCGTTCGCCCGGGCAGGGCACCATGGAGGGGAGGAGGCAACCGATCGCCATGAACCACGCCCAGCTCACCGCCCTCGGACGGGCTCTCCGGCTGCTCGGGGAGCACGGGGAGGCCCTGACCGCCGACACGCCGGACGCCCGGCTGCACGAGATCAGGGACGATCTGCGACGGGCCCTCGATCTGCTGGACGAGAGCGTCACCACCGGTGCGCCCGCCACCCGCTGCCCCGAGCACCCGCAGGGGCCCGTGGACGAGAGCGCCCCCGATCTGTGTCTGCTGTGCGAGACCCGGCGCCGGGCCGCCCGGCGCTCGGAGTTCCAGGGCAGCAGGCCCCGCCCGGGCGAACCGGCCCCCACCGCCCCCTCCCGGTACGGCGTCCGCGGTGACCGGCCGCAGCCCCAGCAGCGCTGGCTGCCGGAGCTGTGGAACGGCCAGGAGTGGCAGCTGTGCGGCACGCCCCGCCGGGACCGGCGCGAGGCCGAGGCGTATCTCGCCGCCCAGCGCCGCGGGTCCCGGCCCGCGATGGCGTACCGGCTCGTCCACGAGTTCACCGACTACGAGGTGCTCCGGGTGTGGGGGACACCGGTGCGGATCGACATCGAACCCATGGGCAACCTCTAGGCCGGTTCCGCCCGGTCAGCTGAGGGTGTTCACCGCCGACGCGTCGTACGGCTTCAGCTCGTCGAAGCGGTCGGCGAGCACCTTGGCCGCCCACTCGGGGTCCTGGAGCAGCGCGCGGCCGATGGCGACCATGTCGAACTCGTCGGACTCCAGCCGGTCCAGGAGGTTGTCGATGCCCTTGACCGGGGAGCCCTCGCCCGCGAAGGCGTTGATGAAGTCGCCGTCCAGGCCGACCGAGCCGACGGTGATGGTCTGCTTGCCGGTGAGCTTCTTCGTCCAGCCGGCCAGGTTGAGGTCGGAGCCGTCGAACTCGGGGAGCCAGTAGCGGCGCGTCGAGGCGTGGAAGACGTCGACGCCGGCCGCCGCGAGCGGGGTGAGGATGGCCTCCAGCTCCTCGGGGGTCTCGGCGAGGCGTGCGGTGTAGTCCTGCTGCTTCCACTGCGAGTAGCGGAAGAGGATCGGGAACTCGGGGGAGACGGCCGCGCGGACCGCGGCGACTATCTCCGCGGAGAATCTGGTGCGGGCCACCGGGTCGCCGCCGTAGGCGTCGGTGCGGCGGTTGGTGCCCGCCCACAGGAACTGGTCGAGCAGGTAGCCGTGGGCGCCGTGGATCTCCACGCCGTCGAAGCCGATGCGCTCGGCCGCGGCGGCGGCCTCGGCGAACGCGGCGATGACGTCGTCCAGGTCCTTCTGCGTCATCGTCTTGCCGGTGGGCTCGGCGCCGGCGGTGGCCAGGCCGGAGGGGCCGACGGCGGGGGCGTCCGCGAAGGGCGGCTGGCCCTGCTCGCGGACCATGCCGATGTGCCACAGCTGCGGGACGATCGTGCCGCCGGCCGCGTGCACGTCCTCGGCGACCTTCGCCCAGCCCGCCAGCTGCTCGTCGCCGTGGAAGCGCGGGACGCGGTTGCTCTGGCCGGCCGACTCGTGGCCCACGTAGGTGCCCTCGGTGACGATGAGGCCGACGCCGGCGGCGGCGCGGCGCGCGTAGTACGAGCGCACGTCCTCACCGGGAACGCCGCCCGGGGAGAACATGCGGGTCATCGGCGCCATCACGATCCGGTTCGGGACGGTGAGTCCGTTCAGCGTGATCGGGCGGGAGAGGACGCGGGCCGCGCGGGAGGCGGAGGGCGGGGGGACGGTCACGTGGGGGCTCCTCGCAACTTGACAGGGTCAACCGGCTGGTATGTGCGTGCGCATTGTTGCAGCTACTTAAGCAAATGTCCGCACGCGGCCCCGCATTCCCCGGTCCGGCCACGGGATCCGCGTGATGCCGGACACGCCCGAGGGCGGCACCCCCCGCCAGAGACAGGGGGTACCGCCCTCGGAAAGGACAGGTGATCCGCGAAGGATCAGAAGTCCATGTCACCGCCCGGCATGCCGCCGCCGGCCGGCGCGGCGGCCTTCTCCGGCTTGTCGGCGATGACGGCCTCGGTGGTGAGGAACAGCGCGGCGATGGAGGCGGCGTTCTGCAGCGCGGAACGGGTCACCTTCGCCGGGTCGATGATGCCCTCGGCGACCAGGTCGACGTACTCGCCGGTCGCGGCGTTCAGGCCGTGGCCCGGGGTCAGGTTGCGCACCTTCTCCACCACGACACCGCCCTCGAGGCCGGCGTTGACGGCGATCTGCTTCAGCGGGGCCTCCAGGGCGATGCGCACGGCGTTGGCGCCGGTCGCCTCGTCACCCTCCAGCTCCAGCTTCTCGAAGACCTGGGAGGCCTGCAGCAGGGCCACGCCACCACCGGCGACGATGCCCTCCTCGACGGCCGCCTTCGCGTTGCGGACGGCGTCCTCGATGCGGTGCTTGCGCTCCTTGAGCTCCACCTCGGTGGCGGCACCGGCCTTGATGACCGCGACACCGCCGGCGAGCTTCGCCAGGCGCTCCTGCAGCTTCTCGCGGTCGTAGTCCGAGTCGCTGTTCTCGATCTCGGCGCGGATCTGGTTGACCCGGCCGCCCACCTGCTCCGAGGAGCCGGCGCCGTCGACGATGGTGGTCTCGTCCTTGGTGATGACGACCTTGCGGGCGCGGCCCAGGAGGTCCAGGGTCGCGTTCTCCAGCTTGAGGCCGACCTCCTCGGAGATGACCTCGCCGCCCGTGAGGATGGCGATGTCGCCGAGCATGGCCTTGCGGCGGTCACCGAAGCCCGGGGCCTTGACGGCGACGGACTTGAAGGTGCCACGGATCTTGTTGACGACCAGGGTCGACAGGGCCTCGCCCTCGACGTCCTCGGCGATGATCAGCAGCGGCTTGCCCGACTGCATGACCTTCTCCAGCAGCGGGAGCAGGTCCTTGACCGAGGAGATCTTGGAGTTCGCGATGAGGATGTACGGGTCCTCCAGCGACGCCTCCATGCGCTCCATGTCGGTGGCGAAGTAGGCGGAGATGTAGCCCTTGTCGAAGCGCATGCCCTCGGTGAGCTCAAGCTCCAGACCGAAGGTGTTGCTCTCCTCGACGGTGATGACGCCTTCCTTGCCGACCTTGTCCATGGCCTCGGCGATCAGCTCGCCGATCTGGGTGTCGGCGGCGGAGATGGACGCGGTGGAGGCGATCTGCTCCTTGGTCTCGACGTCCTTCGCCTGCTCCAGCAGGGCGGCGGAGACGGCCTCGACGGCCTTCTCGATACCGCGCTTCAGGGCCATCGGGTTGGCGCCGGCGGCAACGTTGCGCAGGCCTTCCTTGACCAGGGCCTGGGCGAGGACGGTCGCGGTGGTCGTACCGTCGCCGGCGACGTCGTCCGTCTTCTTGGCGACTTCCTTGACCAGCTCGGCGCCGATCTTCTCGTACGGGTCCTCGAGCTCGATCTCCTTGGCGATGGAGACACCATCGTTGGTGATCGTGGGGGCGCCCCACTTCTTCTCGAGGACGACGTTGCGACCCTT
This sequence comes from Streptomyces sp. NPDC046727, assembly GCF_040645635.1. Taxonomy (NCBI): domain Bacteria; kingdom Bacillati; phylum Actinomycetota; class Actinomycetes; order Kitasatosporales; family Streptomycetaceae; genus Streptomyces; species Streptomyces sp. NPDC046727. Next base: position 167,485 of record NZ_JBEYYR010000007.1, read on the forward strand.
GGGGCCGAGCGTCACCTTGACGGCGTCCGCGAGCTGGTTCATGCCGCGCTCGAGGCCGCGCCGCGCCTCCTCGTCGAACGCGATGATCTTGGCCATGTGAAGTGGTCCCTCCAGGACTGGGGGTGATTCCTTCGGACCGCGCCCGCGCCCGCGACGGACGGCTCGCGGACCCCGTGGTTCCTTGCCCCACTTGGCCTGCGGGCCTCACCGACCCGGTCCTTCGCTGTCACTCTCACCTTCAGAGTGCTAACGCCAATGATTAGCACTCGGCATGCTCGAGTGCAAGCGCCCCGACGGGTGTGGAGCGCCCGTCAGCCGCCCGCGAACACCGGAACCCGGACACGGCGAAGGGCCCGCACCCTCTGCGAGGTGCGGGCCCTTCGTACAAGAAACGTTCAGGCGGTGACGCGAACCATGTCGGCCTGCGGGCCCTTCTGGCCCTGCGAGATCTCGAACTCGACCCGCTGGCCCTCTTCCAGGGTGCGGTAGCCGTCCATCTGAATCGCGCTGTAGTGGACGAAGACGTCCGCACCACCGTCGACCGCGATGAAGCCGTACCCCTTCTCCGCGTTGAACCACTTGACGGTGCCCTGAGCCATGCCTAACTCCCCTATTACTGGCCCTTGCACAGATCCACACTTCGCGGACCCGGGTCAGACCTCACCCCCCATTGATCGGGGGCGTGCGCCGGAACGCGTCGACCGCGGCTGAATGTATCTGTCCAACTGCCGTCTGCAACAGGTCAATCGGACGAGAATTCTGGACGCAAGAGGTCCGGAAAGTGGTGAGGATTCACCCGACTTCAGGGCAAGTCGGGCCCCATAAAGGCCACAAAAGCCGCAAAGAACCCGCACACTTTGGCTACTTCTTGTCGGGCGTGCGGCATGAATGCAGGGCCCACGACCCGAGAGCCGCGACCGTGTTCCCCAACTCTACCGCGCTCAATCACGCAGAATTGCCCCCTCCGCTTCTCTCACGGAGGGGGCAATCGGTTGAACAATCGGTAACCGAAGTTACCGACGGTAATGAAGGGGCCGGATCAGCCGCCGGCGACCGCCGGGATGATCGAGACGCCGGCGCCGTCCGGGGTCGCCGTCTCAAGGCCCTGCTCGAAGCGCACGTCGTCGTCGTTCACGTACACGTTGACGAACCGGCGCAGCTTGCCCTGGTCGTCCAGGACGCGGGCGGCGATCCCGGTGTGGTTCTTCTCCAGGTCGGCGATGACCTCGCCGAGGGTCGCGCCGGCGGCGGTGACCTCGGCCTGCCCGCCGGTGTAGGTGCGCAGGATGGTGGGGATGCGAACGGTCACGCTCATGCGAGGCCAGCCTCTCGGAAGGAGTCCAGGGTCGGGCGGATGGTGGCGGTGAGGCCGGTCCCGGCCACCGCGTCGAGGGTCTTCAGGCCGTCTCCGGTGTTGAGGACGACCGTGGTCAGCGACGGGTCGAGCACGCCGTTCTCGATCAGCTTGCGCGTCACGCCGACCGTCACACCGCCCGCCGTCTCGGCGAAGATGCCCTCGGTGCGCGCGAGCAGCTTGATGGCGTCCACGACCTCCTCGTCCGTCACGTCCTCCACGGCACCGCCGGTGCGGCGCGCGATGTCCAGGACGTACGGCCCGTCGGCCGGGTTGCCGATGGCCAGGGACTTGGCGATGGTGTTCGGCTTCTGCGGGCGGACCACGTCGTGCCCGGCCTTGAAGGCGGTGGACACCGGGGAGCAGCCCTCGGCCTGCGCACCGAAGATCTTGTACGGCTTGTCCTCGACCAGACCGAGCTTGATCAGCTCCTGCAGACCCTTGTCGATCTTGGTGAGCTGGGAGCCGGAGGCGATCGGGATGACGATCTGGTCGGGCAGCCGCCAGCCGAGCTGCTCGCAGATCTCGTACGCCAGGGTCTTGGAGCCCTCCGCGTAGTACGGCCGGAGGTTGACGTTGACGAAGCCCCAGCCCTCGCCGGCCGGGTCGCCGATCAGCTCGGAGCAGAAGCGGTTCACGTCGTCGTAGTTGCCCTCGATGCCGACGAGTTCGCCGCCGTAGACCGCGGCCATGACGACCTTGCCCTGCTCCAGGTCGTGCGGGATGAACACGCAGGAGCGGAAGCCGGCGCGGGCGGCGGCGGCGCCGACGGCGCCGGCCAGGTTGCCGGTGGAGGAGCAGGAGAGCGTGGTGAAGCCGAAGGCGCGCGCGGCCTCCAGCGCCTGGGCGACCACGCGGTCCTTGAAGGAGTGCGTCGGGTTGCCGGAGTCGTCCTTCACGTACAAACCGCCGGTCACGCCCAGTTCGCGCGCCAGGTTGTCGGCCTTGACGAGCTTGGTCCAGCCCGGGTTGATGTTGGGCTTGCCGGCGACGTCCGCCGGGACCGGCAGCAGTGGCGCGTACCGCCAGATGTTCGCGGGGCCGGCCTCGATGCGGCGGCGCAGTTCCTCGGTGTCGTAGGCGGAGAAGTCGTAGGCGATCTCCAGCGGGCCGAAGCACTCCTCGCAGGCGAAGAGCGGGCCGAGCGGTACCCGGTGACCGCACTCGCGACAGCTCAGAGCGGCGGCGGGACCGAGATCGACGGTGGAGTCAGTGGTGGTTGCAACTGTCTGCACAGCCATGGAGGCGAGGCCCTTTCTCCTCATCTTCCTCACGACGCACTTCGCCGTGAGACGGATTTGGCACCTTCCCTAGCCGGGAGCCTCGCGGAGACGATCAGGACTGATCTACGAGTGCCGACTGGAGGGTTGCCGGGGCTTCATCGGGCCGTGTCCCTCTGCCCCTCTGGATGAGCGGTATTCGGTTGTGGACGCGCGCGACCCCCGACATGCGATGGTCATCGGCGTTGTTCAAGACTGTAACCGAAGGCCAGGACAGTTGAGATAGTCGTCCGAACCGCGAGATGGGTCACACGGTGACGTGTGGTCGTGACAGTGAGGAGCCGCAGACCGTGCTGCAAGAAGTCGAGCGCTGGCTGAGCACCCGCTCCTGGTCCGTGGCCGATCGCCCGCTGCACCAGGTCGTGGCCGCCAAGCAGCGCACCGGCCGGACGATCAGCGTCGTCCTGCCCGCGCTCAACGAGGAGGAGACGGTCGGCGACATCGTGGCGGTCATCCGGCACGACCTCGTGGAGCAGGTCCCGCTCGTCGACGAGATCGTGGTCGTGGACTCCGGCTCCACCGACCGCACCTCCGAGGTCGCCGCGCGCGCGGGCGCCCGGGTCGTCCACCGTGACGACATCCTGCCCCGCATCCCGGCCGTCCCCGGCAAGGGTGAAGTCCTGTGGCGTTCGCTGCTGGTCACCGGCGGGGACATCCTCTGCTTCGTCGACGCGGACCTGAAGGAGTTCTCCTCCGACTTCGTCACCGGGATCGTCGGCCCGCTGCTCACCGAGCCGGACGTCGACCTGGTCAAGGCCATGTACGACCGCCCCCTCGCCGGCGCTGCCGGGCAGGGCGGCCGGGTCACCGAGCTGATGGCGCGCCCGCTGCTGAACATGCACTGGCCGCAGCTGGCCGGGTTCGTGCAACCGCTGGGCGGCGAGTACGCGGCCCGCCGCTCCCTGCTGGAGCAGCTGCCGTTCCCCGTCGGCTACGGCGTGGAGCTGGGCATGCTGGTGGACGCGCTGCACCTGGTCGGCCTGGACGCGCTGGCCCAGGTCGACGTGGGCGTGCGCAGGCACCGGCACCAGGACGGGCAGGCCCTCGGCCGGATGGCCGCCGCCATCTACCGCACGGCCCAGCTCCGGCTGGCCCGCGGCCATCTGATCCGGCCCGCGCTGACCCAGTTCGAGCGGGGCGAGGACGGTTTCGAGCCGCGCACCTACTCGGTGGACACCGAGGAGCGCCCGCCCATGGTGGAGATCGCGGAGTACGCCGACCGGAAGGTGGCGTGAACCGGCCGTATACGGTCCCCTCCTGCGGCGGACCGTACGTTTGAGCGTTTCCGGGCCGGGCTAGGTTGAGGACCATGGCTTCCACGCAGGGTGCTGCCGAGAAGGCTCAGGTGCTGGTCGCGTCCAACCGCGGCCCGGTTTCGTATCAGGTGGGCGAGGACGGCGCGCTGACCGCCAGGCGGGGCGGCGGCGGGCTGGTCTCGGGACTGTCCGCCATCGGGTCGGACGCGGGCTCGGTGTGGGTGTGCGCCGCGCTGGGCGACGGCGACCGGGCGGCGGTCCGGCGGGCGGACGGCGGGCTGCTGCCGGCCGAGGAGACCGGCGGGCAGCGGGTGCGGATGCTCGACATCGACGCGTCCGTGCACGCCGAGGCGTACAACGGCATCGCGAACTCGGTGCTCTGGTTCGTCCACCACATGCTGTACCAGACCCCGTTGGAGCCCGTCTTCGACCGGGAGTTCCGGCGGCAGTGGGCGTCGTACGAGGCGTACAACCGCGCCTTCGCCGAGGCGCTGGCCCAGGAGGCGGCCGAGGGCGCGGCGGTGCTGATCCAGGACTACCACCTGGCGCTGGCCCCCCGGATGCTCCGGCAGCTCCGTCCCGACCTGCGCATCGGCCACTTCTCGCACACCCCGTGGGCCCCGCCGGACTACTTCCGTCTGCTGCCCGACGACATCGCGGCCGAGCTGCTCGGCGGCATCCTGGGCGCGGACCGGGCGGCGTTCCTCACCCGGCGGTGGGCGGACGCGTTCGTCGACTGCTGTCACGCGGTGCTCGGGCCCGGCATCCCGTCCGGCACCCGGATCGGGGTGCACGGGCTGGGCGCGGACGCGGACTTCCTGCGCGAGCGGGCGCACAAGCCGGACGTGGACACGTGGATGGCGGCGCTGCGCGAGGAGATCGGCCCGGGGCGGAAGGCGATCGTCCGGGTGGACCGCACCGAGCTGTCCAAGAACATCGCGCGCGGGCTGCTGGCGTACGAGCAGCTGCTGGAGGACCACCCGGAGTGGCGGGAGCGGGTCGTCCACGTGGCGTTCGCGTACCCGTCGCGGCAGGACCTCGCCGTGTACCGGGAGTACACCGCCGAGGTGCAGCGGGTCGCGGACGAGATCAACGAGCGGTACGGCACGGCGGACTGGACGCCGGTGGTGCTGCACGTGAAGGACGACTTCGCGCGGTCCCTGGCCGCGTACCGGCTGGCCGACGTGGCGCTGGTGAACCCCATCCGGGACGGCATGAACCTGGTCGCCAAGGAGGTCCCGGTCGTCTCGGACGAGGGCTGCGCGCTGGTGCTGTCCCGGGAGGCCGGGGCGTACGAGGAGCTGGGCGAGGACGCGTTCGTGGTGAACCCGTACGACATCGCGGGGACGGCGCGGGCGCTGCACGAGGCGCTGAGCCTGCAGGCGGGAGAACGCGCGGAGCGGTCGAAGCGGCTGGCCGCCGCCGCGACCGCGCTGCCGCCGGCCCGGTGGTTCCTGGATCAGCTGGAGGCGCTGACCGGTCAGCCGAGCTGAGCCGCCAGTGCCCTGAGCAGTTCCACGACCCCCTGCGGGCCGTCCACCACCAGGTCGGCCCGTTCCGCCAGTTCGGTGACCTCCGTGCTGCCGCTGCAGATCAGCAGGCCGGGGGTGCCGTTGGTGCGGAGCTTGTCGATCGCGGCGAAGGCGGGGAGGTCGCCCAGGTCGTCGCCGGCGTAGACGACGCATCCGGCGCCGGTGGCGCGGGCGTGGTCGAGCAGGGCCGCGCCCTTGTCCATGCCCGGCGGGCGGAGTTCCAGGACCAGCCGGCCGGGTTCGACGATGAGGCCGTGCCGGGTGGCGAGGTCGGCGAGAGGGGTGCGCAGGGACTCGAACGCGGCCTGCGGGTCGGCGGCGCGGCGGGTGTGGACCGCGAGGGCCCGGCCCTTCTCCTCGATCCACGTGCCCGGCCCGGCGCCGACGCGCTCCAGCAGGCGCGGCAGCTCGGCGCGGACGGCGGCCACGCCGGGGTGCGGGGGCGGCGCGGTGACCGTGCCGGTGGCCGCGTCCCAGCGTTCGGCGCCGTAGTGGCCGAGGACGGTGAGGTGCTCCAGGCCGGGGACGCCGGCGAAGCCGCCGTAGCGGACCGCGACCTCGGGCGGGCGGCCGGTGATCACGGCGACGGAGGCCACCTTCGGGGCGAGCGCGGCGAGCGCGGGTACGGCCTCGGGGTGGGCGCGGGCCTGCTCGGGGTCGTCGACGATCGGGGCCAGTGTGCCGTCGAAGTCCAGGCCGATCAGCGCGGTGCGGGGCCGGGCGAGCAGGGCGGCGAGTCCGTCACGGCCGGCCGGCGTCTGCGGGGTGGGCAGCGGGTGTGCGGGGTCCGTCGAGTCCGGTGTCTGGGTACCCATACGGCGACCCTATCCATGCGGGCAACCGTCCACTCCTCAGCGCTCGGAGCGCCGCGCCTGGCGGACCCGGCGCAGCCGGTTCACCGTCACCGGGTCGTGGGCCAGGGCCCGCTCGTCGTCCAGCAGGGCGTTGAGGAGCTGGTAGTAGCGGACCGGGGCCAGGCCCAGCTCCTCGCGGATCGCCCGTTCCTTCGCGCCGGCGCCGGCAAAGCCCCGGCGCTCCAGCGCGAGGATGGCCTTCTCCCGGCTGCCCAGTTCCATGCGAACCACCGTAGCGCCGCGCACCGACAGCCGGGTCAGCCGGCGCTGCTGCTGTCCGCCGCCGTGGCCGTCGCCTGGAGGCGGGTCAGGACGCCGGAGGGGCTGCCGCCGGGGGCGACCGCCTGGCCGATGTTCTGCTTCACGGCCGCGCTGACCGCCGCCCAGGAGGTCTTGCCGACCGGGTACAGCTCGGAGGTGGCCAGCTGGTCCAGGAAGGGGTGCAGGGCCTTGTCGGCGGGGGCGTCCGACGCGCTCATGGCGTTGGAGGCGGAGCCGGTGACCGGCAGCAGCCCGTACGTCCGGGAGAAGTCGAGGACGTTGTCCCGGGCGTAGACGAAGTCGAGGAAGTCGCCGATCTGGTCGGCGTGCCCGTTCTGCTTGAAGGCCATCATCCAGTCGGCGACGCCCATGGAGGCCCTGGCCTTGCCGGTGCGGCCCGGCATCGGCACCATGCCGAACTTCACGCCCTTCTTGGCGGCCTGCTGGATCAGCGTGGGGTGGCCGTTGACCATGCCGACCTGGCCGTCGGCGAAGGCGGCGAAGGCGTCGGCGCGGTTGAGCTTGCCGGGGGCGACCGGGCCGGTCAGGTCCTTGCCGACGAGGTCGTCCTTGAGCCAGGTGAAGGTCTCGACGTTCGCCGCGGAATCGATGGTGTAGGTGCCGACGTCGTCGGTGTAGCCGCTGCCGCCGTTGCCGCCGCTGAGCAGCCACTGCATGGTCTCGGCCTGGGCCTCCTCGGGGCCGAGCGGCAGCGCGTAGGGGTACTTCACGCCCTTGTCCTTGAGCGCCCTGGCGTCGGCGGCCAGCTCGTCCCAGGTGGTGGGCGGGGTGATGCCGGCCTTGGCGAAGAGGGTCTTGTTGTAGAAGAGCACGCGGGTGGAGGCGGCGAACGGGATGCCGTACTGCGTGTGCTTCCACTGGCCGGCGTCGGAGAGCTGGGAGAGGAAGTCGGCCTGGGTGCGGATGGAGAGCAGGTCCGAGGCCGGGTAGAGCTTGCCGGCGGCGGCGTAGTCGGCGTAGGCGCCGATCTGGGCCATGTCGGGGGCGTGGCCGGCGTCGACCATCTCCTTGACCTTGCGGTCGACGTCGTTCCAGGAGTAGACGCTGACCTCGACCTTCACCCCGGAGTGTTGCTTCTCGTACTCCTCGACCAGGGTGTCCCAGTACTTCTTGGAGCTGTGGGCGGCGGAGTCGCCGTAGTCGGCGGCGACGAGTCTGAGGGTCACGTCGGAGGAGCCCGTACTCCCGCAGCCGCCGAGGACCGCCGTCATGCCCAGTGCGGACACCACCGCGATCGTTCCTGCCGTACGCCGACGCACCCTCAAAACCCCAACCCTGCTGTCTGACCGTTCAACATATGGACACATAAGGTCTACACCACGCGAGTGGACTAGACCTCTCGCGGGTGGGAGGGTCACACTAGGCCCCGTGGTGAGACATGTCATCGCCCTCGACGTGGGCGGTACCGGGATGAAGGCCGCACTGGTCGGCGACGACGGTGCGCTCCTGCACCGCGCCCGCCGTGCCACCGGCCGCGAGCGCGGCCCCGAGGCGGTGCTCGCGGGCATCCTCGACTTCGCCGCCGAGCTGCGCGCGTACGGCGTCGAGCACTGCGGCGAGCCCGCCGGCGCGGCCGGCATCGCGGTCCCCGGCATCGTCGACGAGGCGACCGGCACCGCCGTCTACGCGGCCAACCTCGGCTGGCGGGACGTACCCCTGCGCGCCCTGCTCGCCGACCGGCTCGGGGTGCCCGTCGCCCTCGGACACGACGTCCGCACCGGCGGGCTCGCCGAGGGCCGGATCGGCGCGGGCCGGGGCGCGGACCGGTTCCTGTTCGTGCCGCTGGGCACCGGGATCGCCGGCGCCATCGGCCTGGACGGGCGGGTGGAGTCCGGCGCGCACGGCTTCGCGGGCGAGATCGGCCACATCGTCGTACGGCCCGGCGGCGTCCCCTGCCCCTGCGGGCAGCGCGGCTGTCTGGAGCGGTACGCCTCCGCGTCCGCCGTCAGCGAGGCCTGGGCGGCGGCGGGCGGGAAACCCGACGCGGCCGACTGCGCCGAAGCCGTCGCGTCCGGTGACCCGAACGCCGTCCGGGTCTGGCGGGACGCGGTGGACGCGCTCGCCGACGGACTGGTCACCGCGATCACCCTGCTGGACCCCCGCACCCTGATCATCGGTGGCGGGCTGGCCGAGGCGGGGGAAGTGTTGTTCCAACCGCTGCGGGACGCCGTCCGGCGGCGGGTCACCTTCCAGAAACTGCCCACCATCGTCCCCGCCGCCCTCGGCGACACGGCCGGCTGCCTGGGAGCGGGGCTCCTGGCCCGCGATCTCCTCGACACCACTGACCCCTCGGAGGTAACCGCCTGATGGCTTCCAGCTTGGTTCTCGCAGGTGCCCGGGTGGTCCTGCCCGGCGGAGTGAGGGACGACGGCCGGGTGTCCGTCGAGGGTACGAAGATCACGGCCGCGCCCGCCGAGGGCGCCGAGGTCGTCGACGTCACCGGCCACTGGCTGGTGCCCGGCTTCGTGGACATCCACAACCACGGCGGCGGCGGAGCCTCCTTCTCCGGCACCCAGGAGGAGATCCTCACCGCGGTCCGCACCCACCGCCTGCACGGCACCACCACGCTCGTCGCCTCCACCGTCACCGACGAGATGGACCTCCTGGTCCGTCAGGCCGGACTGCTGAGCGAGCTGGCCGAGCAGGGCGACATCGCCGGCATCCACTTCGAGGGGCCGTTCATCTCGCCGTGCCGCAAGGGCGCGCACTCCGAGGAGCTGCTGCGCGACCCGGAACCGGCCGAGGTCCGCAAGCTGATCGACGCCGCACGCGGCAAGGCGAAGATGGTCACCCTCGCGGCCGAGCTGCCGGGCGGCATCGACTCCGTACGGCTGCTCGCCGAGCACGGCGTGATCGCGGCGATCGGGCACACGGACGCCAGCTACGAGCAGACGGTGGAGGCGATCGACGCCGGCGCCACGGTCGCCACCCACCTCTTCAACGCCATGCCCGCCCTCGGCCACCGCGCCCCCGGCCCGATCGCCGCGCTCCTGGAGGACGAGCGGGTCACGGTCGAGCTGATCAACGACGGCACCCACCTGCACCCCGCCGCGCTGGAGCTGGCGTTCCATCACGCGGGCGCGGACCGGGTCGCGTTCATCACCGACGCGATGGACGCGGCCGGCATCGGCGACGGCCGCTACATGCTCGGCCCGCTGGAGGTCGAGGTCAGCGAGGGCGTGGCCCGGCTGGTGCACGGCGGTTCGATCGCGGGCTCCACGCTCACCCAGGACCGCGCGTTCCAGCGGGCCGTGACGGTCGACGGACTGTCGGTCGAGGACACGGTCGCCGCCCTCTCCGCCAACCCGGCCCGCCTGCTCGGCCTCTCCGACCGCATCGGTTCCCTGGAGCCCGGCAAGGACGCCGACCTCGTCCTGCTGGACGCCGACTTCGCACTGAAGGGCGTGATGCGGCACGGCGAGTGGGTCGTCGCGCCCCAACTGGCCTGATCCGTCCGGGTTTTCCCCACACGGCGGCCGACCCGAGACTGGGCCGGCCGCCGTCTCTTTGGCATGATCGAGGCCCCGGAAACCGATGACAGGCGCAGGGACTTCGAGGGAGGTCGGCCCGGGTGATCCTCACGGTCACGCTGAACACCGCTCTCGACATCACCTATCGCGTGCGGTCACTACGGCCGCACGCCTCGCACCGCGTCTCGGAGGTCGTCGAGCGGCCCGGCGGCAAGGGCGTGAACGTGGCCCGGGTGCTGGCCGCCCTCGGGCACGAGGTGACGGTCACCGGCTTCGCGGGCGGCCCGACCGGCCGGGTACTGCGGGAGCGGCTCGCGGACGGGATGCCGGGTGAGCGGTCCGCGGTCGGCGCCGGGGAGGTGGTGGACGCGCTGGTGCCGGTCTTCGGGGCGACCCGGCGCACCATCGCGGTCGTGGACGAGCTGACCGGCGACACCACCCAGCTGAACGAGCCGGGCCCGCAGATCACCCCGGCCGAGTGGGCCCTCTTCCTGGGCCGGTACACGGAGCTGGTGGCCGGCGCGTCCGCGGTGGCGCTGTGCGGCAGCCTGCCGCCGGGGGTGCCGGTGGGGGCGTACGCGAACCTGGTCCGCGCCGCCCGGTCGGCGGGCGTGCCGGTCCTGCTGGACACCAGCGGCGAGCCGCTGCGCCGGGGCGTCGCCGCCCGCCCGGACATCATCAAGCCGAACACCGACGAACTGGCCGAACTCACCGGCTCCCACGAGCCGTTGCGCGCCACCCAGGACGCCCGTCGGCGCGGGGCCCACGCGGTGGTCGCCTCGCTCGGCGCCGACGGCCTCCTCGCCGTCACCCCGGAGGGCCGCTGGCGCGCCGCCCCGCCGGCCCCCGTGCGCGGCAACCCGACCGGCGCGGGCGACTCGGCGGTGGCCGGCCTGCTGTCGGGCCTGGTGGAGCGCCTCCCCTGGCCGGCCCGCCTGACCCGCGCGGTCGCGCTGTCGACGGCAACCGTCCGGTCCACCACCGCGGGCGAGTTCGACCGCACGACGTACGAGGAGCTACTGAGCCGGGTGGCGGTGTCCGGGGAGTTCAGCGCCGCCTAGCTGTCCCGCTTGACGTGGCCCGGCTTGATGTAGAGCTTCTCGATCAGGACGTTGCACTTGTCGCCGGACTGGCAGGAGAGCGAGACCGTGTTGGAGCCCTTCTTCAGGGTCGGATACACGTAGGACGTGGTCCAGCCGTTGGCGAAGTCACCGTCGGCGGCGTGCCGGTAGTTCTCCAGACCCATCTTGCTGCCGAACTCGGTGCCGTTGACGGTCACCGACATCGACTGGTCCTCACCGGCCACGCTGTAGTCCGCGAACAGCGTGTACGGGCCGTCGGAGGGGATGTCGACCGTCCAGGTGACCGAGGCGCCGGCCTGGTTCAGCCCGCCGACATAGCTGCCGTCGGAGGAGTGCGCCCCCTTGACGTCCGACGCCTTCGTCGCGCCGCCCGCCAGCTGGAGGGCGTTCGAGGTCGTGTCGGCCTGCAGCGCACCGCCCGCCGGCGAGCTGCTGCCCGACGGGCTCGGGGAGTGGTCCTGGGTCTTGGTGGGGGCCGTCTGGACCTGGTCGCTGGGCTTGTCGTCGTCCGAGTCGCCGTTGAGCATCGCGACGCCGATACCGACGACGACGGCGGCGACCACCGCGATCGCGCCGATCAGCAGGCCCTTGGTGTTCGGGCCGCGGCGGCCGGTGTTCCCGGCGGGCGACGCCGGCCGGCGGGCGGACGGGGCGCCGCCGGGCAGCGTCTCCGGCGCCTGGTAGTGCGTGTTCGGCTGGCCGAAGGCGCCCTGCTGCTGCGGGACGGTGGGCTGCTGACCGTACGGCGCCTGCGGCTGGCCGTACTGGCGCTCGCCGACCGTGCGCACCCTGCTGACCGAGTTCGGGTAGCCGTAGCCACCGGACGGCGGCTGGGCTCCTCTGGCCTGGCCGTCTGCGTACAGGTAGCCGAACGGGTCGTCGTCCTCGGGCGTGCTCGCGCCGTTGTCGCCGGGCGTCATCCCTTGGTACTCCTCAACAGGTGCGGGCGGATGCGGTACGGGTTGGAATGGCGAGCCTACCCGCTCTCACTCGTCCAAACGGGTGACTCGGACCGCATCAACTCGCTGACCTGCGGATCAACCGGCGCGCCGGTGCTGTTTGGGACGAGATCGTTTCTCTACGTACATCCGCTCGTCAGCGGACTTCAACACCTCGTCCGCCGTCATCCCGCAGTGTGCCCAGCCGATGCCGAAGCTCGCGCCCACCCGGACGGCCCGGCCCTCGGCGCGGATCGGCTGGATGATCTCGTTCCGCAGCCGTACGGCGAGGTCCTGCGCGTCGGCCCGGCCGAGGCCGTCGGCGAGGATCACGAACTCGTCGCCACCGAGCCGGGCGACCGTGTCGCCGTCCCGGACACCGCGGGAGAGCCGGCCGGCGACCTCGATGAGGACCGCGTCGCCCGCGTTGTGCCCGAAGCGGTCGTTGATCGACTTGAAGCCGTCGAGGTCGCAGAAGAGGACCGCGAGGCCCTTGGTGCCGTCGTCGCGCTCGCCCTCGGGGGCGACGGTGTGGACGTGGTGGTCGTAGGCGTCGAAGCCCTCCGCGCCCGGCGTGAAGTCGAAGCCGTGGGCGTTGGGCGCGTCGAAGGCGGGGTGGCCGTAGGCCGCGTCCAGGGAGTCCGGGGTGCCGGCGTGGGCGGGGCGCTGACAGAGCCGGGCCGAGAGGCGCGAGCGCAGCTCGGCGGAGTTCGGCAGGCCGGTCAGCGAGTCGTGCGAGGCGCGGTGGGCGAGCTGCAGCTCGCGCCGCTTGCGCTCCTCTATGTCCTCGACGTGGGTGAGCAGGAAGCGGGGGCCGTCGGCGGCGTCCGCGACGACCGAGTTGCGCAGCGACACCCAGACGTAGCTGCCGTCGCGGCGGCCGAGGCGGAGTTCCGCGCGCCCGCCCTCCGCCGAGGTGCGCAGCAGGGTGCCGATGTCCTCGGGGTGGACGAGGTCGGCGAAGGAGTACCGGCGCATCGCGGAGGCGGGCCGGCCGAGCAGCCGGCACAGGGCGTCGTTGGTGCGCAGGATGCGGCCGTGCTGGTCGCCGCCCATCTCGGCGATGGCCATGCCGGAGGGCGCGTACTCGAAGGCCTGCCGGAAGGATTCCTCGCTGGCGCGCAGGACCTGCTGCTCGCGCTCCAGACGGACCAGGGCGCGCTGCATGTTCGCCCGCAGATGCGCGTTGCTGATCGCGATGGCGGCCTGGAAGGCGTACATCTGGAGGGCCTCGCGGCCCCAGGCGCCGGGGTGCCGGCCGTTGCGCGGCCGGTCGACGGATATGACGCCGAGCAGCTCGCCGGAGGAGCCGCCCTGTATGCCGGGCGTGTACATGGGCGCGAAGAGCCGGTCGGAGGGGTGCCACTCGTCCTCGAAGCGCGGCGCGGGCCCCTCCGTGAACCACTGCGGGACGTCGTCGTCGTCGAGGACCCAGCCCTCGGTGTGCGGTATGAAGACGAGGTCGCCCCAGCGCTCGCCCATGCCCAGCCGCCGCTCCCAGGACTCGCGGGAGCCGACCCGGCCGGTGATCAGGGCCTCGGCCGCGGAGTTGCCGGAGAAGGCGGCGACCACGAGATCGCCGTCGGGGCGTACGAGGTTGACGGCCGCCATCTCGTATCCGAGGGCGTTCACGGCGCCGTCGGCGACGGTCTGCAGTGTGTCCGCCAGGCTGCGTGCCGTGTTCATGTCGGCCATGACCTGGTGCAGCTGCCGCAGGGACGCAAGGCGGACATACGGCTCCGACTCGGTCTCCATGCTCGCCCTCCCCCCGAGATCTCGCAGCGAATGAAGGGTTGTCCCGCCACTGAATCACAGCGCGCTGCCCACTCGGTACACAGGGTCAACAATTCCTGCCTCTTGTGACTCAAGTCACAGGAGAACGTGAACAATTGAGTGGAGTTTCAGCGTTTTGCCTGTGCGTTTACTGAACACAAGGCGTATGACTGCGGCCCTGGTCCTAGGACCCGGCTCGGGCGGAGGGCCGATGCGGCCCGCGCCCGGCGAAGACTAGCGTTTCCGGCGTGCTGAAGACTCCCTCCCCCACCACCCCCCTGCCTTCCGGGCATGCTGAGGGGGTGAGCAACGACGAGTTCCGGGCCGCGATGTCCCGGCTGGCCGCGGGCGTGGTCCTGGTCACCGCGCAGGAACCGCCGCTGGCCCCGGACGACCCCGAGGCGCCCGGCGTGGAGGACGTCGGCATGACCGCCACCGCCTTCATGTCGGTCTCCCTCGACCCGCCGCTGGTGCTGGTCAGCCTGCGCGAGGGCGCCCGCATGGACGACCTGCTCGCCGAGCAGCCGCTGTGGGCGGTGTCGGTCCTCACCGAGAGCCAGCGGCACATCGCGGGCCGCTTCGCCATGAAGGGCCGCATCAGCGACCGGCTGCTGTTCGAGGACATCCCCTACGTCCGCGGCGAGGCCACCGGTGCCCCGCTGGTGGGGGGCGCGCTGGCCACCCTGGAGTGCCGCACCGAGCAGCGGGTGGCGGCCGGGGACCACACGCTGGTCATCGGCCGCGTCCTCACCGCGCGCGTGCCGAGCGCGGAAGGCGGCCCCCTGCTGTATTTCCGCGGCAGATACCGGCAGTTGGGCTGACCGGAACGGCGGGCGCGCCGAGCCGGGAATTCCTTGGCCCGGACGGGGCCCGCGTGCTTACCGTGCGCGAATGACACCTCGTCTGGAAGAAATCACCGCGGAGAACTTCGACACCGCCGTCGGCATTCGCGTCCGCCCCGAACAGGAACACACCGTCAGACCCGTCGTACGGTCCCTCGCCGAGGCCTATGTCCATCCCGGTGTCGCCTGGCCCCGCCTGATCGTCGACGACGATCGCGCGGTCGGCTTCCTGATGGCCTTCTTCGACATCGACTGGCACGGCGACGGCAGCGTGCACCGCTGTGGCCTGTGGCGGCTGAACATCGCCGCCGGCGAGCAGGGCAGGGGCTACGGCCGGTTCGCCGTCGACGCCGTGGCCGCCGAGATCCGCCGCCGTGGCGGCAAGGAGCTGTACGTCAGCTGGCACCCCGGCCCGCACGGACCCGAGGAGTTCTACCTCAGGCTGGGCTTCCGCCGGACCGGGGAGACGAGCGGGGACCAGACGGTGGGCGTGCTGGACCTGTGACCGCGCCGCGCCCGGTCAGACCTCCTCGACGGTGAGGTCCGCCAGGCGGGACGGGTCGGAGACGATGTCGATCACCGAGATGCGGTCGGCGACGAAGGCGAAGGCCAGGGCCCGCTCCAAGCGGCCGTCGGCGAACACGGCCAGGCCGGTCGCGCCGTCGATCAGCACCGGACGCGCGATGCCCGCCACGTGGGCGAAGCTCGCGGCACCGGCGGCGACCCGGGCCGCACCGCTGTTCACGCCGGCCTCGCTGCGGGCCACGACGTCCGGGTCGAGCACCGCGAGCAGCCCGTCGAAGTCGCCGCCCCGTGCCGCGGCCAGGAAGGCGTCCACCACCTCCCGCTGCCGGGCCAGGTCGGCCTCCGGCGCCTCGACGCCCCGCACCCGGCGCCTGGCCCGGCTGGCGAGCTGCCGGGCGGCGGCCGGGTTGCGCCCGAGGATGCCGCCGACCTCGTCGAAGGGCACCCCGAACAGGTCGTGCAGCACGAACGCCAGCCGCTCGGCCGGCGACAGCGTGTCCAGGACGACCAGGAGGGCCAGTCCGACGGAGTCGGCGAGCAGGGCGTTCTGCGCGGGGTCCGGTTCGGCGGACGGCGCCGGCTGCCAGGTCTCCAGCGGCTCCTCGCCCCGGGTACGGCGGGAGCGGAGCATGTCGAGGCAGACCCGGCCGACGACGGTGGTGAGCCAGCCGCCGAGGTTCTCCACCTCCCGGGTGTCGGACCGGCTCAGCCGGACCCACGCCTCCTGTACGGCGTCCTCGGCCTCGGCGGCGGAGCCGAGCATCCGGTAGGCGACGGCCCGCAGGTGCCCCCGGTACGTCTCGAACCGCTCGGCGAGAAACTCGTTGTCGGTCATGGGTGGATCCGGCCTCTCCGTCGTCATCCGCTGCACTCCTGCATCACCCTGACGACAGGGAACCCGGAGATGTGACAGTGCCCTCACCCGGCCTAACCCCAGTCGCGGCCCGTGCGCCCCCGCTTCGTCTCGGAGCGCTGCTTCTTCTCCCGCAGCCGGCGTTCGTTGATGCCGCGCGGGATGCGGGTCGGCTTGCGGGGCCTGGGCGGCGGCGCGGTGGCCTCCGCGAGGAGCGCGGCGAGGCGTACGGCGGCGGCCTCGCGGTTGCGCCACTGGGAACGGTGCTCGGAGGCCCGTACGGACACGACCCCGTCGGTGAGGCGGCCGGCCAGCCGCTGAAGCGCCCGCTCCTTCCACACCGGCGGGAGCGCCTCGGTGCGGGCGAGGTCGAAGCGCAGCTCCACCTGCGAGTCGCTGGTGTTGACGTGCTGTCCGCCGGGCCCGGACGACCTGGAGAAAC
Source organism: Streptomyces sp. NPDC046727 (assembly GCF_040645635.1). Lineage (NCBI taxonomy): Bacteria > Bacillati > Actinomycetota > Actinomycetes > Kitasatosporales > Streptomycetaceae > Streptomyces > Streptomyces sp. NPDC046727. The sequence goes on from NZ_JBEYYR010000007.1 coordinate 183,968, forward strand.
GCCACATCAGCTCGGCCTCGGGAAGCGAGACCGAGCCACGGATGAGATAGGGCCCGGACATGCCTTTCATGTTCCCGGCCCGGCCCGCCTCACGTCACCTGGATTTCCGGTTGGTAAAAAAGGTAAAGGGATCCGGAACCATCGGGGCCCCCCTCGACGTTGTCCCGGGTGACGGTAGCTTCGTCGGCACAGATACCCAAAAGGGAAGGGACTCCCAATCATGGCTGTAAGCCTGTCCAAGGGTGGCAACGTCTCGCTCACCAAGGAGGCTCCGGGCCTGACCGCCGTCACCGTGGGCCTCGGCTGGGACGTCCGCACCACGACCGGCACGGACTTCGACCTGGACGCCTCCGCCATCGCGGTGAACACGCAGGGCAAGGTCTACTCGGACGCCCACTTCGTCTTCTTCAACAACAAGCAGACCCCGGACAACACGATCGTCCACACGGGCGACAACCGCACGGGCGAGGGCGCCGGCGACGACGAGGCGATCAACGTCAACCTGGCGGCGCTCCCGGCCGACATCGAGAAGGTCGTCTTCCCGGTCTCGATCTACGACGCGGAGAACCGCGGCCAGAACTTCGGCCAGGTCCGCAACGCCTACATCCGCATCGTCAACCAGGCCGGCGGCGCCGAGATCGCGCGCTACGACCTGTCGGAGGACGCGGCCACCGAGACGGCCATGATCTTCGGCGAGCTGTACCGCAACGGCGCGGAGTGGAAGTTCCGCGCGGTCGGCCAGGGCTACGCCTCGGGCCTGGTGGGCATCGCCCAGGACTTCGGCGTGAACGTCTGACAGGCACCACGGCGAGAACAGCGGACCCGCGCGAGAAGACCCCGGCTCACGTCCGGGGGGCTTCTCGCGTGGGCGTCCGTTACGGCACCCGCGGGAAGCGGGCCTGAAGCGTCCAGATCGCCGGGTTCTCCGCCAGGTCGTCGTGCAGGTCGGTGAGGTCCGCGAGCAGGTCGTGGAGGAAGTCGCGGGCCTCGCGGCGGAGTTCGGTGTGGGCGAAGGAGAGCGGGGGCTCCTCGGCCGGGCTCCAGTCGGAGGTGATGTCGACCCAGCCGAAGCGGCGCTCGAAGAGCATCCGGTCGGTGGACTCGGTGAAGTCCAGCTCCGCTCGCTGCGGCCGGGCGGCGCGGGAGCCCATCGGGTCGCGGTCCAGCCGTTCCACGATGTCGCACAGCGCCCACGCGAAGTCCAGCACCGGCACCCATCCCCAGGATGTGGACAGCTCCCGGTCGGTCTCGGTGTCCGCGAGATAGACGTCCCCGCAGAACAGGTCGTGCCGCAGCGCGTGCACGTCCGCGCGGCGGTAGTCGGTCTGCGGGGGGTCCGGGAACCGGTTGGAGAGGGCGTAGCCGATGTCGAGCACGGGGAGATGGTGTCACGCGGCCCTCCTCCGGTGCGCCGCGCCCGCCTAGGATCGCTGACATGTCCAGATCCGCGCGCCTTGTCCCGGCCGTCGCCGCGCTCCTCGCCCTCGCCCTCACCGCCACCGCGTGCGACGGCGGTGTGCGGGGCACCCCGGGCGGCTCCGGTGTGCGCGATCCGTACTTCCCGAAGGCGGGCAACGGCGGCTACGACGTCACGCACTACGCGCTGACCCTCGACTACACCCCGGCCACCCGCCACCTCACCGCCAAGGCGGTCATCACCGCCCGCGCCACCCAGGACCTGTCCGCCTTCGACCTCGACCTCGCCGGGCTGCACGTCGAGAAGGTCACCGTGGAGGGCAGGCAGGCCCGCTGGAACCGCGCCGGACAGGAACTCACCGTCCGCCCGCACGACGACCTCGGCAAGGGCGAGACCTTCAGCACGACCGTCCGCTACTCCGGCACCCCGCGCACCCTCACCGACCCCGACGGCTCCGAGGAGGGCTGGCTGCGCACCGCCGACGGCGCGCTCGGCCTCGGCGAGCCCGTCGGCTCCATGGCCTGGTTCCCCGGCAGCAACCACCCCTCGGACAAGGCGACGTACGACATCACCGTCACCGTCCCGAAGGGCCTCCAGGCCGTCTCCAACGGCGAGCTGACGGAGCAGACCGACAAGGGCGGCCGTACGGCCTACCACTGGCACACCGGCCAGCCCATGGCGAGCTACGTCGCCACCGTCGCCATCGGCCACTACGACATCACGCGCACCACCGGCCCGCACGGCCTGCCGGTCATCACCGCCGTCGATCCCACCCGGGCCAAGGCCAGTGCCAAGGCGCTCGCGAAGATCCCCGAGATCATCGACTGGGAGGAGACCAACTTCGGGCCGTACCCCTTCTCCTCCACCGGCGCGATCGTCGACCGCCCGGGCGATGCCGGCTACGCGCTGGAGACCCAGAACCGGCCCGTCTTCCCCGCCGACCAGTTCGACACCTCGACCCTCGTGCACGAACTCGCCCACCAGTGGTACGGCGACTCGGTCACCCCTCGGTCCTGGCGGGACATGTGGCTCAACGAGGGCTTCGCGACGTACGCGGAGTGGCTGTACGAGGAGGACTTCGGCGACAAGAGCGCCCAGGAGACCTTCACCGAGCTGTACGAGGACGACGACGAGGCCGTGTGGGCCTTCCCGCCGGCGAAGCCGTCCAGCGCCGCGCACATCTCCGACAGCCCCGTCTACCAGCGCGGCGCGATGGTTCTGCAGAAGATCCGCCAGAAGGTCGGCGACGACACCTTCTACGAGATCATCCAGGGCTGGGCCGCGGCCCACCGCCACTCCACCGCGAGCACCGCCGACTTCACCGCGTACGTGGAGAAGAAGGCCCCCGACAAGGACTTCTCCGGGATCTGGAAGGACTGGCTGTACGGCGACGGAAGGCCGGACCACCCGTGAGACGGGCGGCCCGGCCGGTGTACTGCCGCAGGGGTGCGCCTACTTGACGTTGACCGCCGTCCAGGCCGCCGCCACCGCGTTGTACTCCGCGCTGCCCGAGCCGTACAGGTCGGCCGCGGCCTGCAGGGTGCCGGCGCGGGCGCCCGCGTAGTTCGTGGTCGACGTGAAGTACGTGCTCAGCGCCTTGTACCAGATCTGGTCGGCCTTGGCCCGGCCGATGCCGGTGACCGTGGAGCCGTCGTAGGTCGGGGAGTTGTAGGAGACCCCGTTGATCGTCTTCGCGCCGCTGCCCTCGCTCAGCAGGTAGAAGAAGTGGTTCGCGACGCCCGACGAGTAGTGCACGTCCAGGCGGCCGACCGTCTTCGACCAGTAGTCGGCCGAGCCGCCGTCCTTGCTGGGCTTGTCCATGTAGCGCAGCGGGGTGCCGTCGCCGTTGATGTCGATCTTCTCGCCGATGAGGTAGTCACCGACATCGGAGGAGTTGTTCGCGAAGAACTCCACCGAGGTGCCGAAGATGTCGGAGGTGGCCTCGTTCAGGCCGCCGGACTCACGGCTGTAGTTGAGCTTCGCCGTGGCCGCGGTCAGGCCGTGGCTCATCTCGTGGCCGGCGACGTCGAGCGAGGTCAGCGGGTCGGCGTTGTTCGCGCCGTCGCCGTACGTCATGCAGAAGCAGCTGTCGTTCCAGAAGGCGTTGACGTAGGCGTTGCCGTAGTGGACCCGGGAGTAGGCGGCCTTGCCGTCGCCCGCGATGCCGTTGCGGTTGAACGCGGACTTGTAGAAGTCCCAGGTGACGGCGGCGCCGTAGGCGGCGTCGACACCGGCGGTCTGGCGGTTGTTCACGGTGCCGTCGCCCCAGGCGTCGTCGGCGTCGTGGAGGAGGGCGCCGGTGCCGCTGGTGCCGCCGTTCAGGTCGTACGTCTTGTGGCCGCCGCGGCCGCCGTCGACCAGGTCGTAGCCGCCCGAGGCGGAGGCGGTGGTGCCGAGGGGGACGGTGCCGCTGTACTGGCTGGTGCCCGTGCCGGTGTCGATCCCCTCGTAGGAGTAGATCTCCTTGCCGGTCCGCGCGTCGGTGATGACGTGCAGCTCGCTCGGGGTGCCGTCGTGCTGGAGGCCCTTGACGACGGACTCGTAGGCCAGGACCGGCTTGGCGCCGGCCGCCCAGACGACCTTGCGGGAGGTCGAGGCGGTGGCCCCGGCGGTGCCGGCGGCCTTGAGTGCCGTCTTCTTCGCGGCGGCCGCGGAGACGGCCGCGGTGGTGGTCGGCACGGATATCCGGGCCTTGTTCGCCTTGCTGACGCCCTTGAGCGAGCCGTTCTTCGCCACGTGGGTGACCAGGTCGCCGCCGAGGACGGGCAGACCGGCGTACGTGCGCTCGTAGCGGGTGTGGACGGTGCCGTCCGCGTCCTTGACCACGTCCCGGGCGATCAGCTTCTCCTTGGCGCCGAGCCCCAGCTCACGGGCCGCCGCGGCCGAGTGCTCCTGGGCCGTCCGCAGCGCGGCGGCGCGGGCCGGGGCGCTGAGCGCCACGGCCTGGGCGCCGGAGGGGTGCGGCGCGGGCGCGGCGGTCGCGGAGCCGTTCTGCAGGGCGAGGACGACCATCGCCGCCGAGCCGGCCAGGGCGGCGGCGCGCACGGCGGTGCTGCGGGGAGTACGGGAGGCGCCGGCGGTGTGGGGCTGCTGTCTCACTCGATCTCCTTCTGACTGGTCTCGTGGGGTGGAGACACAGGTGGGTCACAGGGGATGTGCAGAGTTGCGGCGGGCGAGGAGAGAGTGACACCGGAAGGGCGCCGTTTGACAGAGTGCCGTCAAGACTTTACGTGTTCGTATCCGAAAGCCGTACTACGAAATCCGTTATGCGGACGGGAGTGCAAGAATCAACTCCCCCTCTTTGCAGCGCACTTGAGACGTACGGCGTCACACCTCGCGTGTCCGCTCCGCCAGCACCTTGCGCAGCACGGCACAGGGCCGGCCGAGGGCGCGATCACGACGGTGGCCGATGACCTCGTAGCCGAGGGCGGTCCAGAAGGCCAGTCCCTTGGGGTTGCTCTCGAGAACGGCCAGCCGTACGGCCTGCCGCCCGGCACCCCGGAACCGCTCCTCGACCATCCCGGCGGCCCGCCTGCCGTACCCCTTGCCCTGCTCGGCCGCGTGGACCATCAGCAGCCCGATCCACGGGTCCGGGTCGTCCGGGTCGGGGTGACGGGCCAACGTGATCACCACGGCCACGAGCCGCCCCCCGGCGCGAGCCGGCAGCGTTTCGGTGCCCGGCTGACCCAGCCCGGCCGCCACCTGCTCGGGACGCACGTCATCCGGATCGGGGAAGTCCCCGCTGAGCGCGTGGAACGTCGTCACGGTGCTCACCCCCCTCATACATGGAGATCTCCTCAGCCCGCTCACACCACCCTGATGCCCAGTTCCGCCGCCAGCACCGGAGCCAGGTCCAGTAGCTGTCCGGTGCTGATCACCGCCCCGGACATGCGGTCCAGGCCCCGCGTGATCTCCAGCGGGGCGGCACCCCGCAGGTCCACGTCCTTCAACGTGGCGCCGCCGAAATCCGCCCCCTTCAGGGCGCAGTCGGTGAACTCGACGCGCTCCAGATGCGCGCCCGCGAAGTCCGGCTCGACCAGGACGCAGGACTCGAAGACGACGTCCTTGAGGCGGGCCTCGCGGAGGTTCAGGTAGTCGATCTTGCCGCCGCGGATCACGACCCGCTCCAGCACGGCACCGTGCATCTGGGTGCCGCCCAGGCGCGGGTCGACCAGCTCGACGTCCCGGAACGTGGACTCGGCGAGCCGGGTGCCGACGCCGCGCAGCCCGGTCAGGACCGAGTCCAGCACCCGGGCACGGCCCAGCGCCGTCTCGTCCACGGCGCAGCCCGTCAGCGCGCAGTCCATGAACCGGGCGCCCGCGCCGTCCTGCCCGGCCAGGTCCAGCTCCCGGAACTCCAGACCGTCGTAGTCCCCGTCCGGCTCCAACTCCCCCTCGGCCCAGGGTTCCAGGGGCGGCAGCCGCACCTCCGGCCGCCGCGCGCTCTTCACCGCCGCCCGGCCCTCCGGCCGGCTTCCCGTCGCTCGCCTCACCATGCGCCCATGCTGCACCCCGCCACTGACAATCCGTCCTGAGCTGGGAGGACGCCGGGATGTCACATTCCGCGGGGCCCGGTCCGTCGTAGTCGCGGAGCAGGTGAACCGACCCCAGGGAGACTCCATGCACCGCATCACCGTCATCGGCGGCGGCTTCGCCGGACTCACCGCCGCGATCACCGCCGCCGAGGCCGGCGCCAAGGTCACCGTGTACGAGGCCCACCACACCCTGGGCGGGCGGGCGCGGACGGCGCAGGGCCCGTACCGCACCAACGAGGGCCCGCACGCGCTCTACTCCGGCGGACCGCACTGGGCCTGGCTCCGGCAGCGGGACCTGATCGGCCCCCTCGCTCCCCTGCCGCCCCTGGAGGCCGCCCGGCTGCGGCTGCGCCACCACGGCGTGCTGCGCCGCACCCCGCCCTTCGCCCTGCTCAAGCTGCTCCGCCCGCGGCTCGGCCCGGCCCCCGTCGACGCCGACTTCCTCGGCTGGGCCACCGGCGTCGCCGGGGAGGAGGCCGCCCGCGCCGCGGCCAACTACGCGGCCGTGGCCCTCTTCCACCACGACCCGGGCAGCCTGTCCGCCGCCTTCGTGCAGGAGCGTCTGCGCCGGGCCACCAAGCTGCCTCCGGAGGCGCACTACCCGCGCGGCGGCTGGGGATCCGTCATCGACCGGATGGCCGCGCGGGCCTGGAACCTCGGCGTCCGGGTCGAGACCACGTCCCGTGTCGACACCCTGCCCACCGACACCCCCGTCGTCGTCGCCACCTCCCTGTCCGCCGCCCGGCGGCTGCTCCGCGACGACTCGCTGACCTGGCCCGGCGGCCGTACCGTCCTCGTCGACCTCGCGCTGCGCACCCGGCGCGGTGACGCCTTCGCCGTCTCCGACCTGGACGCCCCGGGCTGGATCGAGCGGTTCACCGCGCAGGATCCGTCCCTCGCACCCGCCGGGGAGCAGCTGATCCAGGGCCAGATCCCGGTCGGGCCCGGCGAGAGCCGGGCCGACGGCCTCGCCCGCGCCGAGCAGCTGCTCGACCTGGCGTTCCGCGGGTGGCGGGAGCGGGTGACCTGGCGGCGGGAGGCCGTGGCGGACGGCCGTACCGGGGCCGTGGACCTGCCGGGCCGCAGCTGGCGGGACCGGCCGGCCGTGGACCGCGGCGACGGGGTCTACCTCGCGGGCGACCACGTGGCGGCCCCGGGCGTGCTGTCGGAGGTGTCCTTCAACAGCGCGGTCACCGCCGTCTCCCTGATCCTCGGCCGGCCCGCCCTTGACCTCAAGCACGCTTGAGGTCGGAGGGTGGGGCACGAAGTGTCCGTCGGCGACGAGCCACCGCTCGGCGCCGTAGCCCCGGGGGGTCCCATGCACGCCGTCCGCCTGTACGCCTTCGGCCCGGCCGAGAACCTGACCTACGAGGAGGTGCCGGACCCGGTCCCGGGCCCCGGCCAGGTGCGGATCGCGGTCGCCGCCGCCGGGGTCCACCTGCTCGACGCGGCCCTGCGGGAGGGGCACCAGGGCCCGCTGCCCGAGCCGCCGAGCCTGCCGACCGTGCCCGGCCGGGAGGTCGCCGGGGTCGTCGACGCGCTCGGCGACGGCGTGCCCGGGAACTGGCTCGGCCGGCGGGTGGTGGCCCATCTCGGCACCGCGCCCGGCGGGTACGCCGAACGCGCCGTCACCGAGGTCGAGCGCCTGCACGACGTCCCGGAGACCCTGGACCTCGCCGCGGCCGTCGCCATGATCGGCACGGGCCGTACGACCCTCGGCATCACGCAGTTCGCCGAGCCGGGACCGGACGACGTGGTGGTCGTACCGGCCGCGGCGGGCGGCATCGGCACGCTCCTCGTGCAGTACGCCAAGAACGCCGGCGCGGCCGTGATCGGACTCGCGGGCGGCCCGGAGAAGACCGCCCGCGTGCGCGCGAACGGCGCCGACCTCGCCGTCGACTACACCGGCCCCGACTGGCCCGCCGAGGTCCGCGCCCACCTCGGCGGCCGGGCGGCCACGATCGTCTACGACGGCGTCGGCGGCGACGTCGCCCGGCAGGCCGTGGCCCTCCTCGGCCCCGGCGGCCGGCACCTCGTCTTCGGCTGGTCGGCGGAGGGCATCGGAGAGGGCCGGGCGTACCTCGTCGAAGGCGTCTCCGAGTCGGTGCTCGGCCCGGAGATGCTGCGGAGGGCGGGCGGCCTGCGCGCGCTGGAACTGCGCGCCCTCGCCGAGGCCGCCCGAGGCCGGCTGCGCCCCGCCGTCACCCGCTTCCCGCTCGCCCGGGCAGCCGACGCGCACCGGGCGCTGGAGCGGCGCGGCACGGTCGGCAAGGTGGTGCTGGAGCCGTGAGCGACCGGGTACCGGGTCAGTGCCGGCCCGCCACCCGGTCCGCCGCCTTCGCCAGCCGTGAGGACTCCGTGCCGGGGTGGAGGCGTTCGCGCCGGTCGGCGGTGCGGTAGGTGGCGTACATGGCCTGGACGCCCAGCCAGCGGAAGGGCTCCGGCTCCCACTTGCGGACCTTGTGGCCGACCCACGGCAGGCCGGTCAGCTCGGTCCGCCCGCCCTGGCCGGAGTCCTGCTGGACCAGGTCGCGCAGGGTGCGGGCGGCCAGGTTGGCGGTGGCGACACCGGAGCCGACGTAGCCGCCGGCCCAGCCGAGACCCGTGGAACGGTCGAGCGTCACCGTGGCGCACCAGTCGCGCGGGACGCCCAGCACACCCGACCAGGCGTGCTCCACCCGCACCCCCGCCAGGGACGGGAAGAAGCGGGTCAGGATCTCCCGGAGCGCCTCGACGGTCGCCTGCTGGGTGCGGCCGTCGTTGTCGGTGCGCGAGCCGAAGCGGTACGGCACCCCGCGCCCGCCGAGCGCGATCCGGCCGTCGGCCGTGCGCTGGGCGTACATGTAGGCGTGCGCCATGTCGCCGAGGGTCTCCCGGCCCGCCCAGCCGATCGCCGCCCACTGCTCCTCGGTGAGCGGCTCGGTGGCGATCATCGAGGAGTTCATCGGCAGCCAGGTCCGCTTCTGGCCCTTCAGGGACGCGGTGAAGCCCTCCGTGCAGCGCAGGACGTAGGGGGCGCGGACGGTGCCATAGGGGGTGACCGCGCGCTTGGGGCCGATCTCCGTCACCGGCGTCGACTCGTGGAGGGTGACGCCGAGTGCCTCCACGGCCGCCGCGAGCCCCTTGACCAGCTTCACCGGGTGCAGCCGGGCCCCGTGCGGGGTCCAGGTCGAGCCGACCGCGTCCGCGATCCGGATCCGCTCGGCCGTCTCCCGGGCGCCGTACAGCTCCCGGTCCTTCTCGCCGTACGCCAGCTCGTGCTCGTGGAACGCCTTCAGGCGGGACAGCTGGGCGGGTGTGGTGGCGACCTCCAGGACACCGCCGCGGTGGACGTCGGCGTCGATGCCCTCGGCCTCGGCGACCGCGATGACCTCGGCCACGGTGTCGTTCATCGCCTTCTGCAGCCGTACGGCGGCCTCGTGGCCGTGCAGTTTCGCGTACCGGTCCCGGCCCGCGATCCCGTTGTACAGCCAGCCGCCGTTGCGGCCCGAGGCGCCGTACCCGCAGAACTTCTGCTCCAGCACCGTGATCCGGAGGAAGGGCGCCGCCTTCTTCAGGTAGTACGCCGTCCACAGGCCCGTGTATCCGCCGCCGACGATGACGACATCGGCGGACGCGTCCCCGGACAGCGGCTCCCGCACCGCCGGAAGACCGTCGTCCGCGTACCAGTACGAGATGCCACCGTTGACGACACCGCTTGCCCAGCTGCTCATGGCCGGGACGTTAACCCCTGAGCCCGGCCAGTGTCTCCTTCGGATTCCATGCTTTTCCGCGCCCCCTGACCAGCGGATAGCAGGCGAGGCCGAGCAGCATGGCGACGAAGTGCCCGAAGTCGGTGAAGGCCGGTCCGGCGGCCAGCGGCAGCGCGAACACGGCCAGCACCACCAGCAGATACGCGTACCGCCAGGGTGCCGCGATCCGGTACCCGAGCACCGCGATCACCCCGGCCAGCGCGTAACTCACCCCGATGTCCAGGGTGTTGGCCGCCGCGTGCGGGGCCATGCCCTTGCGGATCGCCGCCAGCAGCATCGCCTCGCTGATCAGCGAGGCCAGGACATGGGCGAGCGCGCACACCGCCAGCCAGCGGGCCGTGCCCAGCCAGCGCTCGGCCCGTGCGTGGAACACCGAGTACAGGAAGGCGTACGGCACCCAGTGCCCGCCGTCGATCCACATCGCGCTCGCCACCAGCACCCGCACCGGGTTGCGGGACAGCTCGTGGATGTTCGTGGACCGCCGCAGCAGAAAGTGCTGCTCGAACTCCGGCGACATGTGGTGCAGCGCCACCGTCGTCACGAACAGGATCCCCAGCCACACGTAGGTGCCGGGAGCACGGCGGACGTACGCCCACACCCCGCTCGGACCCCGGACAATTCGCATGATCCGATTCACGCACGCGGGTATCGTCCGACGCGTGATCGACATCCCCGACGAGCTGGCCGAGGCACAGGAGACGTACAACGGCGCGGCGGGCCGGGCGTTCATCGCCGCGCTGCCGGACCTCGCGACGGGCTTCCTGGACCGCTGGCGGCTACGGCTCGACGGGCCGTCGATGAACGGCGTCAGCGCCCTGGTCCTGCCCGTCGTCCGCGCCGACGGCCTCCGCGCGGTCCTCAAGCTCCAGCTGCGGGACGAGGAGAGCGAGGGCGAACCCGTCGCCCTGCGGACCTGGGACGGCGACGGAGCGGTACGCCTCCTGGACCACGACCCGGACACCGGCACCATGCTCCTGGAGCGCCTGGACGAGTCCCGGATGCTGTCCGGCCTCGCCGACACCCGCGAGGCGGTCCTGGTCATCGCCCGGCTCCTGGCCCATCTGACCTCCTTCCCGGCCCCGCCCGGACTGCGCCGGCTCGGCGACATCGCCCAGGCCATGCTGGAGCGGACCCCCTGGGCACTGAAGCGCATCCCCGACCCCGCGACCCGCCGGACCGTCGCCGACTGCGCCGCCGCCGTCCGCGAGGTCGCGCACGAGCCCGGCGACCGGCTCCTGCACTGGGATCTGCACGACGAGAACGTCCTCGCCGCCGGCCGCGCCGACTGGCTCGCCATCGACCCCAAGCCGCTGGCCGGCGACCCCGGCTTCGAACTGTGGCCCGCCCTGGACAACCGCTTCGACGCGGCCGAGGTCCGCTGGCGCTTCGACGCGATGACCGACGTCCTCGGCCTGGACCGGGACCGGGCCCGCGCCTGGACCCTCGGCCGGCTGCTGCAGAACGCCCTGTGGGACGCGGAGGACGGCCGCCCGATCGAGGCCCGCCAGCTGGAGATCGCCCACAGGCTGGCATGAGAAAGCCCGGGCGGGACACGGTCCCGCCCGGGCGGCACGAGCCCCCTGTCGGATTCGAACCGACGACCTTCGCTTTACAAGAGCGGCGCTCTGACCAGCTGAGCTAAGGAGGCCTGTACGCGCGTGACGCGTACGTGCCTGTGCAGTGTACCCACGTCCCGGCGCGGCCCTGTCGAAAATTTCCGCGAAGTTCACCGTCGTCCAAGTGCTGACAGACGGGCTGAACGGCAGGTAGCGTCCTGACCCAGTTCACTCCGGTGGACTACACCAACCACCTTCCTACAACGGATCGTCCGGCACGTTCCTGCCGGTAGAAGGGGGCCCATTCACCATGGCCACTGTCACGTTCGACAAGGCGACCCGGATCTACCCGGGTTCCGACAAGCCCGCCGTCGACCAGCTCGACATCGCGATCGAGGACGGCGAGTTCCTCGTCCTGGTCGGCCCGTCCGGTTGCGGAAAGTCCACCTCCCTGCGGATGCTCGCGGGCCTGGAGGACGTCAACGGCGGCGCCATCCGCATCGGTGACCGCGACGTCACCCACCTGCCGCCCAAGGACCGGGACATCGCCATGGTGTTCCAGAACTACGCGCTCTACCCGCACATGACGGTCGCCGACAACATGGGCTTCGCGCTCAAGATCGCCGGCGTGCCGAAGGCGGAGATCCGGCAGAAGGTCGAGGAGGCCGCGAAGATCCTCGACCTCACCCCGTACCTGGACCGCAAGCCGAAGGCGCTCTCCGGCGGTCAGCGCCAGCGGGTCGCCATGGGCCGCGCGATCGTCCGTGAGCCGCAGGTCTTCCTCATGGACGAGCCGCTGTCCAACCTGGACGCCAAGCTCCGCGTGTCGACCCGTACGCAGATCGCGTCCCTCCAGCGCCGCCTCGGCATCACCACCGTCTACGTCACCCACGACCAGGTCGAGGCCATGACGATGGGCGACCGGGTGGCGGTCCTGAAGGACGGCCTGCTCCAGCAGGTCGACTCGCCGCGCAACATGTACGACAAGCCCGCGAACCTCTTCGTCGCCGGCTTCATCGGCTCCCCCGCCATGAACCTGGTGGAGGTCCCGATCACCGACGGCGGCGTGAAGTTCGGCAACAGCGTCGTCCCGGTCAACCGGGAGGCCCTGTCGGCCGCCGCCGACAAGGGTGACCGCACGGTGACGGTCGGCGTCCGGCCCGAGCACTTCGACGTGGTCGAGCTGGGCGGGGGTGCCGCCGCCTCCCTCACCAAGGACAGCGCGGACGCCCCGGCCGGTCTCGCCGTCTCCGTGAACGTCGTCGAGGAGCTGGGCGCCGACGGCTACGTCTACGGCACCGCCGAGGTCGGCGGCGAGGTCAAGGACCTGGTCGTGCGCGTCAACGGCCGCCAGGTCCCGGAGAAGGGCTCCACGCTGCACGTGGTGCCGCGGCCGGGCGAGACCCACGTGTTCTCCACCTCCACGGGCGAGCGGCTGTCCGACTGACCCCGTTCGACGACAGGGCCCCGCGGTCGGACCGCGGGGCCCTTCGCGTTGCGTGCAGATACCCCGGCACAGCGATCATTCCGGGCGGCGGGAGTCAACCCATTACCCAGAAAGCGGCGCCTTCTCATCCCCCATAAGAGTGACTCAATGTCTCCATGTCATTACCGGGCGCTACCCTCACACGCGTGAAGCACTCCACCACCCCTCAGACGCGACGCGGCCACCGAGGCGGCCCTGCCCGCCACATCGGCCGCACTCTCGCCCTCGTCCTGCCCGTCGTCCTGGTGCTCTCCGGGACCCTCGCGGTCACCCGGGTCAACTGGACGGGAAGCCCGTCCGGCTCGGTGCTGGCCGCCTCCGACGTCTCGTCGGCGGAAGCGCCCGCCAAGACGGTCACCCGCGCCCCGCAGGACGTGCTCCGCGACCAGCTGATGACCGAGCTGCAGAAGGAGAACCCGGGGGTGGTCCTCACCCACCTCCAGCAGGCTGTGAACGGCCACCCGTCGCTCGCCGAGCACTGCACCTCCATCGCCCGCGCCCTCGGCAGGGCCGCGGTGCGCATCTACGGCGCCTCGCGCGCCCAGTCGTACGCCCGCCCGGTGTGCGACACGGCCTTCGCCTCGGGCGTCCTGGCCGCGCACAGCTGAGTCCCGGTGGGAAGTCGGTAACGGCTCCCCCAGGAGCACATTGCCGCCGGCACACGGCGGCGGGGCGCCACGTACAGTGCGGGTCATGACCCATCCGAACGCCGCGTCGCGCCCCACTCAAGCCGTGGTCCTGGCCGGTGGCCAGGGCTCCCGGCTGCGTCCGTACACCGACGACCGGCCCAAGCCGATGGTCGAGATCCCCGGTACGGGCACTCCGATCATCGGCCACCAGCTCACCTGGCTCGCCGAGGAGGGCGTGACGGACGTGGTGGTCTCCTGCGGCCACCTCGCCGACGTCCTGCAGAACTGGCTGGACGCGGCCGACCTGCCCGTCTCCGTCACCACCGTCGTGGAGTCCGAGCCCCTCGGCCGCGGCGGTGGCCTGCGGTACGCCGCGGCCCATCTGCCCCACCCCGACCGGCCCTGGTACGCCACGAACGGGGACATCTGGACCCGGTTCTCGCTGCGCGACATGGCCGACTTCCACACCGAGCGGGGCGCCGTCGCGACCCTGGCACTGGCCCGGCCACGGATTCCGTGGGGCGCCGTGCAGACCGACGGGTTCGGGCACATCACCGACTTCATCGAGGCGCCGCCGTCGACGTTCGAGATCAACGCGGGCGTGTACGTCTTCTCGCCCGAGTTCTCCTCCCTGCTGCCCGAGCGCGGGGATCACGAGCGGACCACGTTTCCCCGGCTGGCCCGGGAACGGAAGCTGGCGGGGTTCCCCATTCCGCAGGGGGCGTACTGGCGGGCCATCGACACCGCCAAGGACCTGACCGAAGCGGCCAAGGAGCTGGCGGCTCTGGGGCGGTAGCCAGGAGCGTGGGAAGAGGCCCCGTACCAGGGAAGGTACGGGGCCTCTTCGATCGCGGGGCCGCGCTGTCAGCCCAGCAGGCCGCCCACCAGGCCCGGCTGGCCCGTGGACGTGCTGCCGCCGCCCGTGGACGTGCTGCCGCCGCCCGTCGTGGCGCCGCCGCTGGTGCTGGTGCCGCCGGTGCTGGTCGGGCCCGCCGTGGTGCTGGGGGCGCCGCCCGTGGGGGGCGCCTGGCGGGGCGGGATCTGGCCCGTGGTGCCCTGGGTCTGGCTGGGCGTCGTGGTGGTGGCGCCGACGGAGTGGCTCGCGCCCGGGGTCGTCGCCGCCCCGGAGGGGCTCGCGCCGGCCGTGGCGCCGCCCGTCGGCGAGGCGGGGGCCGCCGGGGTCTTCTTGTGCCGCTTGCCGGGCTCCTGCGGGAGCGCGGAGCCGGGGAGCTGGTTGCGCGGGGCCTCGCCGGGGCCGGGCACGACCACGCGGCTGGAGTCGCGGACCGCGCCGCCCAGCAGCGAGCCGATGAGGAGCGTGAGGCCGACGGTGACGACGGTGATCAGCGCGCCCCGGCGCAGGACGTACTGGCGCAGCTCCCAGATGTCGGCGCGGGGGCCGAGCCGCCGCCACGCGCTGCCCGCGAGGCGGCCGTCGATGGAGTAGACGGGGGCGCCGGCGATGATCAGCGGGGACCAGGCGGCGAGGTAGATGATGTCCGGCGCGTCGTAGACCGGGACGGTCTTCCAGCTGACGGTGACGATCAGGGCGGCCGAGAGCAGGGCGCCGACAACCGCGGCCACGCGCTGCCAGCAGCCCAGGACGGTCAGGACGCCGACGACGACCTGGAGGAAGGCGATGACCAGGCCGGAGCCGACCGGGTGGTGCAGGGCGAACTGGCGCAGCGGCTCGGCCACGTCCCAGGGGTGCAGCGTGTTGAGCCACGTGACCATCGAGCCGCGCTTGCCGCCGTCGAAGTAGACGGGGTCGCAGAGCTTGCCCATGCCGGCGTAGATCGAGATGAAGCCGAGGAAGACGCGCAGCGGGAGGAGGACGACGCCGAGGTTCAGCCGGCGGCCGGGGTAGTAGGCGTGCCGGGCCGGGTCGTCGCCCTGGCGTCTGACGGTGCGCGGGGGGTCGGCGTCGGGGTCGCCGGCGGCCGGGTAGGTGTCGTACGGCTCGTAGTCGGAGCCGGCGTAAGCCGGTTCGTCGTAGGCGCCGGAGACCGTGCGCATGTGCGGCAGGAGGCGGGTGCCGTCGGCCTCGGGGGCGGTGCGCTGGTGGCCGACGACGGGTGTCTCGACGGTCTGGTCGAGCTGGTCGTAGGTATCGGCGTAGCCGGTCTGGACGCGCGGGATGACCTGGGTGGCGCCGGCCTCGGGCTCGTCGGCGTGGCGGACGCTGCTGCCCCGCACGGCCTGGAGGAGCCGGTGGGCGCCGGTGTCGTCGGGGGCGGACTTGCCGCTCCACACGACGGGGCGGCGGCGGCCGGCGGCGCCGGCCCGGCCCGCCGTGCCCACGACGGGCATCCGGGCGGGGTCCTGGGTGGCGCTCAAGTGCCGGGCGATCCGCGCGGATTGGGTGCGCTTCGCCGACGCGCCCAGCTGCACGCGGAAGCTGGCGTGGTTGACGATGACCTGCGCCGGATCGCTCGGCACCTTCACCATGCTCAGCGCGGGAGCGTCGTCGGGCCCGGACTGGAATCCCGACGAGCGGTCCCCCGTGGGTGTGCGGGGTGTTCTGGTGTCCACACTCATCTAACCGAGTGACGTGGCGTTAGGACACTGCCCGGAGCGGGCGGATGTGTCCGGACCCCGTCAAAGCGGCCCCGAACGCCATATGGGCGCCCGAATTACCCCGCGAGGGTGAAGTTCCGGACGGGTGTTCAGGCCCGTCCGGACCGTGCCTCAGCTCCGCCTGCGCGCCGCTTCGTACAGCACGATGCCCGCCGCGACACCGGCGTTGAGCGACTCCGCGCCACCCGGCATCGGGATGCGGACCCGGAAGTCGCAGGTCTCGCCGACCAGGCGGGACAGGCCCTTGCCCTCGCTGCCGACGACGATGGCGACCGGGCCCTCCAGGGCCTCCAGGTCGCCGAGTTCGACCTCGCCGTCCGCCGCCAGGCCGACCACCGTGACGCCGGCCTTCTTGTAGGACTCCAGGGTCCGGGTGAGGTTGGTGGCGCGGGCGACCGGGGTGCGGGCTGCCGTACCGGCGGAGGTCTTCCAGGCGCCGGCGGTCATGCCGGCCGAGCGGCGCTCGGGCACGACCACGCCGTGGCCGCCGAAGGCGGAGACGGAGCGGACGACGGCGCCGAGGTTGCGCGGGTCGGTGACCCCGTCCAGGGCGACGACCAGCGGGTCCTCGCCCTCGTCGGCGGCGGCGTCGAGCAGGTCCTCCGGGTGGGCGTACTCGTACGGCGGGACCTGGAGGACCAGGCCCTGGTGGTTGAGCCCGTTCGTCATGCGGTCCAGCTCGGGGCGCGGGGCCTCCATCAGGTTGATGCCGCCGCGCTCGGCGGCGAGCTGGAGGGCCTCGCGGACGCGCTCGTCGTTGTCGATGAACTGCTGGACGTAGAGGGTCGAGGCGGGGACGCCCTCGCGGAGCGCCTCGACGACCGGGTTGCGGCCGACGACCAGCTCGGAGGCGGACTTGCCGCCGCCCCGGCGCTGCGGCGTGCGGCCCTGCGCGCGGCGGGCCTTCGCCGCGGCGGCGCGCTGCTTGGCGTGACCCTTGCGCATCTCGGCGGGCGGGGTCGGACCCTTGCCCTCCAGGCCCCGGCGCCGCTTGCCGCCGCTGCCGACCTGCGCGCCCTTCTTGCCGGACATGCGGCGGTTGTTCGCGGCCATGACCTACCTGTCTTCGTGAGCTGTCGTACGTACGTCTTATGCAGTGTGCCGCCCGGAGGGCCGGGCGGCACAATCGATCAAGCGCGGGCTAGCGCGGGCCGAGGCTCCAGCGCGGGCCCTGCGGGCTGTCCTCGATGACGAGTCCGGCCTGTCCCAGCTGGTCACGGATGGCGTCGGCGGTGGCCCAGTCCTTGCGGGCGCGGGCGGACTCGCGCTGGTCGAGGACGAGGCGGACGAGGCTGTCGACCACGCCGTTCAGGTCCTCGCTCCGGTCGCCGGACTCGCCGGCCCAGTGCGCGTCGAGCGGGTCCAGGCCGAGGACGCCGAGCATGGCCCGCACCTCGGCGAGCCGGGCGACGGCGGCTTCCTTGTCGTCGGCGGCCAGCGCGCTGTTGCCCTGCCGGACGGTGGTGTGCACGACGGCGAGGGCCTGCGGCACGCCCAGGTCGTCGTCCATCGCCTCGGCGAAGGCGGGCGGGACCTCGGCGGCCGGCTCGACGGTCTTCCCGGCCAGCTCGGTGACCCGCTGGACGAAGCCCTCGATGCGCGCGAACGCGGACTCGGCCTCGCGCAGCGACTCCTCGCTGTACTCGATCATCGAGCGGTAGTGCGGGGTGCCGAGGTAGTAGCGCAGGACGATCGGCCGCCACTGCTTGACCATCTCGCTGACCAGGACGCTGTTGCCGAGCGACTTGGACATCTTGTCGCCGGCCATGGTGACCCAGGCGTTGTGCACCCAGTACTGCGCGAAGTCGTCGCCGTAGGCCTTGGCCTGGGCGATCTCGTTCTCGTGGTGCGGGAAGATCAGGTCGAGGCCGCCGCCGTGGATGTCGAAGGCGGAGCCCAGGTACTTGTGGGCCATCGCCGAGCACTCCAGGTGCCAGCCGGGGCGGCCGGGGCCCCACGGGGTCGGCCAGGTCGGCTCGCCGGGCTTGGCGGACTTCCACAGGGCGAAGTCGCGGGGGTCGCGCTTGCCGGTCTCGCCCTCGCCGGACGGCTGGAGCAGGTTGTCCAGCTCCTGCCGGGACAGCTCCAGGTACCGCGGGAAGGAGCGCACGTCGAAGTAGACGTTGCCGTCGGCCTCGTAGGCGTGCCCGCGCTCGATGAGGCCCTGCATCATCTCGATCATCTCGGTGATGTGGCCGGTGGCGCGCGGCTCGTACGTCGGCGGCAGGCAACCGAGGGCGCCGTAGCCCTCGTTGAAGGCGCGCTCGTTCTCGTACCCGATCGACCACCAGGGCCGGTTCTGCTCGCGGCTCTTGGTGATGATCTTGTCGTCGATGTCGGTGACGTTGCGGACGAACGTCACCTCGTAGCCGCGGTACTCGAACCAGCGGCGCATGATGTCGAAGTTGAGGCCCGAGCGGATGTGACCGATATGGGGTGCCGCCTGCACGGTGGCACCGCACAGGTAGATCGAGACACAGCCCGGCTTGAGCGGGGCGAAGTCACGGATCTGCCGGGCGTTGGTGTCGTACAGGCGAATCGTCACCACTCCAGGGTAGTGGGCGCGGGGCAGTGCCATGCGCCCACTGGCGAGGAATGCCGTGTCTCACAGCCCGCCGGGTCTCACAGCCTGCCGACGACCTTCCGTGGCCGGATCCGTACGACCACACGCTGGGCGTCCTGGGCCGAGGCCGGGTTGAAGTCGGCGTAGTCCTTGCCGGTGTACTTGCGGCTCAGTTCGTCGATGAGCTGGGGGCCGCCGTCCGTCGTCGTCTCGGCGGTGCCGCGGATCTCGGCGTACTCGTACGGCTCGTCGGGGTTGAGGACGACGACCGTCACGCGGGGGTCGCGGTCCAGGTTCCGGTACTTGCGCCGGTCGACCGTGGTGGAGAAGAGGAGGTCGTCACCGTCGCGTTTCACCCAGACCGGGGACAGCTGCGGGCTGCCGTCGGGCTGGAGGGTGCCGACGACGATGAACACCTTGCCGTCGAGCACGGACTTGAGGCGGTCGGACAGTACGGCGGACATGGGTACCCTCCGGAGTCCAGGGATCACTGCTCGTGTGGGTACCCTCGCACGCGCTCAGCTCACCCGCACCACGAGTGCCGTCGCCACCGCCATCAGGCCCTCCTCGCGGCCGGGGAACCCGAGGCCGTCGGTGGTCGCGCCGGAGACCGTCACCGGGGCGCCGGCCGCCTCGGAGAGGATCTTCTGGGCCTCGGTGCGCCGCTTGCCGATCTTCGGGCGGGGGCCGATCACCTGGACGGCGATGTTGCCGATGGTGAAGCCCGCCGCGCGGACGATCCGGGCGGCCTCGCCCAGCAGCCTGACCCCGGAGGCGCCCGACCACTCGGGCCGGCCGGTGCCGAAGTGCTGCCCCAGGTCACCGAGTCCGGCGGCGGAGAAGAGGGCGTTGCAGGCGGCGTGCGCGACGACGTCGGCGTCGGAGTGACCGGCCAGACCGGGTCCCTCGCCCTCCCACTTCAGGCCCGCGCACCACAGCTCGCGGCCCTCCTCGAAGGCGTGGATGTCGGTGCCGATGCCGACCTGGGGCAGGGGCAGCACGAAGCCGGCCTCAGAATCCATCGTTCAGCCTCCGGCGAGCCAGGACCGCCTCGGCGAGGACCAGGTCCAGGGGGCGGGTGACCTTGAAGGCCTCCTCGTGGCCGGGGACGGCCACGACGGTCAGCCCCAGCTGCTCCACCATGCTCGCGTCGTCGGTGACGTTCTCGGTGACGGTCTCGTGGGCGCGGACCAGGGTCGCCCGGTCGAAGCCCTGCGGGGTCTGGACGGCGCGCAGCCGGGCCCGCTCGGGGGTGGCGACGACCGGCTCCGGCTCGCCGGCCTCGGCCGCGGGCTCGACCTCCTTGACGGTGTCGGCCAGCGGCAGCGCGGGCACCACGGCGGGGGCGCCGTCGCGTACGGCCTCGATGACCGCGTCGACCGTGTCGACCGGGACGAGCGGCCGGGCCGCGTCGTGGACCAGGACGATCCCGTACTGCGGCGGGAGGGCGTCCAGGCCGAGCCGCACCGACTCCTGGCGGGACTCGCCGCCGGGGACGACGAGGAAGTCCGTCCTCTCGGGCAGCGCGTGCGCGTCGAGCAGGGACTTGACCTCGGCGGCGCCGTCCGGCGGGGCCACGACGATCACCAGCGAGACATGGCGGGACGCCGCGAGGGCGCGGACCGCGTGGATGAGCATGGGCGTGCCGTTCAGCGCGCGGAGCGCCTTGGGTGCGCCCGGACCGAGGCGCACGCCCCGGCCGGCGGCGGGAATCACGGCGGCGACGGGAGTCTGCGCGGGTGTAGGACGTGATTCGTCAGACATCGGATCCTGTCAGGTTTGTGTGCTCGACCTACGTGGGTATGGCCTGAGGAGTGCCGGGCGCGACGCCTTGACCGGACCCTTTCCGTGACCCTGGTCGAGCCATCCGCCCGGGCCCGGCACGTCAAGTATCGGGGGGTCGATCCAAGGTTTCCCGTAAAGCACCCGCTGCGGGGACGAACATGCCGCAGCGCCCGGCGACAGAATGAGTGTCATCGGGCACCGCGGCATTTCACTGTGCTGAGCGTGCCGGAAGCGATGGTTCGCTGCCGCTGCGCGTCAGGAGGCGAGCACCTCGTCGAGCAGGGCCTCGGCCTTGTCCTCGTTCGTGTTCTCCGCGAGGGCCAGCTCGCTCACCAGGATCTGGCGAGCCTTGGCGAGCATGCGCTTCTCACCGGCGGAGAGACCGCGCTCGCGCTCGCGACGCCACAGGTCACGCACGACTTCCGCGACCTTGATGACATCGCCGGAGGCGAGCTTCTCCAGGTTTGCCTTGTAGCGACGGGACCAGTTCGTGGGCTCCTCGGCGTACGGTGCGCGCAGCACCTCGAAGACCCGGTCCAGCCCGTCCTGACCGACCACATCACGCACGCCGACGAACTCCGCATTGTCCGCTGGCACACGTACCGTCAGGTCACCCTGGGCGACCTTCAGCACCAAGTAGGTCTTGTCCACGCCTTTGATCTGGCGAGTTTCGATGGCCTCGATCAGCGCGGCCCCGTGATGGGGATAGACCACGGTGTCGCCAACCTTGAACGTCATGTGACAGGTACCCCTTCCGTGGCTATCCAGGGTAACACGGATACGGCGTCTTCTGAATGGCGTTTTCGCAGGTCAGGGCATATCTCGGGGCTTGACAACAGCAACCGGAACGTGCTGCGGGGAGTCCGCGGAAGCGGGTATTCGCAGGTCGGAGGGGCTCTCTGGGCGGGGTGAAACGCGTACGTTACAGACCCTGGAAGGCCGCTCCAAGTGGAGGAACGTCCCGATATGTCTGGTCTCAAGCGTACGACTTCCGCTACTCCGTTCGGTGAGCGGAGGTCGATGTGAGCCGAATCCGAAATTGATCAACGACTGCCGGACGGGTGCGCCGTGATCAATATCGAGGAGGCTCGCGCATTCCTTCCGGCACATTTCGCGAGTGGCGTCGAGAGAGGGCCCAGAGGGCGCCACCGCCGCGTTATGTGAATGACGGACGAGGGGCCCCGCAATGTGACCGCGGCGTCACTTGCGCCCTGCCGGGGTACCCCCACCTGGAGGGAAGCCCGGGCCCGGGGGAGGGTCGGGTGCGATGGCGCCGGAACGGCTCGGTAACCTAAGGCCGCTGACAGACACTTAGGGTGGCTTTATCAGGGGAGCCGCCCGCGCGTTCAAGGAGTTGCCGCCGCCGTGAGCAGCAGCCTTCGACGCGGCGCCCTCGCCGCCTCCGCCATCGTCTTCTCGATCGCCTCGCTCGCCGCCTGCGGCGCCGGCAACGACTCCCAGACGCTGGAGATCAAGCCGGACAACGCGGCGACCAGCGTCGGGGACATCAAGATCCAGAACGCCGTGGTCATCACCCAGCCCGACCTGAAGGCGACGGGTCCCGCGGTCATCTCCGCGACCCTGTTCAACTCGGGCCGCAGCGACCAGACCCTCCAGTCGATCACCGTCGACGAGAGCGGTACGTCCGCCCAGCTGAAGCCCGCCAAGGGCCAGAGCCTGACGGTCCCGGCCGGCGGCTCGCTGGTCATCGGCGGCAAGAACAACGCGTCCGCGCTGCTGCCCAGCGGCCGTGAGGCCGTCCAGGACGGCAACGCCCAGAAGATCACCTTCACCTTCAGCAAGACCGGCAAGGTGACCCTGGGCGCCTTCGTGGTCCCGGCCACCAGCTACTTCGACAAGTGGGGCCCGTCCGAGATCCCGTCCGCCTCGGCGTCGGCCTCCGCCACGGGCGCCCCCGGCGCCTCCGCCTCCAGCAGCGGCAAGCCGGAGAAGGGCGGCCACGAGACGACCCCGTCGGACTCCGCCTCCGGCCAGGCCGTCACCCCGAGCGACTCCGCGTCGCAGTCGGCCTCCGAGCACTGACGAGCCGTACGCCGAAGGGCGGCACCCCCTCACGGGGTGCCGCCCTTCGGCGTGGCTGCGCGTGCGGTCGTACGGCTTACGGCTCGAACTTGTAGCCCAGACCCCGCACCGTCACCAGGTACCGCGGCGCGCCGGGATCCGGCTCGATCTTGGCGCGGAGGCGCTTGACGTGGACGTCGAGGGTCTTGGTGTCGCCGACGTAGTCGGCCCCCCAGACCCGGTCGATGAGCTGCATACGGGTCAGGACACGGCCCGCGTTGCGCAGCAGCATCTCCAGGAGGTCGAACTCCTTCAGCGGGAGGTCGACCTTGGAGCCGCCGACGGTGACCACGTGACGGTCGACGTCCATGCGGACCGGGCCGGCCTCCAGCGCGGCCGGGGTGACCTCCTCCGGCTCGCCGCGGCGGCGCAGGACGGCCCGGATGCGGGCGACCAGCTCGCGCGAGGAGAACGGCTTGGTGACGTAGTCATCGGCTCCTATCTCGAGACCGACGACCTTGTCGATCTCGCTGTCCTTCGCGGTCACCATGATCACGGGGACGTTCGAGCGGCCGCGCAGCTGGCGGCAGACCTCGGTGCCGGGCAGGCCCGGCAGCATCAGGTCGAGGAGGACCAGGTCGGCGCCGTTGCGCTCGAACTCGTCCAGGCCGTCGGGGCCGGTCGCCGCGATGGCGACCTCGAAGCCCTCCTTGCGGAGCATGTACGACAGGGCGTCGGAGAAGGACTCCTCGTCCTCGACGACGAGCACTCGGGTCACGGAAGGACCTCCGGGGCGGGAAGCGGTTCGTACGGGGATGAGTCGGCGGGGCCCGCCTCGTCTTCGAGGTCGGGGTGCTGCTGTGCGCGGTCGCGGGCCGCGCCCGCCTCCGGCAGTCTGAGGGTGAAGGTGGAGCCCTGGCCTTCGGCGCTCCAGACCGTGACCTCCCCGCCGTGCGAGGCGACCACGTGCTTGACGATCGCGAGACCCAGACCGGTGCCGCCGGTGGCCCGCGAGCGGGCCGGGTCGACGCGGTAGAAGCGCTCGAAGATGCGCTCCTTGTCCTTGTCGGAGATGCCGATGCCCTGGTCGGTCACGGCCAGCTCGATCATGTCGCCGCCGGGCGCGGAGACCCGGCGGGCGGCTATGCCCACGCGGGTGCGGGCCGGTGAGTAGTTGACGGCGTTCTCGACCAGGTTGCCGAGGGCCGCGGCCAGCTGGCCCCGGTTGCCCCAGACGTGCAGGTCGGCCGTGCCGCCGGCGGCCATGGTGATCTGCTTCGTACCGGCCTGGTGGCGGCAGCGGTCGATGGCCTCGGCGACCAGCTCGTCCACGCGGACGGGCTCGGCGTCCTCCAGCGGGTCGTCGTTCTGCACCCGGGAGAGGTCGATCAGCTCCTGGACCAGGTTGGTCAGCCGGGTCGCCTCGATCTGCATCCGGCCGGCGAAGCGCTGGACCGCCTCGGGATCGTCGGAGGCGTCCATGACGGCCTCGGAGAGGAGGGACAGCGCGCCGACGGGCGTCTTCAGCTCATGGCTGACGTTCGCCACGAAGTCGCGCCGGACCGCCTCGATCCTGCGGGCCTCCGTCAGGTCCTCGACCAGCAGCAGGACCAGGCGGGAGCCGAGCGGGGCCACCCGCGCGGAGACCGCGAGGGCCTCGCCGCGTCCGGTGCCGCGCCGGGGGAGATCCAGCTCGACCTGGCGTATCTCTCCGTCACGTCTGGTGTCGCGGGCCATCTGGAGCATCGGCTCGATGGAGAGCTTGCCGCCGCGCACCAGCCCGAGGGCGTAGGCGGCGGAGCTGGCCTTGACCACGGCGTCGGCCTCGTCGAGGACGACGGCGGAGGAGCGCAGCACCGAGAGCACGGTGTCCACGCCGGGCGGGAGTACAGGGTCGGTGTGCAAGGAAGTCCTGGTGGGTCGCTTCTGGTCGCGTTCGCTCCAGCGGAACGCCAGCATGGCGATGACACCGGTGAGCACCCCGGCGATCGCTGCCGCTGCGGCGACCGCCGCGTTCACGTCCATGCATCCAGGTTAGGCATGCCCTGCGACATGCCCACAGCCGTCGAGGTGCGAGCTCCGACACTCGTCGCCCAGAGTTCACCTTGCAGCCAGTATTGATTCATTTGGGGTGGCGGAAACAGACGCGTACGGGGCACAGCGTGGAAGCGTGGGGTTCGTACCGCCGGTTTCGCCAGGGGGCGCACGCGTGATGTGGACGGCCCCCGAAACCCCCTAACGAATACCCGGACGATGACGCACGAGAGGGAACCCTGATGCGGGACGCGTACCACGAGGAACTGGACTCGATCGGCGACGGACTGGTGGAGATGGCCCGGCTGGTCGGATCGGCGATCGGGCGCGCCACGACCGCCATCCTCGACGCCGATCTGAAGCTGGCCGAGAGCGTGATCGAGGCCGACCAGAAGGTCGACGAACTCCAGCACGACCTGGAGGCCCGGGCGATAGCCCTGCTGGCCCGGCAGCAGCCGGTGGCGACGGACCTGCGGATAGTGGTCACGTCGCTCCGTATGTCCGCCGACCTGGAGCGCTCCGGCGACCTCGCCCAGCACGTGGCCAAGCTGACCCGGCTGCGCTTCCCGGAGCGGGCTGTTCCGCACGACCTGCACGCCACCATCCTCGAGATGGGCCAGCTCGCGCAGCGCCTGATGGCCAAGGCCGCCGAGGTGATCGTGACCAAGGACGTCGACCTCGCCCTGCAGCTGGAGCAGGACGACGACGAGATGGACCTCCTCCACCGCACCCTCTTCCAGCACCTGATCGACGAGCGCTGGAAGCACGGCATCGAGACGGCCGTCGACGTCACCCTGCTGGGCCGCTACTACGAGCGGTACGCCGACCACGCCGTGGCCGTCGCCAAGCGCGTGGTCTACCTGGTCACCGGCGAGCACGCGGACGAGCTGCAGCCGGACATCCAGCCGGTGACGGGCGTCGAGGGCGCGTGACCCCCGCGGGGGAGGGCCGGGGCCCGGCCACCCGGACGGGGCGCTTCCGGTGCGGTCGCGCGCCGCTCGTTCCGCCGGGCGCCTCCGTGCGCCGTTGATGCGCCCGGCACAACGGGCATGACATGGGCGAGGGCACCCCTGCCCACAGGTCTAGGAGGGACCCATGGCCGAATCCCCCGGCACCACGCCCGACCCCACGCAGCAGCGCGAGTCCGAGCAGCCCGCCGAGATCAAGAGCCTTCCGTTGTTCGGCGCGTGCGGCTGCGGCTCGGGATGCGGCTGCGGGTGCCAGTCGGGCAACCCCTGCCAGTGCGGCTGAACACCGACCGGGGCCGGTGCGAACGGGGTTCGCGCCGGCCCTTCGGCGTACCGGGCGCCGTAGCGGATGCCCATCCCGGCCGCCGGGCGCAGCATGGACGTGAGCGGGCGGGAAGGACAGCCGGGAAGGAGGTGTGAGGTCATGCCCAAGTTCATGGACGTACACCGCGGGATGCAGGGGATCACGGCCGATCAGCTGCTGGAGGCGCACCGGGCCGACCTCGCCGTCGAGAAGGAGGAGGGCGTGCACTTCGAGAGCGCCTGGGCGGACCCGGAGTCCGGCATCGTCTACTGCCTCTCCGAGGGTCCGTCGGCCGACGCCGTCCAGCGCGTCCACGAACGCGCCGGGCACCGCGCGGACGAGGTGCATCCGGTACCGCTGCACGTCTGAGCCCCTCGGCGAGCCGCTAACGGACGTCGCCGTCGTGCGCCTCCGGCCGGAAGGTCAGCCGACGGGCCAGGACGTCCCGGGCCGCCTGGCTGACGGTGTGCCCCTCGGCGTAGGCGCGGGCCCGCAGCCGGTCCAGGGCCTGCTCGGGGTCGATGTCCAGCTGCACCATCACCATGCCGACCGCCTGGTAGACCTCGGTGTGGTCCGCCTCGGAGGCCGCCACCCAGGACGCCACCCCGCCCTCCGCGTCGGCGTCCTCCTGGAGGTTCATCAGGGAGCAGGTGACCGCGTCCCGCACGCACAGCGCGGTCCGCAGATCCGGCTCCGTGATCCCGCCGGCCCGGTCGCGGTGCAGGTCGAGCGTGCCGATGGCGGCGCCGTTGACGCCGAGCGGCAGGGAGAACACGGCGCGGACGCCGAGGCCCACCGCCTCGTGCGCGAAGATCGGCCAGCGGCCGACGTCGGGGCCCTGCGTGAGGTCGGCCGCGATGACCGGGGCGCCGTCGTCGAGGGCGGTCTGACAGGGGCCGTCGCCCACGGTGTACTGCAACTCGGCCAGCCGGGCGGCGACCCGGTCGCTGGCGCACCAGGTCACGCGGACGCCGGTGCCGCCGGAGATCGACACCGAGGCGCCGGTGACCGGCAGCAGCCGTACGCAGGCCGCGCACAGTGCGCCGGGCACGGCCTGCGGGTCATCGGCGCCCCGTACGGCGGCGGCCAGCGTCTCACTGACCCGTAGCCGCACCTCCGCGTCGGGCGGCATGCCGTGACCGGGGGACGTCCCGGATTCCTCGGGCCGCATGCTCATCACCCCACGGCGCAGTCTCGACCGGCGTGATCCATCCATGTCTGACTACCGAGTTTCCCGGGCTGGGGAAAGTAACTGCCGTTTTGCACATCCACGGGATCCACGGGATCCACGGGCATCCACCGGCTGTCCGTTCACGGGCACCGGCGGCCCGGCGTCACGGGATGTCGGCCGGCGGGTCGCTGCGCGTCGCGTGCCGGGGGCGGCTCCGGGGCGGGAGCTGGCCGACGAGTTCCCAGAAACACACCAGCGCGGTGACCGGTGGGATTCCGACGATCACTAACGACAGCAGGGCATGGGAGGAGTGGCTGACGCACAGCGCCACGGCCATCGCGGAGGCGGCCACCACGATGCCCCAGGACCGCCGGGCGCTCCGGCGCTGGGCGGTGGCCCGCAGAACGGAGAGCGCCGCCACGAACCACGGGCCGTACACCGTCATCGGCCAGTACTGCGCCAGCCTCGGCGGCAGCACCGAGCAGGCGATCCCGCGGAGCTGGCCGTACGAGTAGCAGACGGACCAGCCCAGCATGCACACCGCGCACAGCGAGACCGTCGCGATCAGCAGCGTGATGTGCGTGACGCGCCGGCCGCCGTCGAGCAGATGGTCCTGACGGGGCCGTCGGCGGCTGCCCCGGCGCTGGGTCGGCACGGCCGGCGGGACGACGGGAGCGGGGTTCGCGACGTTCGGCGTGGACAGTATCTGGGCCAGTTCTTCGACCGGGTCCCAGTCGGTCGGCTCGATGTCCGGTTCCGGGATGCTCCAGGTGTGGTCGTAGAGCCCGGTGTCGTAATGAATCCTGTCCATCGGTAAACCTCCGCGCCCGGCCTCAGGATGCTCGGTACAGATCCGCCATCGCCCGCCAATATTCATTTTCCATCGTGTTGATTCTCGTCAGAAAATCATCGAGAAGGTCCGAGCACGATGTGCGGTCCACCTCGCCGTACGGGCGGAGCAGCGTCGTCGGGTGATCTTCGGCCGGGAGCCAGTCCAATCGCGTCACGGTCAGCTAACGACGGTCACCGGACGCGGGGTTTGGAGCATTCGGGGGAATGCGGGTCACCTGTTAGGAGGGTTTCCGGGCCCCTGCGGACAGATGATTGAAAAAATGCTGAATGCACAGGCAATTGCATTTCGTGAATATTGGAATCAAATGGTCGACCGACTCGCCGACGGTATGCGCGCCCTTCAGGCCGTACGGACCTCGGTCCCCGCGTCGGCCTTCGGGGCGGCGGTGGCCGGCTCTTCCCTCGGCAGCCTTCGCATGAGGACCGCGTACCCGAGCCCCGCCGCCGTTCCGGTCGCCGCGCACATGCCCCACAGCCACTCCGCGCCCAGGTGGTCGATGACCGCGCCCGACATCAGGGGCGCGACCAGGGCGGCGACGGACCAGGACAGGGTGTACATGCCCTGGTAGCGCCCGCGGCCGTGCACCGGGGAGAGGCGGACGACCAGGCCGGTCTGGGTCGGGGCGTTGACGATCTCGGCGAGGGTCCACACGCACACGGTGACCATGAAGACGCCGACGGATCCGGCGAAGGCGGTGAGCCCGAAGCCGTATCCGGCGAGGATCGAGGAGGCGATCAGGAGCGTGCGTGGGTCGCGGTGTTCGATGAACCGGGTGACGGGGATCTGGAGTGCGACGATCAGGATGCCGTTGACGGCGATGGCCAGGCCGTAGTCGGCGGGCGAGAAGCCGGCCCGGCCCATGGCCACCGGCAGCCCGACCGAGCCCTGCTGGAAGATCAGGGCGACGAGGAAGGACAGCCCGACGACGGCCATGTACCGGCCGTCCCGCAGCACCGTGCCGAGGCTGACGTCCGCGTCCGCCTGCCGGGCCGTGGCCGTGGGCCGGGACTCCGGGATCCTGGCGAAGACGACGACCGCGCAGGCCAGGGTCATGCCGGCCTCGATCAGGAACCCGGCGAGATAGCTGACCTCGGCGATGAACCCGGCCCCCATGGACGACACGGCGAACCCGAGGTTGATGGCCCAGTAGTTGAGCGAGAACGCCCGCACCCGGTCCTCGGGCCGCACGATGTCGGCCATCATCGCCTGCACGGCCGGCCGGGAGGCGTTGGAGGCCATGCCGACGAGGAAGGCGACGGCGGCGATGGCGGCGGGCTGGGTCATGAAGCCGAGCAGGGCGACGGAGGCGGCGGTGCCGGTCTGGGCGATCAGGAGGGTGGGCCGCCTGCCGAGCCGGTCGGCCATCACCCCGCCGGCCAGCGAGGAGACGACCCCGCCGAGCCCGTGCAGGGAGGCGACGAGACCGGCGTACGAGGCGGAGTAGCCGCGGTCGAGTGTGAGATAGAGAGCCATGAACGTGGCCACGAAGGCGCCGAGCCGGTTGACGAGGGTGCTGGTCCACAGCCACCAGAACTCCCGGGGCAGCCCGGAGACGGATTCCCGGACGGCACGTCTCACACTGGCTGATGGCATCGAGAATCCCCCACGGCGGTAAGTGCCCCAAACGGCGGTCACACCTTACGAACGGGGGCGCCGGCAACGCCACTCAATTAACAGACGCCGTCAATCGTCACGGGACCGGTGGGTGGGGGCGGGCGGCGCCGGCCGGGGTGCGGTCAGCGGGTGGCGTCGATCGAGCCGTGGGGTGCGCGGTGCCGGGTCGGGTACGCGGTGGTTCGCGTCGCCCGCTCGAAGCGGCTCTGGAACGGGTACTTCCGCTCCAGGAAGGCGCGGATGGCCGTCTGGGCCGCCGCCCGGTCCGCCGGGGCGGTGTCCACGTCGTTGAGGCAGAAGAAGTCCACGTCCTCGCCGGCCGCGAGGCGGGCCAGCCGCCGCCGCATGTCCGGCGTGCCCAGCTGCACGTACCGGAACCGGTAGTCGGCCGGCACGGCCCGGCCCGTCGCGATCGCCCAGTGGTGGTGGAGCGTGGACGCCGGAGCGACATCGGCGGTGGACCGGAACCGTGAGTACGCCGTCCGCTCCAGCTCCTCGATGCCGAGGCTCTCCATCTCCCGCATGACGGACATCAGTTGGGGGTGCGGGGTGTGCAGCGACTTGTGCGTGACGTACCGCCCGTGGAAGCGCCGGATCACCTCACGGGCGTTCTTCCCGGCGGAGTTGGGCGCGGGCTCCAGCGGGTGCGGGGCACCCACCCCGAGCTTGAGCGGGGACAGCGGGATGCGGGCGATGCCGTTGCCGTGGAAGAAGTGCTCCGCCCGCACGGCGCGGTTGATGAAGACGTCGTCGTTGAAGTACAGGTAGTGCTCGGACAGGCCCGGGATGTGGTGCAGCCGGCTCTCTATCGCGTGCGAGTTGAAGACGGGCAGCGCGTCGGCCGGGAGGATGTCCCGGTGGTCGACCACGGTCAGGCCCGGCGCGTCCGGGTCCAGCCAGGCCGGGATCTGGGAGTCGGTGACGAGGTAGACGTGCCGGACGAAGCCGGCGTACATCTCCAGCGACCGCAGCGCGTACTTCAGCTCGTCATGGCTGGTGTAGCGGGAGGCGCCGGTCTCGCGCGGGGCGATGACGTTGTCGGAGAGCACCTGGTGGGCGCGGCGCTTCACGGCCATCGCCGGGTCGTCGCCGTCGACCCAGGTGTAAACGGCGTCGACGGGGAAGCACACCTGGTCGATGCCGGGCTCGGCGAACGCCGCGAACGTGGGCACGCCGCGCCGCCGCTCGGCGACCGCGGCCGACGGCGGCTCCGCCGGCACCGTGGGGCATTGCTCCGCCGACACCTCCGACCACTGCCCGGCCGCCACCCCCGACTCCGCCCCCGGCTGCTGTCCCGCCCCCGGTACCGCCGCCTGCCACGCCGTGGCCGGCAGCACCTCCGAGACGGCATTGCGGCGCGGAGCGACCAGCGCGGGCCCGAAGTCGTCCTGCAGCCTGGTGCCGGGCACGGTGAGATACGCGGGATCCCCGCCCAGCTCACGGCCGTACCGCCAGAACTCGATGTCGCAGCCCGACTCCGGACCGCCGAGCACCTGCCCGCCGGGCCCCAGCCGCAGCACACCGGTCCGCAGCACCGGGGCCCCGCGCAGCGCCCGCGGCAGCTTCCCGTCGGCCCACAGCACCGCCCGTGTCACAGCACCGTCCGGGCCCACCGCACCGACGTACCCGGCACTGCGGGCGAAGTGCTGCCGGGCCCGGGCGAGGACCGCGCCACGGTACGACTCCTCCACCCCGACCACCGGCCGCGGCACCCCGGGCCCCTGCTCGGCGGGAACCAGGAAGTAAGGGACCCCGGCCGCCTCCAGCAGTCCGCAGACCAGCTCCAGGTCGGCGGCGGCGGCATCCGCGGCGGTGTACCCGGCGACCGTACGCCCGTACAGCCGGACCGGCCCGCAGGCCACCCGGCGCAGACCCGGGACGGCGGCGCGCAGCCGGCGCCGGGCCGGGGCCGCGCGCAGCGCCCAGAGCCGGGCCGACAGCCACAGCCGCAGGCGCAGCAGCAGGCCCCGGACGGCCCGCAGGCCCGGCGGCGCCGCCGCGAACCGGTGACGGATGTCGATGGCCATGGCCGCGGCCCGTCAGCTCTGCTTCTCGAAGGGGCTCGGGAAGGGGAAGTAGTTCTCGAGGAACTCGTGCATCCGGACGCTGACCTGCTCCCGCTCCTCCGGCGGCACGTCGACGTCGTTGAGGCAGAAGAAGTCGAAGCGGCGGTTGCGGCGCAGGTCGGCCAGGCGCCGCCCGGCGTCCGGCCGGCTGATGTTCACGTACCGGAAGCTGAACTTGCCGGGCACGCCACGGCCGGTCATCAGCGCGTACTGGTAGAGCAGCGGCGCCGTCATGGCGATGTCGGTCGGCGAGCGGAAGCGCGACGCGGTGGTGTGGGCGATGTCCTGCGGGAACAGCTCCTCCAGCGCCCGCAGCGCGCCGCGCTGCTGCGGCAGCGGGGTGTGCATGAAGTTGTTCGTGGTCATCCGCCCGAACTTCTCCAGCAGCAGCCGCCGTACGTTCTTGCTGGCGGAGTTGGTGGCCGTCTCCTCGGCGTGCGGCTTGCCGACGCCGATCTTGAGCGGGGACACCGGGATCTTCATCAGGCCGCTGCCGAAGAAGAAGTGCTCCGGGGTGATGCGGCGGCCGACGAAGACGTCGTCGTTGAAGTAGAGGTAGTGCTCGGACAGGCCGGGTATGTGGTGCAGCCGGGTCTCGATCGCGTGCGAGTTGAAGACGGGCAGCACGTCCGCCGGGAAGATGTCACGGTGGTCGACGACCGTGATCCCGGGGGCGGTGTCGTCGAGCCAGTGCGGCTTCTGGCCGTCGGTGACGATGTAGATGTGCCGGACGAAGTCGGCGTACATCGCGAGCGAGCGCAGCGAGTACTTCAGCTCGTCGTGGCTGGTGTAGCGGGAGGCGTTGGTCTCCTTGTCCAGGATCTCGGCGATGCCCCGGTCCTGGTAGCGGGCGCGCTTGGCCCGCATCGCCGGCTCCTCGCCGTCCACCCACGTGTAGACGACGTCCACGGGGAAGGTCACCTGGTTCACCGTCGGCAGGGTGAGCGGGACGAAGCTCGGCAGCTCCCGCTCGCCGACCCGCACGGTGGCCGGCTTCTGCTCGCTCACCGGCAGCACGTCGGTCACGCCGTTGTTACGGGGCGTGACGAGCGACTCGGCGAAGACGTCGGCCGATGCCTGCGGCTGCACCTTGGCCAGCCGCCGGGGGCCGTCGGCGGAGGCGAGCAGCTCGGCCCCGTCCTCCCAGAACTCGACGTCGCACGCCAGCTCCGGCCCGGCGAGCAGCTGGCCGGCGGGGCCGAGGTGGTTCTCGCCGACGCGCAGCACGGGGGCCGTGCGCAGGGCGGCGGGCAGGACGCCGTCCAGGAACAGGGCGGGGTGCTTGAGCTGGCCGCCGGGCAGGGGCCGGCCGATGAACACGGCCGTACCCGCGTGGCGCGCCTCCAGCGCGGCGAGGAACCGCTCGCGGTCGACGGCGTTCACGCCCACCGTGTGCCGGGTGCGGGAGGACACCAGGAAGTAGGGGATCCCCTCCTGCTCCAGCGCGGCGACGACGAGATCGAGGTTCTCGGCGGCTGCCTCGGCCGCGCTGAACCGGTCCACGACCCGGCCGTAGAACTGCTGGCCGCGGACCGCGACCGGGCGCAGCTCCGGATCCGTGACCGCAGCCTTGCGCCGCCGCCGCATGGTGCGCAGCTGCCATACCCGCTCGGCGGCCTTCCGCTCGACCCGCGGTCGCATCCGCCGCGCAAAGGAACGCACGGTCACGTTCTGTGCTCCTCTTCCTGACGCCTGAACCTTCCTGGCGATAACCAGACGGATGGATGTGGCGAAAGGTTGTAGAAGAGTTAACCGGAATTTAGCGGACGGAAGGGTGGGGCCACAGCCGGCGCACGGCCGGGCGTGCTATGGCCCCCGGTCCGGCGCGGCCCCGAGGTTCCTTAGGTAGGCTCAGGACCATGGCCGACGCACCGTACAAGCTGATCCTCCTCCGCCACGGCGAGAGCGAGTGGAACGCGAAGAACCTGTTCACCGGCTGGGTGGACGTGAACCTGAACGAGAAGGGCGAGAAGGAGGCAGTCCGCGGTGGCGAGCTCCTGAAGGACGCCGATCTTCTCCCCGACGTGGTCCACACGTCCCTCCAGAAGCGCGCGATCCGCACCGCGCAGCTGGCGCTGGAGGCGGCGGACCGCCACTGGATCCCGGTCCACCGCTCCTGGCGGCTGAACGAGCGCCACTACGGCGCCCTCCAGGGCAAGGACAAGGCGGCGACGCTGGCCGAGTTCGGCGAGGAGCAGTTCATGCTCTGGCGCCGCTCGTACGACACCCCGCCCCCGCCGCTGTCGGACGACTCCGAGTTCTCGCAGGCCCACGACGCCCGCTACGCGACGATCCCGCCGGAGCTGCGCCCGCGCACCGAGTGCCTCAAGGACGTCGTCGTCCGCATGCTCCCCTACTGGTACGACGGCATCGTCCCCGACCTGCTGGCCGGCCGCACGGTCCTGGTCGCCGCCCACGGCAACAGCCTGCGCGCCCTGGTCAAGCACCTCGACGGCATCTCCGACGCCGACATCGCGGGCCTGAACATCCCGACGGGCATCCCGCTCTCCTACGAACTGGACGCCGACTTCAAGCCGCTCACCCCGGGCGGCACGTACCTGGACCCGGAGGCGGCGGCAGCCGCGATCGAGGCGGTCAAGAACCAGGGCAAGAAGAAGTAAGCGCCCCCGAGTAAGCCCCCTACCTGCGGTTTCTCCGCGGGGAGGGGGCTTTTCTCTCGCCCTGCCGTCTCTGGGCCGTCAGGGCGAGGGGGCCGTGCGCTCTCCGGGCTCCGGCTCCTGTCTCCACTCCGCTCTGGCGCCGGCGCTCTGGAGCACAGCGACAGCGGACTGGGCCCTGTACGCGGACAGCCCCTCAAGGAGGGTGACGGGCGCTTGGCGCGCCAGGGCCCTGCTGTGCCACAAGCTCTGCCCGGTCACCTTGCGCACTGCCAGGATCACATCCATCTCGCGGGGCCCACAGTCGACGAGCACCACCTCGTGGGACGGGTCGTCGCAGAGCAGCGTGTAGTACTCGGCGGACTCCTCGTCGGACATCTCGCCCTCCTGCCTCAGTGAACGGGAGCGTATGCGCCCTCGAAAACGGCAGCCACGGCTTTTCGGGTGCGCTCCTGGCTGGACGGCATGAGGTGTGCGTACACGCGGAGGGTCAGACCCGGGTCCGAGTGGCCGAGGTACTCGGCGAGGGCCCAGCACTGCTGGCATCGTTCGACGCGTACTCGACACCCGAGGCTGACCGCTGGGTAGCGGTCGCGCTCCGAATCCGCATACGCGATCTTCCGAACTAGCTATGCGGGTTCGATTCCTGCCGCCCGCTCTGAACGCCGAAGGCCCAAGCAAGAGGTTGTTTCCCTCCCCTTGGGCGCTTCAGCCGGTCCTGGGGCGGATTCAAGCCTGTGGCAGCGCTCTCAGCGTTTGAAGGAACCCTTGGCCTGTTCCTTCCTGCCCCGCATCTTGCCTCGTGCTTCGAGAGCGGCCCCCTTCGCCGCGAGGGTTTCCTTGTGCATCGCGTGGGCCGCCGTCCGCACGGTCTTTCCGACGATCTGTTCGGCCTTTGCCTTGGCCCGTTCTCCGGCACTCATCTCGGTACCTCCGTGGGTCTCACTGGCCATGTGCCCCTTAAGGCAAAGGGTGAAGCCACCCTTGTGGGCCGCGTTGGTAAGGGGCGGCCGAGGTCCCCACGGGCCCGACGCGGAGTGTGTTCCAGGTCCGCTCTCACCCGGATGATCGCCTCGATGCCTTCATGGCGGCGGCGCGTATCGCCATGGACGGTCTGCTTCGCGTGAGGGGATCGGAACGATGACAGTGGCAGCTCAGTCGGGGACAACCGCCGAGGTGCCGGCTTCGCTGACCCAGAGCTAGCCGGACCAGCAGGTCACAAGCGCCCTCATTGGTTGCTGTACATCCACCTTGCAACGACCCACCGCCGAAGGGGGTCGGAACCAACAGGCCGTGCCGGCTGCGTGCCAGATCGTACGGGGAACCATGGGGAACAGCCGGGAACCAACCAGCTTCCCAAGCTGAGGGCGCGAGGGATGCCGGCGGCCAGTGCTCAGCCGATGACCAGACCTGCGATGCCGAAGACGAGCGTGAGGACGAAGCAGATCAGACTCACCGCCGTTGCAAGGCGCGGGACCTCGTGCGTGCGACGGAAGTTGGACATGACGCCGTTAGACCAGAAGGAGCAGATCGCGACGATCACGGCTGGGACGAAGAGCGGCGTTCCGTGACACACGTATGCGGCACCCACAGCCAACCCAATGAGAACGACCAGCACTTTGACCCCCTGCATCTGCGGCGGCTCCCCAACCCCGCGTGGTGGCCACAGAGTAGAGAAATACCAGGCAGTAGTGACCGGCTTCTGGCAGACGTTCGCGAGATCGATTTCGTCCGGGCCGTCTCTGGGCCGTCCGAGGACGCTCGACAGTGGCTAACGATGACCAATGACGACCACTCGGCCGCTCATGAATACCGCTCTGAGCAGTGAAAACGCAGGTGACCAAGATCCCCGGCAAGACCCAGGGCAAGGAGCAACCCAGCATGATCAAGGCCCCTACCTGCGGTTCAGCCCGCTGGTGGGGGCCTTTGTGCTTGTTGTCAGGCGCGTACGATCTGCCCCTTCCCGCCGGCGACGCCAAGGCCACCGGAGATACCGCCTCCGGCGAACGAGCCGATGTATTCGCCGCTCATGCCCCACCAGTTGACGTTGACCGTTGACGCGCCGATGTTCGCCTCGAAGCGGAACTCCCAGCCGACGAGGGTCTCCGGCGGGTAGTTCAGCCACGCAGAGCCCCAGGTGTCGCCCCCGCCGATGATGAGGCCGCCGCCTCCGCCCTTGAACTCGATCGCCGTCGGCGACTTGACGTTCGTGAGGAAGGCGAAGCCGAGGCCGCCGAAGAGGCTCGTCTGGGCGTCGTACCTGGTGGCCGAGGCCCGCTCGGCCGCCGCAAGCGGCTCCGCCGGTTCCGTCGTGTCCCCGAAGTCCAACCGGCCGCGTGCGTTGTGCAGGTCGAAATGAGCACGGGCGATCTTCGCGTAGTAGTCGGACAGTTCCTCCGGACTGACCTGATTGGTCGGAGTGATCAGCTGTGTCACGCCTGCCTCCAGAATTTCGTGGTCGCAAAGGACCTCTTGCCTGCTCCCCGAGCCTGTAGGGCCATGAATATCGCGTCCTCTGCATAAGCAAACGAGGCATGCCTCCGACGGGGCTACACCGTGGAGGCCCCGGCGCGGGCCGGGGCCTCCCGTCCGGTCAGGGCCTAGTCAGCCGGCTCGTACGTCACCGTCGTGCCCGGGCAGGCCTCCGCCAGTTGGTCGAGGGCCTCCAGTTCGGTGGCGTCGGCCGTGAGGCCCCAGCGGAGCTTCGTGCCGACCCATTCCGAGACGTAGCGGCAGGTGACCTCGACCGTCGGGGGCAGCCACTCGGCCGGGTCCTGGTCGGCCTTGCTGCGGTTCGAGGCCGCCGAGACGGCGACGAGGGAGGTCGGGGCGTCGAGGTCGTTGGCGTAGGCCTCGCGCCGCGCCGCCGTCCACTGCGACGCCCCGGAGTCCCAGGCCTCGGCCAGCGGCACCATGTGGTCGACGTCCAGGGCGGAGGCCGAGGTGATCCACTTCGAGTCGTAGTACGACCACCAGCGCCCTCCGGACAGCTTGCAGCCGGGGAGGATCTCGGGCGGGTCGACCGCCTCGGAGAGAAGTACCTCGGCTCGGGTGTTGCAGCCGTCGGTCGGGTCCTGGCCCGCGTTCCAGTGCTTGAAGCTCGTGCGCTGATAGCCCTCCCGCACCTCGGCGGCGACCGGGAGTGCGGAGACCGCCGCCGCGAGGGGGAAGGTGTACGCCCGCGCGGAGCGCTCCCGCGCCTGGGCCGGAGCAGCTGCCGTGAAGATGACGACGAGGAGTGCGGCCGCTGGGGCGGCCCACCTGAGGTTCTTGATCACGTCAAGCAGGGTTGACGTGGGGTACCTCGTTCGAGGGGTTCGACTCGAACTAGTGCACCATATGGGCGTCTCGGTTCACCGGAAAGAGGTGACCATGAGTGTGGCCCAGGCCATACGCCGTCGTGTCACATTCCGGCGAGCGCATCCGTCAGAGAGGTGTCAGCAGCCGCAACCACGCAGGAGCAGATCATGGACGCTCGGCTCAACCTCTTCACCAACCCCGTCGTCGGCAAGCTCTTCAAGCACTTCAACGCCGCGGGCAAGGTGATCTCGGACTCCACGCTGCCGGCCGCCACCCAGGAGCTGGTGAAGATCCGCGCCAGCCAGATCAACGGGTGCGCCTTCTGCACCGACATGCACACCAAGGACGCCACCGCGGCCGGCGAGACCGCCACGCGGCTGCACCTCGTCGCCGCCTGGCGCGAGGCCACCGTGTTCTCCGACGCCGAGCGGGCCGCCCTGGAGCTGGCCGAGCAGGGCACCCGGATCGCCGACGCGGCCGGCGGGGTCACGGACGAGGCCTGGGCGAACGCCGCCAAGCACTACGACGAGGAGCAGCTCGCCGCCCTGGTCGCCCTCATCGCCCTGATCAACGCGTACAACCGCGCGAACGTCATCGTCCAGCAGCCCGCCGGTGACTACGTGCCCGGCATGTTCGGATAGGCGACGGCAGCGGTCACGGGTGCATGCGGGCGCCCTTCAGGGTCTTGTCCACGCCGTTCCGCGGGCCGTACACCGCCAGCCCCACCAGGTCCAGCTCGGCCGTCGGGACGGACCGGACCGCCGCGCGGTTGTCGCGGTCGTTGCCCGTGGCGAACAGGTCCGCCGTGAACACCGCGCAGGGCAGGGCACGGGTCAGTGCCCTGCCGTGGGCCGCCTTCAGGGTCTCCTTCGTGCCCTCGAAGACCAGCACCGGCTGGCGGAACATGGGCAGGTACCGCACCCCGTCCGCGTCCTCGTAGGGCTCGCCGATCACCTCGGGGGCCGTCGCGCCGAGGCCGCTGACCAGGAACGCGGTGACGTTCAGGCGCTGCCAGGGCTCCAGGTCCTCGCGCAGCAGGACGGCGATCTTCGTGTC
Organism: Streptomyces sp. NPDC046727; assembly: GCF_040645635.1. Classification (NCBI taxonomy): domain Bacteria; kingdom Bacillati; phylum Actinomycetota; class Actinomycetes; order Kitasatosporales; family Streptomycetaceae; genus Streptomyces; species Streptomyces sp. NPDC046727. The sequence continues at coordinate 222,274 of NZ_JBEYYR010000007.1, forward strand.
GAAGCGGATGGGTTCCGTGTTCATGGACTGAGACTGCCGGTCCGCCCGACGCCTGGTCTTGTACGTTTTTTGCATGGCCGGCGAGAGGGAAGTCACCGCGTGGCGTCCCCGCGTTCCGGGCGTCGCCGAGGTGTTCCACGCCCGTTTCACCGAGTACGCCTATCCGATGCACGTCCACGAGGCCTGGACGCTGCTCATCGTGGACGCCGGGGCCGTACGGTACGACCTGGACCGGCATGAGCACGGCACCCCGCACGACACCGTGTCGCTGCTGCCGCCGCACGTGCCGCACAACGGCTCCCCCGCGACCCCGGACGGCTTCCGCAAACGGGTGCTCTACCTGGACGGCAGCCGGCTCGGGGACGAGTTGATCGGCCCCGCCGTGGACACGCCCGACCTGCGGGACCCGGTGCTCCGGCTGCGCGTCGGGCAGCTGCACTCCGCCCTCGCCCGGCCCGGTGACGAGCTGGAGGCGGAGAGCAGGCTGACCCTGGTCGCCGGGATGTTGCGCCACCATCTGGGGCACCGGGCGGCCGAGCCGTACGAGCGCCGCGACCCGGTACTCGCCCGTGAGCTGCGGGAGTTGCTGGACGCCCGCGTGCTCGACGGCATCTCGCTGGAGGAGGCCGGCCGGCTGCTGCACGCCCATCCGGCGCATCTGGTACGGGCGTTCAGCGGCGCGTACGGCATCGCCCCGCACCAGTACCTCATGTCACGGCGGGTCGGACGCGCCCGGGGGCTGCTGCTGGACGGGCTGGCGCCGGGCGCGGTGGCGTCGGCGACCGGGTTCTACGACCAGGCCCATCTCACCCGGCACTTCAAGAAGCTCGTCGGGGTCACCCCGGGGCGCTACCGGAGCAGGGCGCGCTGAGCGTCGGACTCTCGGACCTCGTTCAGGCCCCCGTCGCGGAGTACGGGGCCAGCCCGTCGATCCGCATCAGCCCCGCCCGGCCGTTGGCGGGCGACCCGGATGTTCCAGGAGATCGACGGAAGCCACCCGTCCGCCGATCACCGACGGTTAGCCTCCGCCCATGGATGACACACAAGAAGCACAGGAACCACAGACTCCTCGCGATGCATCCACGCACACCCGTCCGCTGCCGCTCAGACGGCTCTCGGTCGCCGTCGCGGGGGCCGCGGCCCTGGTGGCCCTCGGCGTCGGCGTGGCGCTCGCGGCACCGTCGGACGACCACGCCCGCCCCGGGCACGGCGTCGCGGCGGACACGGACACGGGGGGCTCCGGGGGCACCAGGGACGGTGACGGGACCGCCGGGGGCTCGTCCACCGGAGGCACCGGCGACGGTGACGGCACCGCCGGGGGCACGGTCGGCGGCGGCACGGACGGCGGCTCCGTCGCGGGCTCCGGCAGCACCGGCGGCCTCGTCGACGGAGGCACCTCCGCGGGTGGCGACGGCGGCACCGATCCGAGCCCCGACCCCACGGCCGAGCCCACCGGATCCGTCGACCTCGGCGAGCTGAACCGGCGCATCACGGAGCTGGACAGGAAGGTCGACCAGCTGCCGACCAAGAAGGAACTGGCCGACGCCCTGCGCGCCTTCGCCGACGAACTCGACCACAGCGGCGGGCACGGAACCCCGGCGCCGGACCCTTCCTGAGTCCCCGGCCGGCTCCGGTCAGTCGGCCGGACGCTCGATCAGATGCCTGAACGCGTCCAGGTTGCGCGTGGACTCGCCGCGCGCAACCCGCCAGGCGTACTCCTTGCGGATCGAGGAGGCGAAGCCCAGCTCCAGCAGGGTGTTGAAGGCGCCGTCGGCCGCTTCCAGGACCTGGCCGAGAAGGCGGTCGATCTCGTCCGGGGTGACGGAGGCGAGGGGCAGGCGGGCGGTGACGTAGATGTCGCCGAGGCGGTCGACGGCGTAACTCACGCCGTACAGCTTGAGGTTGCGTTCCAGCAGCCAGCGGTGGACGGCCGGCTCGTTCTCGTCGGGATGGCGGATGACGAAGGCGTTCAACGACAGGGAGTGGCGGCCGACGAGGAAGGAGACCGTCGTGGACAGCTTGCGCGTACCCGGCAGCTTGACCACGTAGGTCCCGGGCTCGGGGCTCTCCCACTCCAGTTCGGCGTCCTTGAGGGCACCCTCCAGGACCTGCCCGGTCTTCTCCGTGTCACCCATGGTGGGAGCGTACGCGACGGCGGTGGGACTGGGTCGCGGCCGTGTAGACGTCGGCGGTGGCGGCGGCGGCCGTGTCCCAGCCGAAGGACTGGGCGTGCCGGGCCGCGGCCTCCCCCATGCGGGCATGCAGGTCGGGCTCGTCGGCGAAGCGGCGCAGCACGCGCGCGTACTCGGCGGGGTCGTGGCCGTGCACCAGGAAGCCGGTCTCGCCGTCGCGCACGGCCACCGGCAGACCGCCGACCGAGGCCGCGAGGACCGGGGTCCCGGCCGCCTGCGCCTCCACGGCGACCAGGCCGAAGGACTCGCTGTACGACGGCATGACGAGGACGGACGCGGCCCGGAACCAGTCCGCCAGCTGCTCCTGCCCGACCGGCGGCCGGAACCGCACCACGTCCGATATGCCCAGCCGGGCCGCGAGCTTCTGCAGCCCCTCCGGCTTGGCGAGCCCGCTGCCGCTGGGGCCGCCGACCACCGGCACGACGATCCGGGAGCGCAGCTCGGGATGCTCGTCCAGCAGGACGGCCACGGCGCGCAGGAGGACGTCCGGCGCCTTCAGGGGCTGGATGCGGCCCGCGAAGAGCGGGACCAGGGCGTCCTGCGGGAGCCCGAGGCGGGCGCGGGCGGCGGCCCGGCCGTCGGCGACGCGGAACCGCTCCAGGTTCACCCCGGGGTGGACGACGGCGACCTTGGCGGGGTCGGCCGCGTAGTGCCGGACCAGCTCGCCGGCCTCCTCGGTGGTGTTGGCGATGAGCCGGTCGGCGGCGGCCACGATCTGGGTCTCGCCGATGACCCGGGCGGCGGGCTCGGGGGTGTCGCCGTCGGCCAGACTGGCGTTCTTGACCTTGGCCATGGTGTGCATGGCGTGCACCAGGGGGACGCCCCAGCGCTGGGCGGCGAGCCAGCCGACATGGCCGGAGAGCCAGTAGTGGGAGTGGACGAGGTCGTAGTGGCCGGGGCGGTGGCCGGCCCAGGCCTGCATGACGCCATGCGTGAAGGCGCACAGCTGGGCCGGGAGGTCCTCCTTGGCGAGGCCTTCGTAGGGGCCCGCGTCGACGTGCCGGACGAGGACGCCGGGGGCCAGCTCGACGGAGGGGGGCAGGCCGCCGGCCGTGGCCCGGGTGAAGATCTCGACCTCGATGTTGATCGCGGCCAGCCGCTGGGCCAGCTCCACGATGTAGACGTTCATGCCGCCCGCGTCGCCGGTGCCGGGCTGGTGGAGCGGGGAGGTGTGCACGGAGAGCATCGCGACCCGGCGGGGCCTGCGGGACAGCCTGAGCCGCGGGGTGACCGACGCAGAGCGGCGCCCGAGCCTGCTGACGTACTGGCTCACCTGGCGTTCCTCCTTGATGCGGGCATGCCTCCAGGAGGACCGACCTCGCCCTCCAAGGGAGTGCAACAGCGAGGGGTATGCGGCCATTTCCCGAACAAGCGGCTTTACCGAATCATTACCCGATATCGATCAACCGTTCGATACCGGTGCGCGTCGGCGGAGGCGCCGTCCCCGGTCGTCGGAAGCATCCCTCCCCGCCCGCTTACCCTCGTATCCATGAATGCCCGCGCAGCGACCTCCCGCCCTGTGGGAACGGTCACGCGCGGGACGACGAACCCCAACCGCCTCCGCCGCATGGACCGCTGGATCGCGGCCGTGCACGGCGCCGAGCTGCGGCGCGCCGCCGACCCGGTGGCCATCGACCTCGGCTACGGCGCCGCGCCCTGGACCGCCGTCGAGCTGCTCGGCCGGCTGCGCACCGCCGCGCCCCGCGCGCGCGTGGTCGGCATCGAGATCGAGCCGGAGCGGGTGGCGGCGGCCCGGCCGTACGAACGCGACGGGCTCGCCTTCCGGCACGGCGGCTTCGAGCTCCCGGTGCCCGGGCGCCCGGTGCTCGTCCGGGCCGCCAACGTGCTGCGCCAGTACGACGAGGCCCAGGTCGCCGCGGTGTGGGAGCGGCTGTGCGCGCGGCTCGCCCCGGCGGGCGGCGGCTCGCGCGGCGGGCTGCTGGTGGAGGGCACCTGTGACGAGATCGGCCGCCGGCACGTGTGGGTGGCGCTCGGCCCCGAAGGCCCCCGCACGGTCACCTTCGCCACCCGGCTGGGCTCCCTGGACCGCCCCTCCGACCTCGCCGAGCGCCTCCCCAAGGCGCTGATCCACCGCAATGTCCCGGGTGAGCCGGTGCACGCCTTCCTCCGGGACTTCGACCGCGCCTGGGCCGCTGCCGCCCCCTACGCCTCCTACGGCGCCCGGCAGCGCTGGATCCGCGCGGTACGGGACCTGACGGCCGACTGGCCGGTGACGGACTCCCCGGCCCGCTGGCGGCAGGGCGAAGTGACCGTGGCCTGGGGAGCCTTGGCGCCGGTGCGCTGAGCGCCCGCCGGCGGTCGGGGGAACGCTCCGCGAGCATTGTTCGTCACATCGGCGAGGAGATCGTCGTACCCGGCGGTCGGCGGGGGCATCCGGTTTCCGACGACCTCTGTCACTTTGCGCTCGACCGTGGCACGATCCCTCAGGCGACCGTAAGTTACTGACGGTAAATCAGTTTGGGGGAAGAGGTATGGGTTCGGGCAAGCGCGGCCTGCTCACGGCCGCCCTGACCGTGGTCTGCGCGGTGACCGCTCTCGCGGTGCCGGGCACGGCGTTCGCGGCCCCCGCGCCCACGCCCTCACCGACGACGACTCCCGCGCCGACTCCCCGGCCAGGCAAGGACCTTGAAGAGGTCCGCGAGAAGCTCGACAGGCTCTACCACGACGCGGCCGTGGCCACCGACGCCTACAACGCGGCCGAGGAGAAGACGAAGAAGCAGTCCGCCGAGATCGTGGCGCTGGCGAAGAAGATCGACCAGGGGCAGCAGAAGCTGGACCGGCTCAAGGACCGGGCGGGCGCCGCGGCCCGGGACCAGTACCGCACCGGCGGCCTGTCCGCCACCGCCCAGTTCCTGCTCAGCGACGACCCGGGCCAGTTCCTGGACGGCGCCGGCCGGGTGCTCCAGGGCCAGCAGGCGGCGACGAAGCTGATGTCCGAAATGAGCCGCACCCAGAAGGAGTTGCGTCAGTACGCCGACGACGCCTCCGACCAGTGGAAGAAGCTGGACGCCCACCGCAAGGACAAGGCCGCCGCCAAGAAGAAGATCGAGAAGCAGATCGACGCGGCGGAGAAGCTCCAGTCCCGGCTGGAGAAGAAGGAGAAGGAGCGGCTCGCCCAGCTGGAGCAGGAGGCCGCGAACAAGGCGCAGACCGCCTGGCTGGACACCGGCGTCCTCAAGGACGTCGACACCAAGGCCACCGCACAGGGCAAGAAGGCCGTGAAGTACGCCTCCGAGCAGCTCGGCAAGCCCTATGTGTGGGGCGCCGAGGGCCCCGACTCCTTCGACTGCTCGGGCCTGACCTCCCAGGCCTGGGCGACGGCCGGGCACGCCGTCCCGCGCACCTCGCAGGAGCAGTGGAAGCAGCTGAAGCACGTCGACATCAAGGACATGCGCCCCGGCGACCTCATCATCTACTTCGACGACGCCAGCCATGTCGCGATGTACATCGGCGACGGCGCGATCATCCACGCCCCGCGCCCCGGGCGCACGGTGACGGTCGCGGGCGCCGGTTCGATGCCCATACTGGGCGTCGTACGACCGGACGCGTAGGCCTCACGGCCGGGCGCGCGGGGTGGCGGTGCGGCGCCATGGAGCCGCGGTCGTCCCGCGCCCCTCGGGGAAATCCTGGTGACGCACGCCATATGCGCCCTCCCGGTGCACGCCGCCGACACCCCCGTGGCCCACGCCATGTGACCCACCGCACCGCCAACCCCCGCCCAAACCCGCCCAAGACGTGAGCTTCGTCATCCCGGCCGGGCCGTCATCGTGTCCAACTGCGGTACGGAACGCGGCATATGACAGCGGCGGGCGCCGGAGCGACGCGGCTCACACCATTCCATCGGGGCGGCCCGAGCCGCTATGGTCCCGGTCGGTGGGTCGAGACCCCTCGACGCCGCCCCGTGCCCTCGGGGGGAGGGAAGGAACCCAAGACGATGCCCGTACCCGTACCGCGGCAGAGAGCGATCCCGGCCGTGGAGAGTGGTCAGGCGCAGGCCGCCCGCACCGGCGGCCCCCTCAAGGAAGAGGCCCACCGCGACGCCACGGCCGTGAACGGCACCGGCGCCACTCTCACCCTGCTGCTGATCGAGGACGATCCGGCCGGTTCGCCGATCGTGCCCGACCTGCTGGACCCGGCCGGCAAGCCGATCCGCGTCCGCACCGCCCGCAACCTCACCGAGGCCGAGCGGCTGCTCACCGACGACGTCCACTGCATCCTGCTGGACCTGGCGCTCCCGGCGCCGGGCGGCAGCGACGCGGAGGACGAGCTGGCCGTGCTCAAGCACGTCCTCCAGCTCGCACCCCGGCACGCCGTGCTCGCGCTGACCGCCTCCGGCGACGCCGAGCGCGGCGCCGAGGCCGTGCGCGTGGGCGCCCAGGACTATCTCTTCCGGGACGAGCTGGACGGCCGGCTGCTCAGCCGCGCCATCCGCTACGCGGTGGAGCGGAAGCGTTCCGACACGGCCGAGCGGCGGCTCGCCGAGGGCAAGCTGCGCGCACAGGAGAACCGCCGGCTGGAGCGCGGGCTGCTGCCCACGCCGCTGCTCGACGGCTCCGCGCTGCGCTTCGCCGCCCGCTACCGCCCGGGCCGCTCCCGGGCCCTGCTCGGCGGCGACTTCTACGACGCCGTCCGCACCCCCGACGGCACCGTGCACGCCATGATCGGCGACGTCTGCGGGCACGGCCCGGACGAGGCCGCGCTCGGCGTGGAGCTGCGCATCGCCTGGCGGGCGCTGACCCTGGCCGGGCTGTGCGGGGACGAGCTGCTGAACACCATGCAGCAGGTGCTGGAGCACGAGCGCGCCGACGAGGAGATCTTCGCGACGCTGTGCACGGTGGACATCGCGCCTGACGGCCGGCGCGCGGGTCTGTGCCTGGCCGGCCATCCGGCCCCGCTGATCGCCCGGCCCGGCCGGCCGGCGCGGCTGCTGCCCTACGACAACAACGGCCCCGCCCTCGGCCTGCTGCCGGGCGCCCGCTGGCCGCGGATGCAGGTGGAGCTGGGCGCCGAGTGGAGCCTGATGCTCTACACCGACGGGCTGATCGAGGGCCGGGTCGGGGCGGACGGGGAGCGGCTGGGGCAGGACGGCATGGTGGCGATGATCCGCCGGCAGCTCTCCGAGGGGCTGCGCGGGGAGGAGCTGCTGCGGGCGGCCGTGCACGAGGTGCGCGAGCTGAACGGTGGCGAGCTGACCGACGACGTCGCGGTCGTCCTGCTGGACCGGGCGGCGTAGGGGTCTCGCCGTAGCGGGACGCGCCGTCGCCGGGTGCGGGTCCCTTGTGGCTGATCGCGCGGTTCCCCGCGCCCCTTGAGGGGCGCGGGGAACCGCGTGGGTCCGGCTAGCGACCGCCGTTCCACGGCCCGTAGGGGCCATCGCTGCTGCTGCCCCTGCGGCGGCCGAAGCCCCGGCCGCCGCCCGCCTGCTGGAGAGCGGGGCGCACGTCCACGATGTACACGATGCTCGCCACCGCGCCGGCGATCGGCAGGATGGACAGGAGCGAGAACAGGTAGCTGACCACGAGCGCGATGCCGAGGATGATCAGCCAGAAGACCTTGTTCTGCTTGTCGGCCGCGCGGAAGGCGTCCTCGCGCCGGAAGGCGGCGTCGAACAGCCCGAACGCGGCCAGGGCCATCAGGATGATCTTCAAGATCCCCATGAACCCCGCGAAGCCCAACATCAGCATGCTGCCCACCGCCCGTTGAATCCCGATCCTGCTACGCCGCCACCGTACCCAGTAGAACGGGCCGGACACCCCAAAGGTGCCCGGCCCGCGTCCGGCTCGCCGGTCACCTTCAGTTGGCCGGCGGGGTGGTCTTCTTCGCGCTGGTGCTCTTGCGGGGCGCCGGAGTCTTCTTCGCCGCGGGCTTCTTCTCCGCGGCCGGCTCCGCCTTCGCCTCGGCCGGCTTCGGCTCGTCGTCCTTGACCCCGACCGGCTCGGGCCGCCCCTCGACGGCGATGGCCAGCTCCTCGATGTCCTCGGCGGCCTCGCCGCGCCAGGTCTTCACGGCCTGCTCGCCGTGCTCGGCGACCTTCTCGTAGGTCTCGCGGGCCTTGACGGCGTACTCGGCGGCGACGCCGACCCCGCGCAGGGCGAGGTCCTGGGCGGTCTCGCCGAGCTTCTTCAGGTCGCCGTCCAGGGTGCCGATCAGTTCGTTGACCTTGGCCTGAAGGGTCTCCTGCGCCTCCTTGGCGCGGGCGGCGGCCTTCTCCTGCACGGCCTTCGGGTCGGTGTTGCGCACGGCCTCGATGCGGGCCGGGGCCTCGGCGCGCAGCTGCTCGACCAGGGCCGGCACCTTCTTGGCCTGCTGGAACGCCAGGTCGGCGGTGCCGGCGGCGAAGTAGAGCGGGGTCGGGTCGCTGAGGGTCTTGCGCAGGTCGTCGGTGATGGCCATGGTGAGGGTCCTCCCGGATCGGATTCGCGTTCGGCTGGGTTGGTGTGGTCCGCGGCGGGCGTCCGGAGCCCTGGTCCGGCTTATCCGGCCGTCCGCCGCGGACCGGCGTCCGTGTCACTTCCGGCGGCATCGCGCGCGCCGGCCGTACGGTCGGCGCCGCCGGTCCCCTGGTCCACGGTGCCGTACCCGTCCGCCTCTGCCCCGGCGGGCTCGCCGATCCCGAATCCGTTCTCTTTCCGGAAGGACTCGTAGATCTGGAGCAGCACCTGCTTCTGCCGCTCGTTGAGCGAGGGATCGGCGAGGATGACGGCGCGCGTCTCCACCTCGTCGCGACCCCGTTCGGCGTCGAGGATGCCGGCGCGGACGTACAGCGTCTCGGCGGAGATGCGCAGGGCCTTGGCGACCTGCTGGAGCACCTCCGCGCTGGGCTTGCGCAGCCCGCGCTCGATCTGGCTCAGGTACGGATTGGACACCCCGGCGGCGTCGGCGAGCTGCCGCAGCGACAGCTGGGCGTTCCGCCGCTGCTCGCGCAGGTACTCACCGAGATTGCCGACGTTCAGCGATGCCATGCCTCCACCTTGCCCCAACCGCGCTAACAATTGCAAGCACCCGCTTGCAATAGTGTGTCGGCGAGGCGCCCGCGGAGCGGCTCGGAACCGGTCAGGAATCGAGAAGCGGTGTGCGGACGGTCCCGGCTAGCGTGGCGGAGGCGGCCCCACGGACGGAGAGACGACGACGATGAGCATGACCACGAGGACCGACGCAGCGGCGAGCGCGCACCCATCCCGGCCCGCCGACAGCCATGAACTGATCCGCGTGCACGGCGCGCGCGAGAACAACCTCCGGAACGTCAGCGTCGAGATCCCCAAGCGCCGACTGACGGTGTTCACCGGCGTCTCCGGCTCGGGCAAGAGTTCGCTGGTCTTCGACACCGTCGCCGCGGAGTCGCAGCGGCTGATCAACGAGACGTACAGCGCGTTCGTCCAGGGCTTCATGCCCACGCTGGCCCGGCCCGACGTCGACGTGCTCGACGGGCTGACCACCGCGATCATCGTCGACCAGCAGCGGATGGGCGCCGACCCGCGCTCCACGGTCGGCACCGCCACCGACGCCCACGCCATGCTGCGCATCCTCTTCAGCCGGCTCGGCACCCCGCACATCGGCTCGCCCAAGGCGTTCTCCTTCAACGTCGCCTCGATCAGCGGCGCCGGCGCGGTCACCGTGGAGCGCGGCGGGAAGACGGTGAAGGAGCGCCGCGAGTTCAGCATCACCGGCGGCATGTGCCCGCGCTGCGAGGGCCGCGGCACGGTCACCGACATCGACCTCACCCAGCTCTACGACGCGGACAAGTCGCTGAGCGAGGGCGCGCTCACCATCCCCGGCTACAAGCCCGGCGGCTGGAACTACCGCCTCTACACCGAGTCCGGCTTCTTCGACCCGGACCGGCCGATCCGCACGTTCACCAAGCGCCAGCTGGACGACTTCCTGTACCGCGAGGCGACCCGGATGAAGATCGCGGGCATCAACATGACCTACGAGGGTCTGGTCCCGCGGATCCAGAAGTCGATGCTCGCCAAGGACCGGGAGGCGATGCAGCCGCACATCCGGGAGTTCGTGGACCGCGCCGTCACCTTCACCACCTGCCCCGACTGCGACGGCACCCGGCTCAGCGCGGCGGCCCGGTCCTCGAAGATCAAGGGGATCAGCATCGCGGACGCCTGCGCCCTGCAGATCAGCGACCTGGCCGAGTGGGTGCGCGAGCTGGACGAGCCGTCGGTGGCGCCGCTGCTCGCCTCGCTGGGCGGGACCCTCGACTCGTTCGTGGAGATCGGCCTCGGCTATCTCTCCCTCGACCGGCCCGCGGGCACGCTGTCGGGCGGCGAGGCCCAGCGCACGAAGATGATCCGCCATCTCGGCTCCTCGCTGACCGATGTCACGTACGTCTTCGACGAGCCGACCACCGGCCTGCACCCGCACGACATCCGGCGGATGAACGACCTGCTGCTGCGGCTGCGGGACAAGGGCAACACGGTGCTCGTCGTGGAGCACAAGCCGGAGGTCATCGCGATCGCCGACCATGTGGTGGACCTCGGCCCGGGCGCCGGTACGGCGGGCGGCACCGTCTGCTTCGAGGGCAGCGTCGCCGGACTGCGGGCGAGCGGCACGCTCACCGGGCGGCACCTGGACGACCGGGCCAAGCTGAAGGAGACCGTACGCAAGCCCACCGGGGCCCTGGAGATCCGCGGCGCCACGACCCACAACCTGCGGGGCGTGGACGTCGACATCCCGCTCGGCGTGCTGGTGGTCGTCACCGGTGTCGCCGGCTCCGGCAAGAGTTCGCTGGTGCACGGGTCGATCCCGGCCCGCGCGGGCGTGGTGTCGGTCGACCAGGCGCCGATCCGCGGCTCACGGCGGAGCAACCCGGCGACGTACACCGGTCTGCTGGAGCCGATCCGCAAGGCGTTCGCCAAGGCCAACGGCGTGAAGCCGGCGCTGTTCAGCGCGAACTCCGAGGGCGCCTGCCCCGCCTGCAACGGCGCCGGGGTCGTCTACACCGACCTGGCGATGATGGCCGGGGTCGCCACGACCTGCGAGGAGTGCGAGGGCAAGCGGTTCGACGCCTCGGTGCTGGAGTACCACCTCGGCGGGCGGGACATCAGCGAGGTGCTGGCGATGCCGGTGGCCGAGGCCGAGGAGTTCTTCGGCGACGGGGAGGCCCGCACCCCGGCCGCCCACCGCATCCTGCGGAACATGGCCGACGTCGGCCTCGGCTACCTCACCCTCGGCCAGCCGCTCACCACGCTGTCCGGCGGCGAGCGGCAGCGGCTGAAGCTGGCCACGCACATGGCCGACAAGGGCGGCGTCTACGTCCTGGACGAGCCGACCACCGGCCTCCACCTCGCCGATGTGGAGCAGCTGCTCGGCCTGCTCGACCGGCTGGTCGACGCCGGCAAGTCGGTGATCGTCATCGAGCACCACCAGGCGGTCATGGCGCACGCGGACTGGATCATCGACCTCGGCCCGGGCGCGGGCCACGACGGCGGCCGCGTCGTCTTCGAGGGCACGCCGGCCGACCTGGTCGCAGGTCGCTCCACCCTGACCGGCGAACACCTGGCGGAGTACATCGGCTGAGGTCCGCCCGTGGGGTGCCGCCTGCGCCCACCCAGCGCGGGCAAGCGACCCCACCCCGGCCCCGCCCCTCCAACCTCAGAACGGCAACGGCCTCGCGTGTACGACGTCCAGCCGGGACACCGCCCGCGTCAGCACCACGTACAGCCGGTGCGCGCCACGGGGCTCCGCCTCCGCCACCGCGGCCGGTTCGACCGCGATGACGTGGTCGTACTCCAGGCCCTTGACCACGCTCGCGGGGACGACGGTCAGTCGGGCGCCGAGCGTGTCGGGACCGGCCGTGTCGATGCCGGCCCGGGTGAGCGCCTCCCGCACCCGGGCCGTGTCCGCGTCCGCCGTGACCACCCCGACCGAGCCCTCCCTCGCCAGGGCGTCCCGTACGGCGGTCACGGTCGTCCCCAGCAGATCCTCGGTCGGCCGGAGCGTCAGCTCCCCGTCCGTGCGCAGCGAGGTGGCGGCGGGTACGGCGACGTCGAGGCGGGCGAGCAGCCGGTTGGCCAGGTCGACGACCGCCGCCGGCACCCGGAACCCGGTGGTCAGCGGCACCACGGCCGCGTCGGCCCGGCCGAGGTGGCGCAGTTGGACGGACCAGTCCCGGGCCGCCCACGGGGTGGTGCCCTGGGCGAGGTCGCCGAGGACGGTCAGTGAGCCGAAGACGGCCCGGCGGGCGATGGCCCGGCACTCCATCGGCGAGAGGTCCTGCGCCTCGTCCACGACGATGTGGCCGTACCCCTCGGGGTGTTCGATCAGCCCGGACAGTTCGTCCAGCAGCACCAGGTCGGCGGGCGACCAGCGGGCCGACTTGTACGAGCGCGGCGGGCGGGGCCAGCCCAGGGCCGTCTGCTCGTCGGGATCCAGGAGGCCGTCGGCGGCGCGGGCCAGCACCGAGCCGTCGGTGAGGAGTTCGGCCAGGATCTCCTCGGGGCGGGCCTTCGGCCAGACCGCGTCGAGGTGTGCGGTGAGCGGCCGGCACCGCTCGACGCGGCGCACCCAGGAGGCGGGCAGGACCCCGGAGCGCCGTTCGGCCTGCTCGCGCAGCCGCCGTACCACGCGGGTGTGCACCCGCTCCCGGCCGACGGCGTACGGCGGTTCCTCGGTGCGGACCTCCGCCACGATCGCCGCGAGTTCGGCGGCGGGGACGCGCCACCGGTAGGAGCCGTCGGGTACGGCGAGGTCGGCCACGCCCTCGGTGGTCACGCGCGCGTACAGCGCCCGGCGCAGTACCTCGGCCATCCGGGCGTCGTGCTTGACCTGCGCCGTGTCCGCCGGGTCCGTGCCGGTGGCCGGGTGGCGGGCGAGCTCGTCCAGCAGGGTGGACTGGCGGATGCCGGTCTCGCCGAGGGCGGGCAGCACCTCGGAGATGTACGACAGGAACGTGCGGTTGGGGCCGAGGATCAGCAGGCCGGAGCGCTGGAGCCGCTTGGGGTGGGTGTACAGGAGGTACGCGGCGCGGTGCAGGCCGACGGCGGTCTTGCCGGTGCCGGGGGCGCCCTGCACGCACACGGACTCGGTGAGCGCGGCGCGGACGAGGTCGTCCTGCTCGGGCTGGATGGTGGCGGCGATGTCCCGCATGGGCCCGACGCGGGGCCGTTCGATCTCGCGGGCCACGATGTCGCTGGTCCGGGACTCGCCCCGGCCCAGGTGCTCGTCCTCCAGGCCGGTGAGGTCGGTGGAGTCGCCCCGGCTGCCGGGCGCCCAGCCGAACCGGCGCCGTACCGCCACGCCCTGCGGGTCGCGGGCGCTCGCCTGGTAGAAGGCGCGGGAGACGGGGGCCCGCCAGTCGACCACGAGGGGCGGGGCGGCGGGGTCCTCGGTGATCCGCAGCCGGCCGACGTGGTAGTGCTGCCCGCCGTGCTCGGGGTCGCTGCCGGCGAAGTCGAGGCGGCCGAAGAACAGCGGGCCCGGCGGGAGTTCACGCATGGCCTTGGCCTGGCTGCGCAGCCGGTAGCCGAGGACCTCGGCGTCGGCGCCGGAGGCGGAGACGTCCTCGCCGATGACGACCTGTTCGGCGGCGCCTTCCACCATCGCGGCGAGGGCGGCGCGGCAGGTGTCGTGGTGGGCGCGCTCGGTGTGGAGGGTGTCCGTGAGGGCGGGGTCGAGTGGCGTCATGGCGTCCAGCGTAGCGCCATAACGTTACCAAGTTACATTTTTAACCCAGTTTCATTCGCTGGGCTTCAGCTGCGGCAGCCCCTCCCGCAGCCGCCGGAACGCCCGCTCGGCCGCCCGGACCGCGTCCGGCGCCACCTCCTCGACCGGCTCCCCCGCCGCGATCCGCCGCCAGTTGTCCAGGGCGAGGATGCGCTGCACGGCGATGATCTGCCCCGCGGCCAGCCGAGCCTCCAGTCCGCCCCCGAGCGCCTCGGCGAGCGCCGCCTCCGACCGCTCCAGATGGCCGTACGCCCGCGCCACCAGGGCCGGAGTGCCGTAGAGCAGACGGTGGAAGGCGAGCACGCCGGGGTGGTCGTTCAGGCCGGTGACCGGGTCGCGCCGGTCCAGGCCGGCGAGGAAGTTCCGGCGCAGCGCGTCGACCGGGTCGGCCGCCCCGGCGACCACCCGCGCGGCCTCCGTCTCGTGGTCCGCGATCCGGTGCAGGACCAGGTCCTCCTTGGCCGGGAAGTACCGGAAGAGGGTCGGCTTGGAGATGCCGGCCGCGGCGGCGACCTCCGCCACGGACACCGCGTCGAAGCCCCGCTCCAGGAACAGCCGTACGGCGATGTCCGACACGTCCTGGTACATCCGCTGCTTCTTGCGCTCGCGCAGGCCCATCTCACCCATGGGGTGAGCCTACGCAGGGCCGCCCGGCACCGGCGGCCAGGCCAGGAGCGGGCTGCCGTGCCGCCGGGCCGACAGGCCCAGGGAGGCGGTGGCCGCGGCCAGGGTCATGGCGTACGAGTCCACGGCGCGGCGCACGTTGGGCGCGTCCAGGCCGGCCCCGGTGACCAGGCGGTCGAGGTCGACGTAGGCCGAGCGGACGATCTCGATCCAGCGGTACACCCGCCAGTCCTCCTGCCAGCCCTTGGTGAAACGTGCGGCCAGCCGGGCCTCCCAGCGGCGGAACATGCGGTCGCGGATCTCCGGGCGGGTCGGGGTGAGGTGCATGTGGCGGACCAGGTCGTACAGCGGGTCGCCGATCAGCGCCATCTCCCAGTCGATCAGGGTGAGCGGCGGACCGTCGTCGCGGCGCACCAGGTTCCAGGGGTTGAGGTCGCCGTGCAGCAGGGCGGGGTCGCGGTCGGTGACGCGGTGCCGGGCGAGGATCTCGCGCAGCCGGGGCGCGTCGGGCAGGCCGAGGAAGCGGGCCAGTTGCCGGCACTCCTTCGGCAGTCCGGCGACCAGCGCCACCAGCTGGTCGCTGAGCCACGCGTAGAAGCCGGGCGGCCCGCCGAGCGGGTCGAGCGGGGCGTGGTCGACCTGGGTCAGCGCGGCCAGCTGGTCGACCAGGCAGTCGGCCTCGGGCGGGCGGAGTCCGTGCACCGGGTGCTCGGGGCGGCGGCCGAGGCCGCGGGCGCCCTCGTAGGTGTGGACGGTGAAGCGGTCCCCGCGGTACCGCAGGCCGGGGTCCGTCGCATGGCTCTTGCCGAGCGCCAGCACCCGGGGCGCGGCCACCGGCACCCCGGACCGCTCGATCGCCCGGAGTACGGCGTGCTCGCTGAGGAAGCCGGTCTCGCGCCGCAGGACGACGGCCGCCTCGCGGCGGACGACGACCGGGAACGGCGTTCCGGGCACCCGGAGCACCGTGTTCAGGTGCGTGGCCCCCTTGAAGACCCGGCCGGCCGGGGCGGCGCCCTCCAGGAACAGCGCGTCGGCGACCGCGGAGCGGGGGAAGTCGGGGTGCTCGGGGACCCGCCGGTCCGGTGTCCAGCCGATGAGCCGGGCGGTCGGGTCCCGTCGCGGCACGGCGCCGGACGCCCCCCGCCGGAACAGGATCCGTTCGATCTCCGCCGTCTCGGGCACCCGGCCCAGCCGCAGCGGCCCGGCGGCGGCGCGCAGGGCGCTGCGGACGGTGGCCGTCGCCTCGTCCAGGCGCTCCTGGCCGAAGGACTCCTCCAGCGAGCGCGCGGCCCCGATGACGTCGGCGTAGAGGGACCGGGCGTACTCGAAGGCGAGGTAGTGCCGCAGGTCCCGGGACAGGCCGGCGGTGGCGGCGGGGCGCACCCGGTGCACGGCCTCGGCCCAGGCGCCCGCGGCCTCGCGCCGCTGGTGCTCGGGGTAGCGCATCCGCACCAGATGGACGGCGAGATCGTGCAACGGGTCGCCGTACCCGGCCAGTTCCCAGTCCAGGCAGTGCGGCGGCACGCCACCGGCGCGCGGCAGGACCAGGTTGCCGCGGTGCAGGTCGCCGTGGAGCAGGCCGTACGGCCGCCGGGCCAGCGCCGGGACCCGGTCGGCGAACCGCGCCAGGGCGTCCTCGGGCACGCCGAGGGCCGTGAACAGGCCCCCGTAACGGCGCAGGTCGGGCCGCTGGAGCTGCTGGTCGGCGAGGTGGGCCAGGGTGCGCAGGAAGCCCTGGGAGTCGGTGTGGTTGCGCGGCCAGTGGGCCGGCCGGGGCGGCAGGGCGCCGGCGCGCACCTGGACGACGGCGGCGAACAGCTCCCCCAGGTCCGTCAGCAGCGGCCCGTCGACCGGCTTGCCGGGGCCGCAGACCTCGGCGAGCACGACTCCGTCCACATGGCTGTGGACGGCGTACCCCTCCCCCGCCGCCAGGCACTCCGGCACGGGCAGCAGTCCGCGCAGCGCGCGCAGGATCTCCGGCTCGCTCCGCCAGGTCCGGATCACCATCGGCACGGTGTCGGGACGCGGCACGCGCACGGTCACCAGGGTGCCCGGCGCCCGGCCCAGCAGCCCGGCCAGCGGCTCGGTGAGCGGGACGACGCGGTGGCGCGGAGTGAGGCCGCCGCCCGCCCGGCCCGCCGCCACGGCGCGGGCCACGAAGTCCCGGACGACGGCATCCGTCCGGACTCTGCCGACGTGCCCCCCGGCCGCGGCACGGGGGACAGGCGGTGCGCCCACTGGCCGCTCCGGGGTCGATCGCACGAAAGGGAAGGGTCGAAAGGCCAGTCGAGCAGCCGGGCGGGTGGTCCGCCACTCGTCTGTGCCGGGCGGCGGCCGAGGACCGGCGCGTCGCCGCTCCTTGCGCACGAGTACGCAGGTGTGTCCGCGCGGTGGCCCGGACCAGTCGCATGCTAGCCGAACGGGCGCCCCCTCCGGAGCAACCGCAGCAACGGCTCCAGCGTGCGGACGACGTGGCGGGCGCCGGCCGCGCGCAGATGCTTCTCCTTGGCCTCCGCACGCGCGTAGCCCAGGAACGGAACGCCGGCCTCGCGGGCCGCGGTCAGGTCCGAGAGGGAGTCGCCGATCATCAGGGCGGCGACGGGGGCGGCGCCCATCGCGCTCAGGGCGCGGTTGAGGCAGTGCGGATGCGGCTTGAGATGGTGCAGCTGGTCGGTGCGGCCGTACAGGTGAGGGGCGAAGCAGCCGGTCAGGCCCCGGGATTCGAGGTAGGTGCGGGCGGCCCGGGGCGAGTTGTTGGTGGTGACCGCCAGCCGGGCGCCGACGGCCGTCCAGGTGCGGATCACCGGGTCGGCGTAGGCGGTCGGCAGCGCTGAGGCGGCGGCCCGCAGCTCCTCCTGGGTGAGCCGTTCCTCCAGCCCGGCGACGAGGTCGCTGCCCGGCCGGCGGCGGCCCACGGCGCGCAGGACGACCTGCGGGTCCAGGGTCTCCCGTTCGGTCTCGGTGAGCAGCCCGTGCAGGCCCTGCCGCTCCAGCCAGTCCACCAGGTCGGCGGCCACCCGCTCGGCCCGGTGCCGGGCGAACAGCCGGCAGATCGGACCGTCGAAGTCCCACAGCACGAACCGGGCGGGTGTGATCAGTTCCCGAAGCTTCTCGATCTCGGTCGCATCAGAAGTCACTAGGAGAGTGTCAGGTCCGTGGTGATGGTTTCCCAGAGGGCGTCGAACCACTTCTGTGACTGCTCCACGAACGCCGCGTCCCGCTGCCCGGCCCGCTTCTCGAAGGAGAAGAGGAGGGACTCGGAGCCGAGGGTGTCGTACATCTCCAGCGTCCGGCCGCTCTCGGTGGGCTCCTCGCGGCGCGTGACCATGTAGTACGCGTGCAGCGCCTCCGCGCCGTTGAGCAGGTACAGCTTCGCCGGCGGGGTGAACGGCAGCGCCCGGAAGGTGACGTGGACGTCGATGTCGTGGGTGCCGCGCAGGGCCTGGAGGTTGTACTGCAGCACCTGCCCCTGGGCGTTGCGCATCGCCAGCCAGCGCTGGTGCACGGCGTCGTCGTCGCTGCCGGCGTCGACCGAGACCGGGAAGGCGAGGTTGATGTCCCGGGACGGCAGCAGGATGCGCGCGTCGATCCGCTCGGGCCGCAGCCGGCCGTCGTGGATCAGGCGCAGCGGCTCGCCGAGGGCGGGGATCAGGCTCTGCGCGGTCAGGCAGACGGCGTCGATGCGCACGTGCGGCGCGGAGAACGCCTCGGTCAGCCGGGGGGCGAGGGCCACCATGGTCGGCTGCGGCTCCTCGTGCGCGGGGGCCGGCACGGCGACCCGGGGCGGGCTTCCCTTGCTGACGTCGCTGAGCAGACCGTCCTCGTGCAGCGCCCGCAGGGCCTGGCGCACGGCGCCGCGCTCCACGCCGAACTCCTCGGCCAGCTCGGCCTGGGTGGGCAGCCGCTCGCCGGGGCGGAGGGCACCGGTCCGGATGCGTACGCGCAGGGCGCCGGCGATCTCCTGGGGGGTGAGCCTTCTGCTGCCGTTCACTGCCACGTTCTCCTCGGTCACGACCAAACGCTACAACCCCCGCCCATCTACCGGGAGTTGTCCTGGAGTTGTTTGTAATGCTCGGCCAAGTGGGGACAACTTAAACATAGTTGGTTGCCAACTTGGTCGAGTTGGCAGACGAAAGGGGGAACGTCCATGCCTGTCCTCGCGCTCCTCTCCGCCCTCTTCGTGGTCGGCTTCGAGCAGCTCGTCCAGTGGCGGTTCGGCGCCGCCGGCATCGTCGGCGTGCTGCTGCTCACCATCGGCGTCAAGGCCAAGAGCCCGGCCGTCAGCTCCGCCGGCGCGGTCCTGCTGGCGGTGCTCCTGGCCGGTCCCGCGCTATGACGTCAGCACCAGCTCCGAGCTGATCGTCTCCCACAGCGCGTCGAACCACAGGCGCGACTGCTCCACGAACGCCGCGTCCCGCTGCCCGGCCCGCCGCTCGAAGGCGAACAGCATGGACCGGGTGCCGTCGGCGTCGTACAGCTCCACGTGCTCGTGCTCGATCTCCCGCTCCCGGCGCCCCAGCGTGTAGTACGCGAACAGCGCCTCGGAGCTGTTGAGCAGGTACAGCTTCACCGGCGGGGTGAACGGCAGCGCCCGGAAGGAGATCCGGACGTCGACGCCGTGCGTGGTGCACAGTGCCAGCAGGTTCTGCCGCAGCACCAGGCCCTGGGCGTTGCGCTGGGCCAGCCAGCGCCGGTGCAGCAGCCCCCCGTCGTCGGCCTCCACCGGGGTCGGGAAGGCGAGGTCGATGTTCCGGCTGGGCAGCAGCAGCCGGACGTCGATCTTGGCCGGTTTCAGGCGTCCCGCGTGGATCTGCCGCAGCGGCTCGCCGATCGCCAGCGTGAGCGAGACCGAGGTCAGGCAGAGCGCGTCGATCCGCACGTGCGGGGCGGCGAAGGCGGCGGCGACGCGCGGGGTGAGGCCCACCATGGTGGGCTGCGGCGGCGCGGCCGGACCGGCCGGGGGGCGCGCGGGCGCCGGGACCAGCGCCACGGTGGCGGGGCTGCCTTTGGAAACGTTGGTGAGCAGGTGCTCCGACTGCAGGATGCGCAACGCCTGCCGTACGGCGCCGCGTTCGACGCCGAACTCGTCGGCCAGCTTGGCCTGCGTGGGCATGCGCTGACCCGGCCGCAGCTCACCGGACCGGATCCGGCTGCGCAGTTCGTCGGCGATCTCGCGGTGGGACGAGCGGGGCCGCTGTGGCCTCGTCCGTCCACTGGCGGAGGCGTGCTCCGGGTCCACGAAGAAACCCTACAACTTCCCGCCAACTTCCGGCAGTTCGGCAACAGGTGGTTATGAGACGCGTCCTGGCGGAGATAAGTACAGTGAAGTTGGCTACCAACTTGAATGACATGGTCGAGCTTCCCAGTGGTTGGCCGAACGGGCTCCCTTCCGGAGGGGAGCCGGGAGCCCGGGCAGGGGGGCGGCCACCGGAACGCACAGTCACAACTGAACACCGACAGCTGAATACGGACAGGGCACAGCCACAACTGAACAGCTCGCTACGGATGCACAGCCGACGTGTCACCAGCCAGGAGGGAACCACCGGAAGACAGGGCGTCGCCCCCACCGGGGACGGCGCCCTCTCGTTCGCCTCCCGCTTCTCACATCAGCAGATCGTCCACCTGCGCCTCGCCCACCCGGTACCGGCGCGCGATCTCCCCGCTGCAGTCGTCGGCCGTACGCTGCAGCCGCTGCCGCCGCCGCGAGACCTCCTGCTCGTACCGCACCAACCGCCCCATGGCGGCGGTCAGTTCCAGATCGGTCCGCGCCGTCAGGTCGGACAGCTCGACCTCGCCGAGCATCTCCGTGGCCAGCCGCCGGTACTCCTCGTTGTGCGGGGTGCCGAGCGTGACATGGCGGGCCGAGGAGCGGTGCCGGGCCGGGGCGTCCTTGAGGATCTCCGGGAGCCGGTCGACGACGGAGCCGTCCGCCGGCGCGGGCACGGACACCCGGCCGCGCCGGGCCAACTCCGCGCGCAGGATGTCGATCCGGCCCTGCAGCAGCCGCCGCACATAGCTGAGGTCCGCCTCGTCGCGCTGCGCGTCACGGCGCACGGTGCGCAGCTCGGGCAGGCTCAGCCGGGCCAGATCGTGCTCGGGAGGCTCGGCGGGCAGCGCCGGGCCCGGGGTGCCGTCGGCGCGCTGCGCGGGCGGCCGGCACGTCCCCTGCGTCTCCAACCGCCCGCTGGTGCTCGGTGTGCTCATGTGCTTGTGACCGTCCCCTCGACCGGCGTGTGAAAGCATCGTGCCACCCCAACTGGCCACAATGTGACCCAGTGCCCCCGAACGGCCCCAGATGGGCGGTAAGAGATCCATATTGGGCCCCCTGCGGCCCCGCGCACGGCACCCGGCATGATGGTCCGCATGCGTGCGGTGGTGCAGAGGGTGGACGGCGCGAGCGTCGTCGTGGACGGCGAGACGGTGGGCGCGATCGAGGGCGAGGGCCTGTGCGTCCTGGTCGGGGTGACCCATGAGGACACCAAGGAGAAGGCGGCCCAGCTCGCCCGCAAGCTGTGGACGATCCGCATGCTGCACGACGAGAGGTCGTGCAGCGACATCGCCGCCCCGCTCCTCGTGATCAGCCAGTTCACCCTCTACGGCGACGCCCGCAAGGGCCGCCGCCCCACCTGGAACGCGGCGGCCCCGGGCGAGGTCGCCGAGCCCCTGGTCGACGAGGTCGTGGCCCAGCTGCGCGCCCTGGGCGCGACGGTGGCGACGGGCCGCTTCGGCGCGCAGATGAGGGTCTCCCTGACGAACGACGGCCCGTTCACGGTGCTGCTGGAGATCTAGGCCCTCGTCAGGAGCTAGGGCTCGACCACGACCTCCTGCGCGGCCGCCGTCTCCCCGGCCAGGAGCCGCGCGTCGACCGGCACGTTCCGCTTCACCAGCGCCAGTGCCACCGGTCCCAGCTCGTGGTGCCGTACGGACGTCGTCACGAAACCGATCCTGCGGCCCTCGGGGCCCTCGTCCGCGACGCGGATCTCCGTGCCCGGCACCGGCAGGTGGACGTCGCTGCCGTCCAGGTGGAGGAAGACCAGCCGGCGCGGCGGCTTGCCCAGGTTCTGGACGCGGGCGACCGTCTCCTGGCCGCGGTAGCAGCCCTTCTGCAGATGCACGGCCGTGCCGATCCAGCCCAGCTCGTGCGGGATGGTCCGGTGGTCGGTCTCGAAGCCGAGGCGGGGCCGGTGGTGCTCGACGCGCAGCGCCTCGTGGGCGAGGAGGCCGGCGGCCGGACCGTGCCCGGCGGCGAAGGACTCCAGGTCGGCGCGCGGCAGGAAGAGATCACGGCCGTACGCCGTCTCGCGTACGACGACGCCCTCCGGCACCTCGGCGATGGAGCCGGCGGGCAGGTGGACGACCGCGATGTCGGCGGTCCGGTCGGCGACCTCCACCCGGTAGAAGAACTTCATGGACTCCAGGTAGGCGATCAACGGCTCCTGGGTCCCGGGCTCCACGTGCGCCCAGACGGTCGTCCCGTCGTCCACCAGGTACAGCGCGTGCTCGATGTGCCCGTGCGCGGAGAGGATCAGGGCCTCGGTGGCCTGGCCCGGCGGGAGGTCACTGACGTGCTGGGTGAGCAGAAGGTGCAGCCAGCTCAGCCGGTCCTCGCCGCTGACGGTGATGACACCGCGGTGCGAGAGGTCGACGAAACCGGCGCCGTCGGCGAGGGCGCGCTGCTCGCGGAACAGGTCGCCGTAGTGGGCGGCGACGCCTTCGTCCACACCCTCGGCGGGGACGGCGCCGGGAAGGGACAGCAGGGGGCTCTTCATACGGCAAGCCTACGACGTGGTACTTGAACCCTTCAGGGAACAGTCCTGGCAGCGGCCGAAGATCGCGAAGTGCTTCATGTCGGTGTCGAACCCGAACTGCTGCCGCAGCTTGGCCGTGAACTCGGCGGCCACGTCCACGTCCGCCTCGATGACGTTCTCGCAGTCCCGGCACACGAGGTGCAGATGGTGGTGCCGGTCGGCGAGGTGGTAGGTGGGCGCCCCGTGCCCGAGGTGGGCGTGGCTGACCAGGCCCAGCTCCTCCAGGAGCTCCAGCGTCCGGTAGACGGTGGAAATGTTGACCCCCGACGCCGTCTTCCTCACTTCCACGAGGATGTCGTCGGGGGTCGCGTGCTCAAGGGTGTCCACGGCTTCGAGGACAAGCTGCCGCTGCGGCGTCAGCCGGTAGCCGCGCTGCCTGAGGTCGCTCTTCCAGTCGGTGCTCACCACACCGACGAGTCTAGAGCTATCTGAAGAAGGCGATCCCGTCGTCCGGCATGTCGTCCGGCAGGGCCTTGGCCCAGCGCTCGACGTCCTCCGGGGTGACGACCTTCTTCAGCTGGGCCGACATGTAGGGGCGCAGCGGGACCTCGGGGGTCTGCTTCTCGCCGACCCACATGAGGTCGCTCTTCACGTAGCCGTACAGCCGCTTGCCGCCGCTGTAGGGCTGGGAGGCGGCCGTGCGGGCGACGGCGTCGGTGGCCAGGTCGATCTGCGGCTTCTTGTCGGCCATCTCGCCGTACCAGATCTCGATGACACCGTCGTCGCGGGTCATCGTGACCTCGACCTTGCGGTCGGCGCCGATCCGCCAGTAGCCGGACTCGGACTCCAGCGGGCGGACCTTGTTGCCGTCCTTGTCCAGCACCCAGGTGTGCGAGTGGTACTCCAGGAAGTCCCGGCCGTCGTGGCTGAAGCTGACCTCCTGCCCGAAGTTGCACTTCTCCGAGCCGGGGAAGTCGTGCACGCCCGCGCCGGCCCAGTTGCCGAGCAGGAAGGCGAGCGGGACGAGGTCCTTGTGCAGGTCGGACGGGATCTCGATCATGAGCGGATTGCTTCCTAGATGTGGGTCAGCGCTGGCCCTGGTACAGCTTCTTCACGGTCAGACCGGCGAAGGCGAGCACGCCGACGCAGACCAGGACCAGCAGGGTTTCGAAGAAGATCTCCACGGGTGCTCCTTGAGCGAGGGTGGGCATACGACAGAGCCGCTGCCCAGCTTACGCGGCCTGGACGCGGCCTTCCCCGCGAGGTATACCGACCGCCGCCGCTGGGCTGGGCGGGGCCGGGCCGGGCCGGCGAAGCCGAAGGGCCGCACCCCCACTGGCGTCCAACCCAGGGGATGCGGCCCTCAGCCGTCACTGAGCCCGTCACTGAGCCCGTTCGAACCCGTCAGGGCCCCGCTCAGACCGCGATGGCGACCTCGGCCAGGCCGCCCTGCTGGGCGACGACCGTGCGGTCCGCGGTGGCGCCCGGAACCAGCGCGCGCACCGTCCATGTGCCCTCGGCCGCGTAGAAGCGGAACTGACCGGTCGCGGAGGTGGGCACCTCCGCGGTGAACTCGCCGGTCGAGTCGAGGAGACGGACGTAGCCCGTCACCGGCTCGCCGTCGCGGGTCACCTGGCCCTGGATCGTGGTCTCACCGGGCTTGATCGTCGAGGCGTCCGGGCCGCCGGCCTTCGCTCCGCACATGTTGAAACTCCTTGAGGGGTAAAGGTCGGGGAGGTCTTACTTGTTGGCGCCGAGCTCGATCGGCACGCCGACGAGGGAGCCGTACTCGGTCCAGGAGCCGTCGTAGTTCTTGACGTTCTCCACACCGAGCAGCTCGTGCAGCACGAACCAGGTCAGGGCCGAGCGCTCACCGATGCGGCAGTAGGCGATCGTGTCCTTGGCGAGGTCGACGCTCTCCTCGGCGTAGAGGGCCTTGAGGTCCTCGTCCGACTTGAAGGTGCCGTCGTCGTTGGCGTTCTTCGACCACGGGATGTTGCGCGCGGTCGGGACGTGGCCCGGACGCTGCGACTGCTCCTGCGGCAGGTGGGCCGGGGCGAGCAGCTTGCCGGAGAACTCGTCGGGCGAGCGGACGTCGACCAGGTTCTGGGAGCCGATCGCGGCGACCACGTCGTCACGGAAGGCGCGGATCGAGGTGTCCTGGGCCTTGGCCTTGTAGTCGGTCGCGGCGCGCTCGGGCACGTCGGAGCCGTCGACCAGCTCGCGGGCGTCCAGCTCCCACTTCTTGCGGCCGCCGTCGAGGAGCTTGACGCTCTCGTGGCCGTACAGCTTGAAGTACCAGTAGGCGTACGACGCGAACCAGTTGTTGTTGCCGCCGTAGAGGATCACCAGCGTGTCGTTGGCGATGCCCTTCTTCGACAGGAGCTTCTCGAAGCCCTCCTGGTCGATGAAGTCACGGCGGACCGGGTCCTGGAGGTCCTTGGTCCAGTCGATGCGGATCGCGTTCTTGATGTGGTTCTTCTCGTAGGCGGACGTGTCCTCGTCCACCTCGACGATCGCGATGGTCGGGTCGTCCAGGTGCTCCTGGAGCCAGTCGGCGTCGACCAGGACGTCGCTGCGGCTCATGCTCTTTCTCCTCCGGGGCAGTTGCGGCGGGGTGTGCGAGTAGAGGGGGGCGCGCTCGACGGGCGAGCGGCGCACGGGTGCCCTGGGAGCAGGGCGGGGTGAGATGCGGGAGTCGGAGCTTCCGCTCAGAAGGGGCGACAGAGCATGGCGGCAACGCGGCACAGGTCCACTGCCCGCCGCTTCGTGAGATCCGCCTGTCGCTTCATGGGTGCGATCGTAGGGACGTACGGGCGGGCATGTCACCGGTGTGTCATATGTCGAGACACGATCGTCCGAATGGCGGGATGAAAAGAGCGCCCGGACGGGCCTCGCGGGGCCTCCGGGCGCTCGGACAGGTCAGGGGATCTACGCTGCGGACGGGACCGTCTCGCCAGTCGGACACTCGGTGTCCATGCCGGCGTCTCCCGGTCCCTACCCCGCCAGCTTGACGTCCGAACCCTTCACGCTGATCTGCACGCCGTCCGGCGCAGCCTCCACCTTGTCCAGCTTGATCCCGCCGGGCAGCTGGTCGATGGCCTGCTGGAAGTCGGTGATCGTACGGATGCGGTCCTCGGCGATCGCGGCGGCGCCCAGCTTGGGCAGGGAGTCCGCGTGGACCTCGACCTTGTCGTTCACCACGCTCACCGAGCTGAGCACGGACACCGTCTGCTTGATCCCGAGGGACGAGACGGTGCCCTCCACCGCGACCTTGATCTTCCCGTTGCCGCCGTCGGACAGGCCCACGACCCGGGCGGTGACGCCGGGGGCGACCTCGGTCGGCTCGGACTTCGCGGTCTTCAGCAGCTCGGCGTAGGAGACCGTCGCGGTGCCGGTCGCGGTGGCCGCGGTCGCGGAGCTGTAGTCACCGGAGAACTCGACGCCCTTCATGTCGGCCTTCAGGTCGTCGACGCGGATGGTCTGGCCGGGCTTGCCGGTGGCCGCCTCGTAGTCCTTGATGCCGACCTCGACGTCGTCCAGGGAGCCGCCCGCGACCTGGGTGAGGAAGGGGAAGCCCTTGATGTTCACGTCCGGGGTCGAGGCCAGGTTCTCGGTCGACTTCAGCTTGTCCGCGGCCTCGCCCTCGGCGAAGTGCACGGCGACCCGGTCCACGATCACGAACAGTGCGCCCAGGATCACGACGATGATCAGGAGTATTCGCAGGGCTCGCATGTGGTGGTTCCCCCGGGTCGGTGACGGCGTTCGGAATGCGGTGTGTCTACGCCACGGTAACCCTGCCGGGCCGGGCCGGACGGGAATTGTGGATCAGTTGTGACAGGGCTCGCCGGACCTACCCTGTACGTATGTACGCCCGGCGACGGCACCTCTACTTCGCCATGATGGGGACGTGTATCGGCCTCTTCGTCCTGGCCTGGTCGGTCGTGCGCATCTGGTCCGTCCCGGCCGCCGTCGGCCTGTGCATCGTGGCCATGGTCATCCCGCCGGTCGCCGCGATGGTCGCCAACCGCCGGGGCCCGGACGACCGCTGGTGGGACGACCCCTCCGGCGACCCGCAGTCGGACGAGTGGTGGGACGAACTGGACGGGAAGAAGCGCCCCCGGCCGTAGGTGCCCGGCGGGCGGATCCGCCCGGGTTGCACCGGCGTGCCGCCGGCTAGTAGACGAGCGCCTGGGTGTCGTCCCCCAGGGTCTCCTGCACGAAGACCTGCGCGCCCGCGATCCGTACGCCCTCGATGACGTCCTTCTCCGTGATCTCCCGGCGGGCGGCGCACTGCGTGCACAGCGTGATGCGCCCGGCCGCCAGGACCGACTCGATCAGATCCGGAAGCGGCGCGGCATGCGGCAGCTCGAACTCGGCGGCCCGCCCCGGCAGCGCGAACCAGGACGACTCCCCGGTCAGCCACAGCGAGACCTCGACCCCACTGGCCACGGCCACCGCCGCCACCGTGAACGCCTGCGAACAGCGCTCGGGGGCATCCGACCCGGCCGTCACCTTGATCACGAGCTTCTTGTTCATGCCGGAAGCGTAGCCGCGAGGACGGCGGTCGCGATCAGCGTGACGACACAGAGGGCGGTGAGGGCACCGCTCACGAAGGCGCCGTCGCCCCGGCGCCGCCTGCGCCGGGTACCCGGGTGGAACGGCGGGATCGCGTAAGCGGGGTAGAGGGGCGTCCGGTCGTGCGGCACCAGCCCCTGCTCCTGCCGCCGCTTGCACTCCTCGTACGGAAGTCCCTGGTCGGCCATCATGCGCGGTGCTCCTTCCTCTGGTGCTGGCGCAGCAAGACGTTCACGTCGGTCTCGGCGCTCCGGTCGTACACCGCCCGCGCGGCCTCCCGTCGCTCCGCCAGCTCCAGGCAGACGGCACAACCCGGGACGGGACGCGGCGGCCGGCCTCGTCCAGCGGCGGGGGCAGTGACGGCTGTGTTCTCGTCCGGTGATTGACGGCCCGGACACTCGCGCCGAGCCGCTCCCGGTCCGTGGCCGGCCGCAGCGTCTCCGGCACGGCCTGCCACTCCAGCCCCCCGCCGACGGGACGGAGCATCACGTAGGGGCCGGCGCGGTCGCGTACTCGCCGACCTTGTCGATGGCGGGGTCGTAGAGAAGGCGTCCGGGCTCGTGGGGCTCCGACGTCGTGGTCACCATGGCCAACTCCTTTCCATGAACGCCTGAACGCAGCGCAAGGATGCAGCTACGCTGCGTGTTCGGCGGTGCTTAAGAGCATGGCGCACGGGGAGGGTGTTTGGGCTGTTGAGCGGCCCAAATTCAACGCGGGGCCTGCCAGATTCAACAAATTCAACAGGAGCGCGATGCCGCAGCGACTGACGATCATGGAAGCGGTCGCAGTTCAGCAAGATGGAGAGCGGGCAAACACTGGGCGGGCCGGAGGTCGTGCAGGCTCTGGACCAGTACTACGGGACGTCTCCGCTGCTGCTGACGCTGTGGGAGCTGGCGATGGCGGATCCGACGCAGTTCAAGGAGCAGTACCGGCGGTACATGCTGCTGGAGGCCGAGGCGGTCAGCCTGTGGCACTACGGAGGTGGCGCCTTACACGGATTGCTTCAGACCCCGGAGTACGCCCGTGAGTTGCTCGCCGCGGGCGGCATCAAGGGCAAGCTGCTGGAGCACCATCCTCTCCGAGGCAGCCCTCCGCACGTCACTGCGCGACGCACGGGCGTGGCGGGAGCAGCTGGAGTATCTGGCGGAGGTGGCGGAGCGCCCCAACGTCACCTTCCACGTCGTGCCCTTCGGCACGGGACTCCACGGCCTGATGAGCACCGAGGTGACCTACCTGCGGCTGCTGGACGGCCGAACCGTGGCCTACACCGAGAACGACGTACATGGTGAACTGGTCGAGGAAACCAGCAAGGTTGAGCGTTTGCAGCGTACGTATGATGCGGTGCGCGACCTGGCGCTGCCCCCGGCCGAGACGGCGGCGCCTGCCTCGAAGTCGCCGACAACATCCCCTCCCTCGTCCCCGTCCGCGACAGCAAGGCCCCCGCCCGCGGAGCGCTCTGCTTCCAGGCCGGGGCCTGGGCGGCCTTCGTGGACGGAGTCAAGTTCAGCGGCCTTGTTCCGCGTACTCCTTGAAGTGGTCCAGGTCGCTGCGGACGACGCGTTCGATCGCGGTCACCTGGGCGAATCCCTTGGGGCCGCCGAACTCCGCCCTGACCGTGTCGGGGTCGTACTCGAGGCGTGCCTGGATCCGGGTGTGGTTCTTGTCGAGGGAACGTAGGGAGAAGGAGCCCTTCAGCGAAGGGGTGCCCGTGGTCCGCCACTCCATCACGCGTTCGTCCTCGCGGTCCGAGACCACGGCCTCGAGCTCCCGGGAACGGCCGCCGGCCTCGACGTCCAGACGGGCGCGGCCTCCGGTCTCCCGGGCGCCGCGTATGCCGTCCACGAAGCGCGGATAGTTCTCCAGCCGGTGCAGGCTGTCCCATGCCTTGTCGATCGAGATGTCGACGTCGACGTGTTCTTCGAGGGTGCTCATGGCTACCTCCGGGATCGGCCAGGATCGCTCCCTTCCAGTGTGCGCCCGGCATCCGCCGGGCGCCGGAGGGGCCGGAGGAGCCGGAGGGCCTAGCCGAGCGCGCGGCCCAGCAGCCAGACGACCGGCGCCGCCGCCGACAACGGCAGCGCCACCCCGGCCGTGAAGTGGACGAAACGGGACGGGTAGTCGTAGCTCGCGACCCGGTGGCCGATCAGCGCGCACACCGCGGCGGCGCCGCCCAGCAGCGCGCCCTTCGCGTCGAAGCCGGTCATGCCGCCCACCGCGATCCCCGCGCCCGCCGCCGCCAGCAGCGAGACGACGACCGATGCCGGGGTGGGCAGGGGCAGGGCGCGGGCCAGGGCGGCCACCGCGACCGCCGCCGCGCCGACGGACACCGCGTGCGGGTCGGCGGCCAGGTAGCCCGTCGCCAGGACCGCGAGTGCCGCCGAGGCGACCGTCGCCATCAGGCCGTACATCCGCTCGTCCGGCGAGGCGTGCGAGCGGAGCTGGAGGACGAGGGAGAGCAGGACCCAGAGGCCGAGCGTGCCGAGGATGGCCACCAGGGCGTGGTCGCGGCCGGCCGCCAGGACCGCCACGTCGGCCGTCAGCGCGCCCAGGAACGCGAGCGCGATGCCCTGCCGCGCCGGCCACATGCCGTTCAGCCGGAACCAGCCCGCGGCCGTGACCGCCTGGAGCAGCACCAGGGGGACGGCGAGGGCGTACGAGGCGACCGGGGCCGCCGCGGCCAGGAGCAGGCCCAGCGCGGCGGTGAGCAGCGCCGGCTGCATGCCGGGCTCGATGATCGGGGAGCGGCCCTCCAGGCGGGCCCGCTGGGCGTCGGTGATCCGCGCGTTTCCGGCGAGGGTGGCGGGGCCGTAGCCCGGGGAAGCCTCGGGATCGGTCACCGGATCGGCCGGCTCAGCCGGGGCGGGCGTCGGTTCGGGGGCCGCGTGTCTGGGTTCCGGCGGCGGAGCGGGGGCGTACGTCTCCGCGTACTGCTGGGGCTGCTGGTACTGCTGCGGCTGCTGGTACTGGTACTGCTGCTCCTGATGGGGGAGCTGCTGGTACGCCTGCTGCTGGTACGCCTGCTGCTGGTACTGCGGCTGCTGCTCCTGCCGGGGCAGGTACGCCGTCTCCGCCGCCTGCACGGGCGCGTGCGTCTGCGTCTCCCAGGTCTGGCCCTGCCACTGCTGGGTCAGCTCGGAGTCCTGGCCGGGCTGCTGCCCGTACTGCTGTTCGTGACCGGCCCACTGCTGCTGGTAGGGGTCGTAGCCCTCGTAGGGGCCGCCCTGGTACGGCTGATCGGTCATCGCTCACCCTCCTGCGAACGGCGGGAGCACCTCGACCGTGCCGCCCTCGGCCAGCCGTACCGTCTCATGCGCGCGGGTCCCGACGGGGTCGCCGTCGATGAGGAAGGAGCATCGCTGCAGCACGCGCGTGAGTTCACCGGGGTGTCGCGCACGGACGGCGGCCAGCGCGTCGGCCAGCGTGTCCGCCTCGTACGGCTCCTCGGCGACCTGGGCCGCGGCCTTCGCGGCGGCCCAGTAGCGCACCGTGACCTTGGGCATCTGATTCCTCAATCGACGGCAAGAAACAAGAAAAGACTAAAGACAGTGTGAGTCAGGCTAGCCCGCCGCCGACACCGCCCAGTCCCCGATGCGGGCCACCAGGGCGTCGTCCGCCGCGTGCTCCGCGTGGCCCATGCCCGCTTCGACCCAGAGTTCGCCGTGCTCGCCGGCCGCCTCGGCGAGCATCCGGGGGTGGTCGAGCGGGAAGTAGCCGTCCCGGTCGCCGTGCACGACGAGCAGCGGGGCCGGGGCGATCCGCGGGACCGCCTGGACCGGGGAGAGCGGGACCGGGTCCCAGTCGCGGTGGTGGATGCGCGTGCGCAGGCCGTAGCGGCCGACCAGGCGGCCCTCGGGGCGGGTGACCAGCCAGTGCAGGCGGCGCATGGGGGCCGTGCCCCGGTAGTACCAGCGGGCCGGGGCGCTGACGGAGACGACGGCGTCCGTGCCGCCGTACAGCGCCGCGTGCCGCAGCACCACCGAGCCGCCCATGGAGAAGCCGACGGTCACCACGCGCGCGTGCCCGAGGCCGCGGGCCCACTCCACGGCGGCGGCGAGGTCCAGCACCTCCTTGTCGCCGACCGTGGACCGGCCGCCGGAGCGTCCGTGGCCGCGGAAGGAGAAGGTGACGACCGCGCCGTAGTCGCGCAGCACGCCCGCCACCCTTCGTACATGTGGCCGGTCCACATCCCCGGTGAAGCCGTGCGCGATGACGAACACCAGGTCGCCGCGGGGTGTCCCAGAGGCATCCGGAATTGCTTCGTATACGACCGCGCCCGGATCGTATACGGAATCGATCGGAATTCCGTCGGGCGTGCGCAGAAACGTCCGGATAGGGGCCCGTCTGCCTGTCTCGGGATTCGGACGAACGGTGGAATGCGCCACTTGACCTGCCCGGCGGTTGCTCATGTGGGCTATTCTGCTGGGCAGAGGACTCGGGCAGCGTAGCCCCCGGGTCCTTTTGTGCTTTCGGAAGCGTTGTATACGAAGCGGGAAACCACAGGTGACCGCGGGTGTACGGGGCCTTCGGGATCGCAGAGCAGTGCCGTACCGCACAGACGTCCTCGCAGGGACCGAGGAGGAACCAGACGTATGAGTTCTCTGCTGCTCCTGACCAACGCCCTCCAGCCGTCGACGGAGGTGCTTCCGGCCCTCGGCCTGCTCCTGCACAACGTGCGGGTCGCCCCGGCGGAGGGGCCCGCCCTGGTCGACACGCCGGGCGCCGACGTCATCCTCGTCGACGGCCGCCGCGACCTGCCCCAGGTGCGCAGCCTGTGCCAGCTGCTGCGCTCCACCGGGCCCGGCTGTCCGCTGCTCCTCGTCGTCACCGAGGGCGGCCTCGCCGCCGTCACCGCCGACTGGGGCATCGACGACGTGCTCCTCGACACCGCCGGTCCCGCGGAGGTGGAGGCCCGGCTGCGGCTCGCCATGGGCCGCCAGCAGATCGTCAACGACGACTCCCCCATGGAGATCCGCAACGGCGATCTCTCCGTGGACGAGGCGACGTACAGCGCGAAACTCAAGGGGCGGGTCCTCGACCTCACCTTCAAGGAGTTCGAGCTGCTCAAATACCTCGCCCAGCACCCGGGCCGGGTCTTCACCCGCGCCCAGCTGCTGCAGGAGGTGTGGGGCTACGACTACTTCGGCGGCACCCGGACCGTCGACGTGCACGTACGGCGGCTGCGCGCCAAGCTCGGCCCGGAGCACGAGTCGCTGATCGGCACCGTCCGGAACGTCGGTTATCGATTCGTTACGCCCGAGAAGGGCGACCGGTCCGCCGACGAGGCCAAGGCCAAGGCCGGCCGGGCAAAGCAGGAAGATGCGGACGCAACCGCCGTCCGGGACGACGCCGAGGTCCACGCCGAGGCGTAGCCGCCGCAGGAGAGGCACCCAGCCGGGGCACGGCCCTCCCACAGCCGGCCTGTGATACGCCCTGCCCAGGGTGGGTCAATCCGCGTAGACTCCGCGCGTGGCCAAGGTGACTCGGGATGACGTGGCACGGCTGGCTGGAACCTCCACCGCCGTCGTCAGTTATGTCATCAACAACGGACCCCGGCCGGTCGCCCCGGCCACGCGCGAGCGTGTCCTCGCCGCGATCAAGGAACTGGGGTACCGCCCCGACCGGGTCGCCCAGGCGATGGCCTCCCGGCGCACCGACCTCATAGGCCTGATCATCCCGGACGCCCGTCAGCCCTTCTTCGGCGAGATGGCGCACGCGGTCGAGCAGGCCGCCTCCGAGCGCGGAAAGATGGTCCTGGTCGGCAACACCGACTACATCGGCGAGCGCGAGGTCCACTATCTGCGCGCCTTCCTCGGCATGCGCGTCTCGGGCCTGATCCTCGTCTCCCACGCCCTGAACGACCTCGCCGCCGCGGAGATCGACGCCTGGGACGCCCGGGTGGTCCTGCTGCACGAGCGTCCGGAGGCCATCGACGACGTGGCCGTGGTGACGGACGACCTGGGCGGCGCCCAGCTCGCCGTACGCCACCTGCTGGAGCACGGCTACGAGTACGTCGCCTGTATGGGCGGTACGGCGCAGACCCCGGCCGTCGGCGACCCGGTCTCCGACCACGTGGAGGGCTGGAAGCGGGCCATGGCCGAGGCGGGCCTGCCCATCGAGGGCCGGCTGTTCGAGGCGCCGTACAACCGGTACGACGCCTACCGCGTGGCCCTGGAGATCCTCGCGGGCCCGAACCGGCCGCCCGCGATCTTCTGCTCCACCGACGACCAGGCCATCGGTCTGCTGCGGGCCGCGCGCGAGCTGCGCATCGACGTGCCCGGGGAGCTGGCGGTGGCCGGCTTCGACGACATCAAGGAGGCCGCGCTCGCCGACCCGCCGCTGACCACGGTCGCCTCGGACCGCTCGGCGATGGCGCGGGCGGCGGTCGACCTGGTCCTGGACGACGGCCTGCGGATCGCCGGGTCCCGGCGCGAACGGCTGAAGACGTTCCCGTCGCGCCTGTTGGTGCGGACGAGCTGCGGCTGCGGCAGCTGACCCACGGACCCGTCTTTATATCGGGCAAACGAGGTTCTGCCGGGCTTCTCAGGGAGCACTCAGGAAGCTCTCATGGTCACGGGGGAATCTTTCCTCATGACCGAGAGCCAGGGCACATACGAGCAGCCGCACTCCTACTCCGCTCCCGTGAACCCCGAGTGGCCGCCCCCGCCGCCGTACCAGCCGGGCACGGCGACGGCCCCGCAGGAGCCGGCTCCGCGCAGGAAGAAGCGCACCCGGGGCCCCGTCGCCCTGCTCGCGGCGGTCGCGATCGTCGCGGCGGCGGTCGGCGGCGGCACGGCGTTCGTCTTCCAGGAGCTGGCCGGCAAGGACACCGTCGCCACCGCCGGCAGCAGCACCCCCGTGGTGCCGACCGGCAAGAAGGGCGACGTCGCCGCGATCGCCGCCGCGGTCAGCCCGAGCGTGGTCGAGATCAACGCGACGCTCACGGGCGGCTCCTCCACCGGCTCCGGCGTGATCATCACGTCGAACGGCGAGATCGTCACCAACAACCACGTCGTCTCCGGCGCCACCTCGATCAAGGTGCGCACCAGCGACGGCAAGAGCTACACCGCCGAGGTCGTCGGCACCGACAGCTCCAAGGACCTCGCGCTGATCAAGCTGAACGGCGCCTCCGGGCTGAAGGCGGCGGCGCTCGGTGACTCCAGCGGCGTCCAGGTCGGCGACACCGTCGTCGCGATCGGCTCCCCCGAGGGGCTGACCGGCACGGTCACCAGCGGCATCGTCTCCGCCCTGAACCGGGACGTCACCGTCTCCACCGACGAGAACCAGGGTCAGGGCCAGGGCCGGGGCGGCGACGGACAGTGGCCGTTCCAGTTCGGCGGCCGTGAGTTCAACGGCGACACCGGCTCGTCCACCACCACCTACAAGGCCATCCAGACCGACGCGTCCCTGAACCCCGGCAACTCCGGCGGTGCCCTGATCGACGCGGGCGGCCGGGTCATCGGCATCAACTCCGCGATGTACTCGTCGAGTTCGCAGGCGTCCTCGTCCTCGGACGCGGGCAGCGTCGGCCTCGGCTTCGCCATCCCCGTCGACACCGTCAAGTCCGACCTCGCCAAGCTGCGGGCGGGCTCCGACGGCTAGCGACTCGGCAAGCAGCACACAGCAAGCAGCAGGCAAGGAGCAGGTCATGATCAAGCACGTACCCCACCGAATGGCCGAACGCGGCCCGGCCGGCATCACCCTGGCCCTGTCCATCGTGTCCCAGCTGCACGTGCCCGTTCCGGCGCCCCGCGCCCCGGAGGTGGCCGTGAACCCGGTCCCCCAGCTGATGGGCCTGCGCACCTCCGCCGCCCGCCCGCACCGCCGCAAGGTGCCGCTGCACCGCCTGAACGCGGTCCGGGCCTGACCGGCCCGCGTGTCCCTCACCGGCCCGCCCGGCGTGGCACGCTGAGAGACACCCCGACCACCCGTCCCCACCGCACCCCTAGGAATCACGAGCGATGAGCCCCGCCGAAGGCGACCGTGACCCCCAGCGCATCCTGATCGTCGACGACGAGCCGGCCGTGCGCGAGGCGCTGCAGCGCAGCCTCGCCTTCGAGGGGTACGACACCGAGGTCGCCGTCGACGGCGCGGACGCCCTGGAGAAGGCCGCGGACTACCGGCCGGACCTGGTCGTGCTGGACATCCAGATGCCCCGTATGGACGGTCTGACGGCGGCCCGCCGGATCCGCGGCGCGGGCGACACGACCCCGATCCTGATGCTCACCGCCCGCGACACGGTCGGCGACCGGGTCACCGGCCTGGACGCGGGCGCCGACGACTACCTCGTCAAACCCTTCGAACTGGACGAACTCTTCGCCCGCATCCGCGCGCTGCTGCGCCGCAGCACGTACGCGACGGCGGTGTCCGCCGAGGCCCAGGAGGACGAGGCGCTCACCTTCGCCGACCTGCGGATGGACCTCGCGACCCGGGAGGTCACGCGCGGCGGACGGCAGGTCGGACTGACCCGCACGGAGTTCACCCTGCTGGAGATGTTCATGGCCCACCCGCGGCAGGTGCTCACCCGGGAGCAGATCCTGAAGGCGGTGTGGGGCTTCGACTTCGAACCGTCCTCCAACTCGCTCGACGTCTATGTGATGTACCTGCGCCGCAAGACCGAGGCCGGCGGCGAACCGCGCCTGGTGCACACCGTGCGCGGCGTCGGGTACGTCCTGCGTCAGGGCGGCGCCGAGTGAACCAGCTGGCGCGCCGGTACCGGGCGCTGCCGATCCGGGCGCGACTGGCGATGCTGGTCGCGGCGGCGGTGGCGTTCGCGGTGGCGGCGGTCTCGGTGACGTGCTGGTTCATCGTGGAGCGCAAGCTCTACGACCAGCTCGACGAGGATCTGCAGAAGTCCCTGCGGAGCACGACCCAGATGGACCAGCTGCAGTTCACCCTCGACCACTGCACCGACACCCCGCAGTCCACGGGCTTCCTCCTGCGGGACAGGTACTCCCAGCTGGTCACGGACGACGGCAAGGTCTGTCTGTTCGGGGGCGCCTCGGGCAAGATCAGGGTCACCCAGACCGACAAGTCGGAGATCGAGGACCTGGCCCCCAGGACCATCTACTTCCGCAACGGGAGCGACGACCAGGGCAACGAACTGCGCGTGCTCACCAAGCCCGTCGGCCCCACCGCCACCCCGGCCGGCGAACCCGGGCCCAACGTCGGCGTGCTCATCGCCCTGCCGCTCAAGAGCACCCAGAAGACCCTCAACGACCTCGCCCTGGTCCTGCTGCTGGTGTCCGCGATCGGGGTCGTCGGCGCCGGTGCCGCGGGTCTCGCCGTCGCCCGGGCGGGGCTGCGGCCCGTCGACAAGCTCACCGAGGCCGTCGAGCACGTGGCCCGGACCGAGGACCTGACCATCCGCATCCCCGTGGAGGACGTCAGCGAGGACGAGGTCGCCCGGCTGTCCCGGTCGTTCAACTCGATGACCGCCTCGCTGGCCAGCTCCCGCGAACTCCAGCAGCAGCTGATCGCGGACGCCGGCCATGAACTGCGGACGCCCCTGACCTCGTTGCGGACCAACATCGAACTGCTCACCCGCAGCGAGGAGACCGGCCGGCCGCTCCCGCCGGAGGACCGCAAGGCGCTGCTCGCCTCGGTGAAGGCGCAGATGACGGAACTGGGCGCGCTCATCGGTGACCTGCAGGAGCTGTCCCGCTCGGAGGGGCAGCGCGGCGAGCGGGTCCAGGTGGTCGCCCTCCAGGACACCGTGGAGGCGGCGCTGCGCCGGGCCCGGCTGCGCGGTCCCGAGCTGTCGATCACCGCGGACCTGGAGCCCTGGTTCGTCCGGGCGGAGCCCTCCGCGCTGGAGCGGGCGATCGTCAACGTCCTGGACAACGCGGTGAAGTTCAGCCCCGACGGCGGCACGATCGACGTACGGCTGGCCAAGGGTGTACTCACCGTCCGGGACCACGGCCCCGGCATCCCCGAGGACGAACTCCCGCACGTCTTCGACCGCTTCTGGCGCTCCCCCGGCGCGAGGGCCCTGCCGGGCTCCGGCCTCGGCCTGTCCATCGTCGCCCGTACGGTGCAGCAGGCGGGCGGCGAGGTCACCCTGGCCCCGGCGGAGGGCGGTGGCACGGTGGCGACGGTACGGCTGCCGGGGGCACCGACGCCGCCGCCCCAGGCGCCGGCCGGCTGAACCGGCGGGCTCAGTCCGGCTTGGGCATGGCGCGCACGCGCTGGATCTGGGTGTGGCTGAAGTCGCTCGCGCGGCGCATGTGCCGGGTGATCGTCCTCAGCTCGGCGTCGGTGTGGTCGTCGAAGACGGTCCCCCAGGTCTCCCCCAGCTCCTCCCACAGCGCGGTGACGCGGGCGACGCGCTCCGGGACCGGGGCGACCAGCACGCGGCGGCGGTCCTGCCGGTCGGGTGTGCGGGTGACGTAGCCCGCGCGTTCCAGCCGGTCGACGAGGCGGGTGGCGGAGCCCGTGGTGAGACCGGTCAGCTCCGCGATCTGCTTGACGGTGATCGGTTCCGGCTCGGCCGTCAGCAGGCTGAGGCACTGCACGTCGGTGGGGTGCATGCCGAGGTGATCGGCGACGGCCTGGTTGAACAGCACGTAGGCGGCCAGGTAGCGGCGGGACTCCACGGCCAGTTCCTCGTACAGCCGGGCACGGCTCGGATCCGCCACGGGACACCCCTCTCTCGATAATCGCTGCGCGGCGCAGCGATCTCCGGCTATTCTGCTGCGCGACGCAGCTAATGCGTCACACAGCAATGTTATTCCACTGGGGGAGAACCATGCTCACCATCGCCGTCACCGGCGCCACCGGCGCCCAGGGCGGAGCCACCGCCCGCGCCCTGCTGACCGCCGGGCACCACGTCCGCGCCCTCACCCGCCGCCCCGGCTCATCCGCCGCCGAGGCGCTGCGCCTGCGGGGCGCCGAGGTCCGGTACGCCGACTTCGACGACCGCGCCTCGCTCGACGCGGCCCTCGCCGGCGCCGACGCGCTGTTCGCGGTCACCACGCCGTTCGGCACCGACACCGACACGGAGATCCGGCAGGGCAACGCCCTGGTGGACGCCGCGGCCGGGGCCCGCCTCGGCCATGTCGTCCTCACCTCCGCCGCACACGCCGACCGGGGCACCGGCATCCCGCACTACGAGAGCAAGCGGGCGGTCGAGCAGCACCTGCGCGCGTCCGGCCTGCCCTGGACCGTGATCGCCCCGGCGGCGTTCATGGACAACTTCGCCGGCGGCTGGAGCCTCGACGGACTGCGCGCCGGCAGCTTCGCCTGGCCCATGCCGGCCGACCGGCCGCTCACGCTGATCCCCGCCGCGGACATCGGCGCGTTCGCCGCGCTGGCCCTCCGGCGCCGGGACGACTTCGCCGGCCACCGCATCGACATCGCCTCCGACGAACGCACCCCCGCGCAGCTCGCGACCGCCCTCACCACCGCCCTGGGCCGCCCGGTCGCCCACCAGGAGGTCCCCCTCGCCCAGGTCCGCGCCCACTCCGCCGACCTGGCGGCGATGTTCGCCTACTTCGACGGCACCGGCCTCGACGTCGACGTCCCCGGGCTGCGCCGCGCGTACCCGGAGATCGCCTGGCAGTCCTTCACCGACTGGGCGTCCGGCCAGAACTGGGAGACGCTGCTGGACCGGCAGCGGTAGGAGCGGTCCTTCGCGGCCGGACAACCGACTGGAGTCACCCATGAGTTCCCGCGATCGCCAACCTGTCGGGCGACCGGGCCCTCGCCGACCAGATGGACCAAGCCGTCCTCCGGCTCGATCCGAACCACCCGCAGGCCCTGGCCCAGCGCACCGAGCGGGCCGCCGCCGCGCCGGGCGTCAAGGCCGCCGAGGCCGCCACACTCTACGCCGACGCCCTCGCCGCCGCCCCGGACTCGGAGCGGATGCGGCAGGGCCTGGACGACGCCTCGTACCGGCTGCTGCGCGGGGTGCGCTGGCTCGCCCTGCTGTGCGTTGCGCTCGCCGGGGCGATGCTCGACCTCTTCGCCACCGACGGCCCCACTCAGCGCAGCCTGCCGGTCCCGGTCGACCAACGGCTGTGGACCCTCGTGCCGTTCGCCGCCCTGTGGGCCGTGGGCGCCCTGCTGCGCTACCGCTGGTTGCCCAAGGGCGTCCAGTACAACCTCCGCGCCCTGCTCCTCACCCAGGTCCCGTGGACCGGGCGGACCGTGCCGCAGCTCGTCTTCTGGGCGGGGCTGGCCCCGACGGCGGCGACGATCTGGTTCGACCGAAGGAAGAACACCTGATCGAATGACCCGACGAGGTATCGCCCACTGCCCGCGGCTCCGGCTCGCACGGGCAGGGTGCGGTCGGTCGTCACCACCATGGGTCCGCGATGCTGCCGTCGGGCTCAAGTCCGTACTGGAGCATCCGTCGGTGGCGCGGGTCGTCGGGTCGGTTCAGCATCCGGAGCGCTGCGGAATCACCCGCGGCGACCGCCCGGAACACAAGACGGTCGGCCTCGGCATGCTCACCCGCCTCGTCCAGGAGCCTGGCGAGGCGGGCGGCGGCATCGGTGTGACCGGCTTCCATCAGCTGTTCGAACAGCGTGCGAAGGCGGTCCGTCCGCCCGGTGTCGCGGTACGTCAGGTCCAGATCGTTCAGGAGCAGACTGCCGCCCGTCTCGGCGATGTCACGCAACGCGTACTGCTCGGCTCCGTCCCAGTCCTCGGCGTCCAGGCACAGGCTGCCCAGGTTGTACAACCCCGCGGGGTCCCCGGCGTCGACCGAGGCACGGAAGAGTCGTTCGGCGCCGGTGCGGTCCCCTGCTTCGAGGAGCCGGACAGCTCTGATCCACAGGGCGGCGGCGCTGTCTCCCTCTCGCTCGTCGATGATGCGAAAGAGGCGCTCGGCCTCCGGCGGGTTCTCCTTCTCCAGTGACAGGGCCAGTTCCCCCAGCGACAACGGTGTGCTGAGGTCGATCACCTCGTCGTACAGACGGTCGGCTCGGGCCTCGTCTCCGGCCGACCGCCAAGCGTCGACCAGGCTGAGCAGCGCGCTGTCGTCACCCCTGCGGGCCGCTTCCCGCGCGTATGGTTCGGCGCCTTCCCGGTCTCCTGCGCGCAGGCGCAGGCTCGCTGCGTAGAACCACAGCCATTGGTGGTCACCGCCCAGAGCGATCAAGGCGCGGCACAACTCCTCCGCTCCCTCGGAGTCTCCTGCATTGGCGAGGGGATCAGCCAGGGACACCACGAGGAGGTCAGCTTCGGAGGGATTCGCGGCGGTCGCCGCGATCCGTGCCGCGGTCTGGCAGAGGCGCAACGCCGCGGAACTGTCCCCGGCCTTCCTGCGCACATGGGCCAGCGCCAGGTGACCGTGGAACTCCCCGCAATCGGCCGCCGTCCGGAAGAAGCGTGCGGCGCCCTCGGAGTCGCCGGCCTGCTCGTGCAGTTCACCGAGTCGAAGCCAGCCGCGCGGCCGTCCTGCTTCCGCGGCGGCACGGTAGAGCCCCGCCGACTGGCGCAGCAGGAGCCTGGCCTTGCCGGAACCGGCGAGTGCGAGGAGATCGGACGGGTCGGTCACGGCGCGTTCAGCGGCGGCCCAGAAGCCGGCCGGCGGCACGTCGTGGCGGAAGGTGTCCCGGCCGTACTGCTCCAGATAGTCGGCGAGCCGGTAGACCGGAGCCGACGGCGTCGCCTCACCGGGGCGGGGTCGATGAGGCGTGAGGGGACCGGGGACTCCCTTGCACTCCTTTCCGGCATACCGGAGGGCTTCCTCGAACCACTTCTCTCCCAGTAACTGCCACTGCTGATCGGTGAGATAGCCGGGAGCGGCAGCGCGCAGGAACGCGTCGCCGATGAGCAGGCCATGCCCGAGGCGCCGTGCGTCGATGGCCGCGCGGATCACCGCCTTGGCCCCTGTCGGTGCGGTCTCGAAACGCCGTACGAGTTCCTGGGCGCCGGCCAGGAACTGGGGGATCTGTCGTCCTCCGCACTCCATGGCGAGGGTCAGGCGCCGGTCCTGTTGGGCGAGCCGGGCGAGTTCCGCCATGTCGTCGTCGTCGAACGTCCCGGGCACCTCTCGGCAGCGGCCGTCCAGCAGCCTGCGCGCCTGCGCGTGGGGATCAGGCCCGTTGCGCTCCGGCCGTACCGTCAGGGTGGCGTGGTTCTCGCGCCACAGGCTCCCGAGGACAAGGACGGGCCCGACTGCCTGGTCAGCCAGTAGGCCGAGCAGCGCACGGGCGGTCTCCTCTCCGCGAGGGCCGTCCAGATAGCGCTGGGACTCGTTCATCCACAGCACGGTGCGTGGCCCGATCTCGCCCCGGTTGTACGCCGTGAGGAATCCCTCCGAGTCGTAGGGCTGCCACAGGCGCCACTCGGCGAACTGGTTGAGCAGCAACAGGGCGTGCAGGGCCCGGGTCTTGCCCGTCGATGAGTCTCCGATCAGCACCGCCATCCGGCTTGAGGTCTGCGCCTCGCGGGCGATGCCCGCAAGCCAGACGTCATGCCCACGGTGGATGTATGGGGTGAGCCTGCTCAGAGTCGGCGGACCCGGGTCGATGCTGCGGTGGACCTCCAGGTGCTCCAGCGCGTAGGCGTCGTCCAGTTCCGCGATGGGCAGGCCGAGCGGTGCGGGTGCTTCGGCAGTCGGGTTTCTGGAGCTCGGGGCTTCGGCAGCAGTGTGCAGACCCAGCAAGTGGTCCTTCTTGTCCTGGAGCTTGAGGGCCTTGATCAGCCTTGTGACCGTCCTTCGGGACGGGGACTTGTCTACCTTCGAGCTGAGGGCTTGGTTGACTGTTGTCCGCTTGAGTCCGGCAAAGTCCCCGAGCGCCGCCTGCGTCCAACCGGTCCGGTCGAGCGCGTCCCTCAACTCCCTGCGCAGTTCCTCAAGGACATCGGCAGGGCTCAGGGCCGCTCCCTCTCGAGTCATCTCACCCCCCTGTGCCTGGCCTGTGTTCACCAGAGTTTGTTTCTGTTCACGCGAACCACAGTGGACAGCGGTTCCGAGAGATTCGGCACGACGACATCACCTGCTGTTTCCAAGGAGCTCGTTACGTGTCCGACCACACTGCTGTGATCCTGCTCGGCTTTACCCTGTCCGTCTTCGCCGCCGTCCTCGTCGCAGCCGGCGCCGGCTACCTCGCACGCCGCGAACGGTGCTCCTACCCGGCCGCCGCCACCCGCGCGGCAGCCGCGTTCGCCGCCACCCTCACACTGATCGCCGTGGTGACCGCCACGCTCGTAGCCCTGAGCGGGTGAAGAAATTCAGTGCCCTGCCTCGTCCTTGACCTGCGTCACGAACGCCGACCAGGAAGCGGCGGAGAAGACCAGCGGACGCGCCATCGGGGCTTTGCTGTCCCGGACGGGGACGACACCGGGGTAACCGTCGGCGACCTCGACGCAGTTGTTGGCTCCCCCATCGCTGTAGCTCGACTTGCGCCAGGCGGCGGTGCTGAGGTCGGGGGTGTGGTTCATGATCTGTGCTCCTCCAGTGCGTCCCGGACGAACGCGAGCGAGTCCGACGGGGACAACGCCATGTCCCGGAGCCGATCGTAGGACAGTCGGTGCCGCAGGAGGCCGTCCGGTTCCTCGGTCAACTCGCCCCGGGTGTCGCCTTCCACGTAGGCGACACCGCTCGCGTCCTTCTGCCACAGCAGCGTCAGTGACGCGTGCATGTGGTGGTGGACCCCGGCGGCGAAGGGCAGCACCTGAAGCGTCACATTCGGCAGCATCGCGACGGCCTCGATGCGGAGCAGCTGCTCCTCCCAGGTCTGCCGGACGGCTGCGGGGCGGCGGAACGCGTACTCGTCCATGATGATGCGCACGCTGGGCTCGGGCTTCTGCCGCAGCAGGTACTGCCGCCCGATGCGGGCCGCCACCTGCTCCTCTACCCAGTCGTCACCCTCCAGCGTTGTCTGGGGCCCAGACAACACCTCCCGGGCGAAGTCCTCGGTCTGCAGGAGCCCCGGCACACCCGGCGTGAACATCCACAAGATCCGAGCCGTCGCCTCCAGCTTCATGAACTCCTTGTACCGGTCCCGGAACGCGTCCAGCCGAGCCGCCTTCCAGTGGCTTAACAGCAGGTCACCGGTGCCGTAATACGCGTCCAGGTCCTCCATGACCGTCGCCTTGGACAGCCGTTCCCCGGACTCCAACCGGCTCAGATAGCTCTTGTCGTACCCCGTCTCGTCGGCCAACCGACCCAGCGACTTGCCCGCCTTCTCACGCAGCACCCTCAGCGTCTGGCCCATCATGACCCGCCCGGAAACCGGCTCCGCGTCAACGTTCTCGCCCACGTCACCCCTCCCCGTTGCCTGGCGCCCCGGGCAACACCGAACCTCTTCCGCAGCGTACGCCGAAGCTGTGACGATCGAGACACGAACGGTAATCACCGCTCGTCAAGCCCCCTGCCCCCACGGAGTGCCGACGTGCGCGCATGTATCCCCGGACTCATCGAATCGCTGCTGCTCCTGCTCATCCGGGCCCTGCTCCCCGCCCGTGGCCGCCGCCGCGCGAGTCCGCCCCGACTGCCGGACACCGGGCCGCCGTTGCCCCTGCACCGCCGCCGCCCGCACGACGGCCTCGAAGCACACCTCTTCCTTTACGACACCCCTCTCGTGCGCCCGTACCTCCACGACGTGGAGGTGTCCGTGTGAGTGACGGACTCCGGCTCCTGCCCTGGACCACTCCAGAAGGCAAACCGTGCTACCTCAGCACCGACAACGACCACAGCCGCCTCTCCCTCCTCGCCGACGACGTCGAGGCCGCCCAGCTAGTCTCGGCCGAGCGGGTTCTGGCCGGCGCGAAGGCCGTACTCGGAGACACCGACGCGGGCGAACAGGCCATGCGCTTCGCGCTCACCAGGGCGCTGGAGTCCCTGCGGGAGGTGCTCCGCATCGCGATCAGCAGAGGCTCGCGGATCCCCCGCACGAGCGCTGAGTGACGCGTCCGCCCGCGCCTGTGTCCCGCCACCCTCTACGGTGGATCCCAGGTACCCCAGCCACCCCAGCCGGAGAAGAGAGCCCGATCATGGCCCACGAGGTGGATCCGAACGCGTGCGAGAGAACTCCGGAGGCGATCCGTGCGGCTCTGCAGCGGCGCCCCGACTGGTTGCAGGCGTTCGAGCAGGATTGGCTGAGCGCAGCCGCGGACTTCGATCATTCTGAGCTGGACGGCGTGATCGACAAGTGGCTGCCCTTCGCCTGTGCCTGTGCGACACCGGGCTACCTCGATGAGGTGGAACAGACCGTCAAGCGCATGACGGAGGGCGACACGGAGGGCATGGTCTTCCACGACACGGACGGCGACGTCTACGACGCCGACAACCACCCCATCGACGCCAGCAGGTGTAGGTGAGCTCGTACTCGATCAGGTACGTGGACCGAGCGGCTCAGCGCAAAGCCGCGCTGGCGGGTCCGCAACGCACGTCGCTTGAGACGCTCGAGAAGCGGCTCAGCCTCAATCCGTTCGGCCCTCACAGGTGGCTTCATTACGTACGTGGTCTCGAACCGGCATGTCGTGATC
Source organism: Streptomyces sp. NPDC046727 (assembly GCF_040645635.1). Classification (NCBI taxonomy): domain Bacteria; kingdom Bacillati; phylum Actinomycetota; class Actinomycetes; order Kitasatosporales; family Streptomycetaceae; genus Streptomyces; species Streptomyces sp. NPDC046727. The sequence continues at coordinate 266,546 of NZ_JBEYYR010000007.1, forward strand.
AATGTCATCGACCTGGTGGCGCTCTGACCCTCTTCTCCGCACGCCGAAGGGAAAGGCCCCTGCGGATGGTCCCAGGGGCCTTTCGGAGCGGTTCAGGGTCCTACTGCACGACGGTGATCCGGTCGGCCTTCGGCGGGGCGATCGGGTTCGCCGCCGACGAGTGCGCCGTCAGGTACTTCTCCAGGGCGCTCAGGTCGTCCGAGCCGACCAGGTCGTTCGTGCCCTGGCCCAGGGTCGGGAAGCCGTCGCCGCCGCCCGCGAGGAAGCTGTTCGTGGCCACGCGGTAGGTGGCCGCCGGGTCGATCGGGGCGCCGTTCAGGCGGATGGAGTCGGTGACCACACGGTCCGCGCCCGACTTGGACATGTCCAGGGTGTAGGTGAGCCCGGCGGACGGCTGGAGGATCTTCGGGGCCGCCGCGTTGACGCCGCTGACCTGCTCCTTCAGCACCTGGACCAGCTGGGCGCCGGTGAAGTCCTGGAGGTTCACGGTGTTGGAGAACGGCTGGACCGTGAAGCCCTCCGCGTAGGTGACGACCCCGTCGCCCTCGGCACCCTTGGCCTTGTAGGTCAGGCCCGCGCGCACACCGCCCGGGTTCATCAGGGCGAGGCTGGTCCTCGGGTCCAGCTCCCGGCCGTGGGCGAGCTGCGCGTCGGCGATCAGGTCGCCCATCGGGGACTCGGTGCCGGTGTTGTCGACGTCGGCGGAGATGTAGCCGATGGCGCGGTTGCCGATGGGGGCCGCCAGGGTGTTCCAGCGGGAGATCAGGTCCGTCATGTCCGCGGCCTTGGGGACGTCCCGGGTGACCACGTGGTTCGCGGACTTCACCGCCGTACGCGCGATGTCACCGGTGTAGCGGTCGTACGTCAGCGTGGTGTCGGTGTAGAGGCGGCCGAAGGAGGCCGCCGAGGTCACCATGCGGGGGCGGCCCGACGGGTCCGGGACGGTGCACACGTACGCCTGGTGGGTGTGGCCGGTGACCAGGGCGTCCACCGCCGGGGTCACGTTCTTGGCGATGTCCACGATCGGGCCGGAGATGCCGCTGCCGGCGCCCGGGGAGTCGCAGTCGTAGTTGTAGGCGCCGGAGGCCGGGTAGCCGCCCTCGTGGATCAGGGCCACGATCGACTGCACGCCCTGGCGCTGGAGCACCCTGGCGTACTTGTTGATCGTCTCGACCTCGTCCTTGAAGCTCAGGCCCTTGACGCCGTCGGCGGAGACGATGCCCGGGGTGCCCTCCAGGGTGACTCCGATGAAGCCGATCCTGACGTCCTTCTTCTGCCAGACCCAGTACGGCTTGAGGATCGGCCTGCCGGTCTTCTCGTCCTGCACGTTCGCCGCCAGGTACGGGAAGTCCGCGCCCTGGAACTCCGTGTCCGTGTAGCAGCCGTCCGTGGGGTGGCAGCCGCCGTTCTGCAGGCGGGCCAGCTCCCGCGCGCCCTCGTCGAACTCGTGGTTGCCGACCGAGGTGACGTCCAGGTCCAGCTTGTTGAGCGCCTCGACGGTGGGCTCGTCGTGGAACAGGCCCGACAGCAGCGGGGAGGCGCCGACCATGTCGCCGCCGGCCGCGGTGATCGAGTACGGGTGGCCCTCGCGGGCCTGGCGGAGGTGGGTCGCGAGGTACTCGACGCCGCCCGCGTCGATCGTCTTCGTCGTGCCGTCCGGCTGGAGTTCGGTGACCCGGCCGGAGGAGCCGGACGGCGGCTCCAGGTTGCCGTGCAGGTCGTTGAAGGAGAGCAGCTGGACGTCCTGGTAGCGGCCCGGACGGTGGTGGCTCTCGTGCGCGTCCGCCGGGAGGGCGGCGGTCAGCGCCGCCGCCGTGGCGAGCGTGGCCGCGCTCGCGAGAAGGGCGTACGTACGACGTCTGGTGCGCCGGGGCACGGCTGTCATGGGACCCCCCTGTGGGTCGGCTGTGGTGGCTCGGCGCAGCCTAGGGTCAACGCGCGTAGCGCGACAGGGGGTTCAGGGTTACATCCTGGTTTCCCTTCGCCGGCCTTTTGCGGCCGGTGTGCCGGGACTTCGCCCCGGGCGCGCCGTACCCTCGTACGCATGAGCAGCGACGACACCGTACGGGGCTTCCCCGCCCGCTCCATCGAGACCTACTCCGCGCTCACCCCGGACCGCGCCGAGGCCGTGCTGGCCCTGCTCGGCGAGGCCGCCCGGGTCGACGGGCAGCAGCCGGTGTCCGAGCAGGGCCGGCTGCAGCTGCGCGGCGGCACCCGCGCGGGCGTCTCGCATCTGCTGCTGTCCGTCGACGGCGAACTCGTCGGCTACGCCCAGCTGGAGGACACCGACCCGGTCGAGGCGCCGGCCGCCGAACTGGTCGTGCACCCCGGGCACCGCGGGCACGGGCACGGCCGGGCGCTCGGCGCCGCCCTGCTCGCCGTCTCCGGCAAGCGGCTGCGGGTGTGGGCGCACGGCGGACACCCCGCCGCCCGGCACCTCGCCCAGGTCCTCGGCCTGACCCTGTTCCGCGAACTGCGCCAGATGCGGCGGTCGTTGACCGACCTGGAGCTGTCCGATCCGGTGCTGCCGGAGGGCGTGACCGTGCGCGCCTTCGTGCCCGGCAAGGACGACGCGGCCTGGCTCGCGGTGAACGCCGCCGCCTTCGCCCACCACCCGGAGCAGGGAGCGCTGACCCAGCGGGACCTGGACGACCGCAAGGCCGAGGCGTGGTTCGACCCGGCCGGGTTCTTCCTCGCCGAGCGGCGCGGGGAGCTGATCGGCTTCCACTGGACCAAGGTGCACGCCGAGGAGGGGCTCGGCGAGGTGTACGTGCTCGGGGTGCGGCCCGGCGAGCAGGGCGGCGGGCTCGGCAAGGCGCTCACCATGATCGGGCTGCGCCATCTGGCCGCCCAGCAGCTGCCGACCGCGATGCTCTACGTCGACGCCGACAACAAGGCGGCGGTGTCGGTGTACGAGCGGCTGGGGTTCACGGTCCATGAGACGGACCTGATGTACCGCACCGAAACCTGATATTCCGGCACGCCAGGGGCGGTCGCCTTGACGGCCGCCCCTCTCTTGCACCACCCTTTCACTACTCAATTAGTGAAAGGGTGGTTGTGTACCGATGGTCGAGTACCGCATCGACCGGCACAGCGGCGTGGCCACCTATGTGCAGATCGTCCAGCAGACCAAACAGGCCCTGCGCCTCGGCCTGCTGGAGCCGGGCGACCGGCTGCCCACGGCACGCGAAGTGGTGGAGGCCACCGCCATCAACCCCAACACCGTGCTGAAGGCGTACCGCGAGCTGGAGCGCGAGGGCCTGGTGGAGGCGCGCCGCGGGCTCGGCACCTTCGTCCGGCGGTCCCTGGGCGCCGCCCCCGCCGACTCCCCGCTGCGCGCCGAGCTGGAGGAGTGGGCGGACCGGGCCCGCGCCGCCGGCCTGGAGCGGGACGACGTGGCCGCACTCTTCACTGCCGTACTCGACAAGCACTTCCAGGGAGACCCGTCATGAGCAGCGACACGGCGTTGAGCGCCGACGCTCTGGGGAAACGGTTCGGCCGCCGTGGGGGCTGGGCCCTGCGGGACTGCTCGTTCCGGCTGCCCACCGGGCGCGTGTGCGCGGTCGTCGGCCCCAACGGCGCCGGCAAGTCCACCCTGCTGGCCCTGGCCGCCGGGCTCACCGCGCCCACCGAGGGCAGCGTGACCGTCCTCGGCACCACGCCCGCCGCGGCCCGTCCCCGGCTCGGCTTCGTCGCCCAGGACAAGCCGCTGTACCCGCAGCTCACCATCGCCGAGACGCTGCTCATGGGCGCCGACCTCAACCCCGGCCACTGGGACGCGGACCTCGCCGCGCAGGTCGTCGCGGGCGGTGACCTGGACCCCAAGGCCCGCGTGCGCTCCCTCTCCGGCGGCCAGCGCACCCGCGTCGCGCTCGCTCTCGCCCTCGGCAAGCGGCCCGAACTGCTGCTCCTGGACGAGCCGATGGCCGACCTCGACCCGCTGGCCCGGCACGAGCTGATGGGCACCCTGATGGCGCAGGCCGCCCAGTACGGCACCACCATCGTGATGTCCTCGCACGTCGTCGCCGAGCTGGAGGACTCCTGCGACCATCTGCTGCTGGTCGGCGGGGGCCGGATCCGGCTGGCCGGGGAGATCGACGACCTGCTCGCCGCCCACCTGCGGATCTCCGGCGTCGCCGAGGCCACCCGGCTGGACGCCCACACCGTGGTCGAGTCCCGGGTCACCGGCCGCCAGCTCACCGCCCTGATCCGCCCGGCCGCACCGGTCCCCGGCGACTGGCGCACCTCGGCGCCCTCGCTGGAGGAACTGGTCCTCGCCCACCTGCGCAACCCCGGCGCGCCGGACCTGTCCGAAGGGAGTGCCGCATGACCGCCGTCCCGACCGCCCCGGCCACCGGCCGGCCCCGCACGGTCCGCTGGCTGCTGCGCGTGCACCGCCCCGCGCTGTACGCCTGGACCGTCCTCGTCGTCGGCGTGGCCGGCGCGCTGCTGTGGCTGTGGGGCCCGCTCACGGACGCCGCGGCGGCGGCCTGGCACGAGTACGACGCCGGCTGCACCCGGAGCGGCCCCTGCCGGTACGACCAGGACGCGATCCTGCGCTACAAGGACGTGTACCAGTACACGACCGCCGCCGTCCTCGCGGTGCCGTTCCTGGCCGCCGCCTGGGCGGGCGCCGCCCTGACCGGCCGCGAACTGGAGACCGGCACGGCACGGCTCGCCTGGACCCAGGGCGTCTCGCCGCTGCGCTGGCTCACCTCGCGGCTCGCGGTCCCGGCCGTCCTCGTCACCGCCGGCGCCGGCCTGCTGGGGATGCTGCACCAGGCGGCCTGGTCGGCGGGGGACGGCCGGATCGACACCGCCAAGCCGTGGGAGGACGTGCCCACCTTCTACGCCGGCGGCCCGCTGATCGCCGGTCTCGCCCTGACCGGCCTCGTCCTCGGCGCCCTCGTCGGACTGCTGCTGGGCCGCTCGCTGCTCGCGCTGTGCGCCTCCGCGCTCGCCATGGCGGCGCTGTGGACGGGCGTCCACATGACCCTGCCGCACCTGTGGCCGGTCTCCACCAGCGTCAGCGGCCTCCGGGGCTTTCCGTCGTACTCGGGCATCAAGATCGAGGAGGGCGTCGTCACCTCCTCCGGTGCCCATCTGCCCGCCTCCTCCTGCCTCTCCGACTCCAACCCGGCCTGCCGGGCCCTCAACGACCAGCGCGACGCCGTCGGCTTCTACATCGACTACCACCCCTACTCCCACCGCTGGCCCCTCCAGCTGGCCTCGACCGGTGCCCTGCTCGCCCTCACCGCCGTACTGGCCGCGCTCGCCTTCTGGCTGGTGCGGCGCCGGACCACCGGCGCGCCGGTCCGCGGGAAGGCCGCCGCCGTGGGAGCCGCCGTATGACCGCCCTCGCCCCCGCCCGCCCGGTCACCCGCCGCACCCTGCTGCGGCTGCACCGCCCGGCCCTGCTCGTCTGGACCGCCTTCGTGCTCCTCGCGGCCGGCGAACTGCTCTGGGTCCACTACTCCGGAGCGCCCCGGGACCGGTCCTGCCACCAGGCCGGCGCCTGGTGCTCCTACACCGTGCTCACCGACACCGACGCCGTCATGAGACTCCTCGGCGAGGCCCTCTGCCACGCCCCCGCCGCGGTGGCCGCCTGGGCCGGTGCCGCGCTGATCGGCCGCGAGCTGGAGTCCGGCACCGCCCGGCTGGCCTGGACCCAGACCGTCACCCCGGCCCGCTGGCTGACCGCGAAGCTGACGGCGGCCGCGCTGCCGCTGCTCGCCGGCACCGCGGTGCTCGCCCTGGTCTTCGGCTCGGTGTGGAGCGCCGACAAGGACGTCCTGGTCACCCACTGGACGTGGGACCGCGTCTTCGTCCCGCGCGGCCCGCTGCTGCCCGCGCTCGTGCTGTTCGGGCTGGCCGCGGGCGCCCTGGCCGGCCTGGCCCTGCGCCGCGCGCTCCCCGCCCTGGCCGTCGCCGGCGCGGCCGGCGTGGCCCTGCGGCTGTACCTGCACGACCTGTGGCAGCCGCTGCGCGGCACGCTGACCGGCTTCTGGCCCCTGCACCTGGCCGCCACCGGCGTGGTCCTCGCCCTCACCGTGGCCGCCACGGCCGCCGCGTACGCCGTCCTGCGCCACCGGGCCGCCTGAGGCCCGGACCCGCGCCGGTCCGGTACGTCCTGCCATGGGGGGCAGGACGTACCGGACCGGCGTTTTCGCATCCGGGAACCCCTTCGGGCCGCTCCCCGCTATCCCGCACGTCATGTCGCCGTAACCATTGATTCAGCCAGGCTTGCGACGCTCGGCCAATGACGCCCGCCGTGCCAGAGCCTTCGCCGCCCCCCGAGGGGCCGGCCGCGGGGAACGGGGCCCTGAGGCTGCCGCCCGCACGTTCCGACGCGCCCGTGTCGCCGGTAGCGCGGAAGAATGGGTTCATGAGTCAGCAAGACACCCAGGCCGAGGCCCAGCCGTCGCCCGCCACCGCCCTCGGCGGAGCCCCCGCGGGCCGCAGCGAGTACCCGAACCCGCAGCCCCCCGTGGGCTCCATCGCCGCGCACCGCCCGACCACCGTGGCCCCCGCGGTCTCCGACCTGGAGCACGAGATCGACGCGGACCTCGACGCCTACGAGGAGTCCCAGGCCGACGGCACCCCCCTGCCCCAGGGCCGTTTCCTCGACCGTGAGCGCAGCTGGCTCGCCTTCAACGAGCGCGTCCTGGAGCTGGCCGAGGACCCGAACACCCCGCTCCTGGAGCGCGCGAACTTCCTCGCGATCTTCGCCAGCAACCTGGACGAGTTCTTCATGGTCCGGGTCGCCGGTCTGAAGCGCCGTATCGCCACCGGCGTCGCCACCCGCTCCGCCTCCGGCCTCCAGCCCCGCGAGGTGCTGGAGATGATCTGGGCGCGCTCCCGCGAGCTGATGGCCCGGCACGCCGCCTGCTACCACGAGGACGTCGCCCCCGCGCTCGCGGAGGAGGGCATCCACCTGGTCCGCTGGACCGAGCTGACCGACAAGGAGCAGGCCCGCCTCTTCACGCTCTTCCGGCACCAGATCTTCCCGGTCCTCACCCCGCTGGCCGTCGACCCCGCGCACCCCTTCCCGTACATCTCCGGCCTCTCCCTGAACCTGGCCGTCGTCGTACGCAACCCGGTCAGCGGCCACAGGCACTTCGCGCGCGTAAAGGTGCCGCCGCTGCTGTCCCGCTTCCTGGAGGCCTCCCCGGGCCGCTTCGTCCCCATCGAGGACGTCATCGCGGCCCCCAACCACCTGGAAGAGCTGTTCCCGGGCATGGAGATCCTGGAGCACCACGCCTTCCGGATCACGCGCAACGAGGACCTGGAGGTCGAGGAGGACGACGCCGAGAACCTCCTCCAGGCCCTGGAGAAGGAACTCATGCGGCGCCGCTTCGGCCCGCCGGTGCGCCTGGAGGTCGAGGAGTCCATCGACCGCGAGGTGCTCGACCTGCTGGTCCGCGAGCTGAAGATCTCCGAGGCCGAGGTCTACCCGCTGCCCGGCCCGCTCGACCTCACCGGCCTGTTCCGCATCCACGGCCTGGACCGGCCGGAGCTGAAGTACCCGAAGTTCGTCGCCGGCACCCACCGCGACCTCGCCGAGGTCGAGTCGGCGTCCGCGCCCGACATCTTCGCGGCCCTGCGCGCCCGGGACGTGCTCCTGCACCACCCGTACGACAGCTTCTCCACCTCCGTGCAGGCGTTCCTGGAGCAGGCGGCGGCCGACCCCGACGTCCTCGCGATCAAGCAGACCCTGTACCGCACCTCCGGCGACTCCCCCATAGTCGACGCGCTCATCGACGCCGCCGAGTCCGGCAAGCAGGTCCTCGTCCTGGTCGAGATCAAGGCCCGCTTCGACGAGCACGCCAACATCAAGTGGGCGCGCAAGCTGGAGGAGGCCGGCTGCCACGTCGTCTACGGCCTGGTCGGCCTGAAGACGCACTGCAAGCTGTCCCTGGTGGTCCGCCAGGAGGGCGAGACCCTGCGCCGCTACAGCCACGTCGGCACGGGCAACTACCACCCGAAGACGGCCCGGCTGTACGAGGACCTCGGCCTGCTCACCGCCGACCCGCAGGTCGGCGCGGACCTCTCCGACCTCTTCAACCGGCTGTCCGGCTACTCGCGCCGCGAGACCTACCGCCGCCTGCTGGTGGCCCCCAAGTCCCTGCGCGACGGCCTGGTCTCCCGGATCCACAAGGAGATCCAGCACCACCGCGCGGGCCGTCCCGCCTTCGTCCGCATCAAGGTCAACTCCATGGTGGACGAGGCGGTCATCGACGCCCTCTACCGCGCCTCCCAGGCAGGAGTGCCGGTGGACATATGGGTGCGCGGCATCTGCGCGATCCGCCCCGGCGTCACGGGCCTCTCGGAGAACATCCGGGTCCGCTCGATCCTCGGCCGCTTCCTCGAACACTCCCGGGTGTTCGGCTTCGGCAACGGCGGCGAGCCGGAGGTGTGGATCGGCAGCGCCGACATGATGCACCGCAATCTCGACCGCCGGATAGAGGCCCTGGTCCGGGTCGTCGACCCCGGCCACCGCGCAGCCCTCAACCGGCTGCTGGACACCGGCATGTCCGACAGCACCGCCTCCTGGCACCTCGGCCCGGACGGCGAGTGGACGCGGCACGCGACCGACGCGGACGGCCAACCCCTGCGCAACGTCCAGGAGATGCTCATAGACGCCCGGAGGCGCCGGCGTGGCACAGCAACACCTTGACCCGACGGACCCCACGGCCGAGGCGGTGGTGACCGGGGACGCCCTCGCGGGCTACCTGCGCGCCCAGGCCACGGAGTTCCTCCGCGCCCTGCGCCTGCACCGGGAGACCGGCGGCAACGGCGGGGGCGCCGCCGCACGCGGGTACGCGGCCGCGGGGAACGGCGGCGCGGCGGAGTCCGTCGACGCGGCGCGCGCGCTGCGCCGCTCGGCCCGCCGCATCAGCGGCAGCCTGCACACGTTCCGTCCGCTCCTCGACCCCGACTGGTCCGAGGAGATGCGCCCCGAACTGGCCTGGCTGTCCGGCACCCTGGCCCTTGAGCACGCGTACGAGGCGCGTCTGGAACGGCTGTTGCTGGCGCTGCACCGGCTGTCCGGGGCCTCGGTGCTCCCCGCCCAGCAGGTCGACGCCGTGGCCGCGGGCAGCCGCTCCGCCAAAGCGGCACGCGTGGGCGCGGCCACGCTGGAGAGCACCGGCGGCCCGGCCGGCCCGGCGCCCGCGCCGGAGCGCGGCAACCTCACCGTGGGCGCGGCGAAGGCGGGCGCCCTGCTGGAACGCCAGCTGACCCTGGCCCGGACCCGGGCCCACTCCACCGCGCTCCAGGCCCTGGGCTCCTCCCGCTTCCACGCCGTCGCGGACAAGGTCGCCGTACTCGCCAGCGAGGTCCCCCTCACCCCCACCGCCCCCGGCACCGACCTGCACCCCCTCGCCGGCGCGGCCGAGGAACGCCTCACCGACGCCGTCACCGCGCTCCCCCTGGTCGTCGCCGGGCACCCCTACAACGCGGAGGCGCTGGTCCACGGACTGTCCCCGGACCCGGCCCCGCACCCCCAGGACGGCCCCTGGCACCAGGTACGGCTGCTGCTGCGCCTGCACCGGTACGCCCGCGAGGTGCTCCACGGCGGCAACGCACCCGTGGACGTACGCCTGCTGGCGGCGGGTCAGGCGCTGAACCGGCACCGGGACGCCTCGGAGGCGGCGGGGGCGGCGGCCCAGGCGGCCCGCACCCCCCGGATCACCCCGGCGACGGCGTACGCGCTCGGCGTCCTCCACGCCGACCAGCGGCACGAGGTGGAGGCGGCCCGGTTCGCGTTCCAGCAGGCCTGGCAGAAGCAGACCGTCAACGCTCCCTGACCCCCCGCGAGGAGGCAGTGTGAACGACACCGTGGTCCGGGCGTCCGGCTGCGTGCTGTGGCGCCGCTCCGCCTCGGGCGGCGTCGAGCTGGCCCTGGTCTTCAGGCCCAAGTGGTCCGACTGGTCCTGGCCCAAAGGGAAGCTGAAGAAGGGCGAGACGGCCCGCGCGGCCGCCCTGCGGGAGGTCCGGGAAGAGACCGGCCATACCTGCCGGCTGGGACCGGCCCTGCCGACCGCCCGCTACACCGACCACGCGGGCCGGGACAAGGAAGTCCGGTACTGGGTCGCGGAGTCGACCGGCGGAGCCTTCGCCGCCAACGACGAGGTCAGCGACCTGGTGTGGCTGCCCCCGGCCGAAGCGCGCGAACGCCTGACCTATGAACACGACAAGGAACTGATCCCTCCGACCCTCACGGCGATCGGCGTCACCCAGCACAGCTGAACTCCCGGTAGGTCCTCCGGGTGGACGCGCGGGTCCGAACAGGCGACGGGCACGGACGGCGCCGTATCCGTGCCACAGAGGCTTCGTTGCGTCGAACATGAACCTCAAGCGGCACTCCCTCATCAGCACCGTCATCGGCGCGGCCCTGCTGTTCGGCGGAACGGCCACCGCCCAGGCCCAGGACGAATCCCTGCTCTCGGTACTGGACGACACGACGGTCTCCGGGCTGCTCAACCCCGCTGTCACCCTCGCCTGCTTCCCCTCCGGCCAAGTGGGCAGCGGGAACACCTTCACCGGTACACAGAACGTCAACTGCAGCCAGAGCGCCACGGCCACCACCCCGGGCACGAGCACCGACACCGGGTACGTCCTGCTCACCGAGCGGCACCACTGCGAGGCCGGGGCCACCTGCGTCGCCACCCTGCAGTGCCCGGAGGGCAAGCAGGCGACCGGCGGAGGCGTCACGTACGACAACATCTCGGACCTGCGGCCCTACATCTCCTCAAGCGGGCCCTCCCCGCAGGGCACGGACAGCGGCCGCGTGTGGCGGATCGTCATCGTCAATCCCGGAACCGGCGCCATCGACTGGTGGGCCACCGTCACCTGCGTCAACGCCCCCGAGGGCACCTGACGGCTAAAGGTCCGCCGTATGCCCCTCCGCGTCCGTGCGGGCCTGGCTGCGGGCGCGGCGGGCGGGGCCGCGCCAGCCGCAGCTGCAGCGGGCCACGCAGAAGCGCCCCTGCTCGGTCGTCGTCGTGAGGTGTTCCTGCCCGGACCGGGCGCGATCCGGCCCGTCCTGCGCGGAGGTGACTGCCACCCCGACAACGTTACCCAGCGCGCCGGAAAGGGTTCCCGCGGGCTCCCCCCGCCGCGGCGGCGCGTGACGGCACCCCCCACCCGTCGTTATCCGGACGACGGAGGCCCGTGACGGACACACCGCTGGGGGTAGGCAGGCGATGGATCGGCGGCAGCACAGGCGCACGGGCAGGACGGTCGGCGCGGTGGGCATCCTCCTCGGCCTCGGGGCGGGCGCCACGGGCTGCGCCGGCAGCGGGGCCGCCGCCGAGGACGTCAAGGGCCCGGGCGACCCCGTCACCGCCCTGCACCGGGCCGCGGACGCGCTGCGGGAGGCGGGCAGTTCCAAGGCCGGCACCTCGATGGAGATGGCCACCGGCGGCACCCGGGTCACCATCCGCGGCAGGGGCGTCTACGACTACCGGCGCCGCCTCGGCCGGCTCACCGTGATGCTGCCCGAGGACCCCACGGGCGCCGCCCCGCACCGGCCCATCACCGAACTCCTCGCGCCGGGCGCCCTGTACATGAAGAACCGGGGCGCGGGCGTGCCCGCCGACAAGTGGGTGCGGGTGGAGACCGCGACGCTGTCCGACGGCAATCTGGTCACCGGCGGCGCGACCGATCCGTACGCGGCGGCCGAGCTGCTGCGCGGGACGCGCGAGGCGATCCTCGTCGGCCGGACCGAGGTGGCCGGGACGCCCGTACGGCACTACCGGGGCACCGCCGACCTGGGCCGCGCGGCCCGGTACGCCTCCGCAGGTCACCGGGCCTCTCTGGCGGCGGCGGCGAAAGGGTTCGCCACGGCCGAGGTTCCGTTCGACGCCTACCTGGACGACCAGGGCCGCATCCGCAAGCTCCGGCAGCGCTTCAGCTTCGCCAACGGCCGCCAGAAGGACACCGTGGCGGTCGCCTCGACGCTGCTGCTGTACGACTTCGGCGCCCCCGTCGACGTCCGGCTGCCGGACGCGGCGGACATCTACGCGGGCCGGATCGCCGAGGGCGACAGCAGTGGCAGCGGCTGAATCCGGCCAGGCACTAGTCCGGGACGCCCTCCCGTAAGTAGCCCGTCCGTGCCATGCGCGGTGTGTAGACCGCTCCCTACTCTAGGAAGTCGGTGACGGCAGAGAAGAGGTGAGGCGGGTGGCTCCGGTCGGCGGCACGGCGGTTCAGGACCACGTGGCCCTCGCCGAGATCGAGCTGTGCGGAGAGCTGATCATCGCGGCCTCGGCCGCCGAGGACCGGCTCAGCCTGGAGAGCATCGACGAGGTGCTGCGCGTGGCCGAGGAGCGAGATCCGGCCTGACGGCTCAGGTGCGCAGCAGGCGGCCGATCGCCTTCGTCGCCTCGTCCACCTTCGCGTCGATCTCGTCGCCGCCCTTGAGGGCCGCGTCCGCGACACAGTGCCGCAGGTGCTCCTCCAGCAGCTGCAGCGCGAAGGACTGCAGGGCCTTGGTGGAGGCGGAGACCTGCGTGAGTATGTCGATGCAGTAGGTGTCCTCGTCCACCATCCGCTGCAGGCCGCGGATCTGCCCCTCGATACGGCGCAGCCGCTTGAGGTGCTCGTCCTTCTGCTTGTGGTAGCCGTGCGTGGCGCCGGCCTCGGTCGTCGTCGTCATCGCTGGCCTCCGTCTCGGAACGAGCTGCGGACACAAAACGGGATACATACCCCTAGTGGGTATATGGTACCGAACTTTGCGGGGTAAGGGGCCCTTGGTCCGCCCCCGTGCTGATCACTGTGCCCGATGGGCGACACTGGGATGCGGCCCATTAGCCGTGGCCGGATGATGCGCCTAGCATCAGCCTGACCGAAACCGAAGCACCCCGAGGACCCCACGTGCGCTTTCGTCTGACCCCCAGGGAGACGAGCTTCTACGACATGTTCGCCGCATCCGCGGACAACATCGTCACCGGCTCGAAACTCCTGATGGAACTGCTCGGGGCGGACGCGTCTGCCCGGGCCGAGATCGCAGAGCGTATGCGGGCCGCGGAACACGCAGGTGACGACGCCACGCACGCGATCTTCCACCAGCTGAACTCCTCGTTCATCACGCCGTTCGACCGGGAGGACATCTACGCCCTCGCCGGTTCGCTGGACGACATCATGGACTTCATGGAGGAAGCCGTCGACCTGGTCGTCCTCTACAACATCGAGGAACTGCCCAAGGGCGTCGAGCAGCAGATCGAGGTGCTGGCGCGCGCGGCCGAGCTGACGGCCGAGGCGATGCCCAACCTGCGCACCATGGACAACCTCACCGAGTACTGGATCGAGGTCAACCGGCTGGAGAACCAGGCCGACCAGATCCACCGCAAGCTGCTCGCCCACCTCTTCAACGGCAAGTACGACGCGATCGAGGTGCTGAAGCTCAAGCAGATCGTGGACGTCCTGGAAGAGGCGGCGGACGCTTTCGAGCACGTGGCGAACACGGTGGAGACCATCGCCGTCAAGGAGTCCTGAGGCGTCGATGGACACCTTCGCCCTGGTCGTGACCATCGCGGTCGCGCTCTTCTTCACGTACACGAACGGTTTCCACGACTCGGCGAACGCGATCGCGACGTCGGTGTCGACGCGGGCGCTGACCCCGCGGGCGGCCCTCGCCATGGCCGCGGTGATGAACCTGGCCGGTGCCTTCCTGGGCTCCGGGGTCGCCAAGACGGTCAGCGAGGGTCTGATCGAGACGCCGCAGGGCTCGACGGGGATGGGCATCCTCTTCGCCGGCCTGCTCGGCGCGATCGTCTGGAACCTGGTCACCTGGTACTACGGCCTGCCGTCCTCGTCCTCCCACGCGCTGTTCGGCGGCCTGGTGGGCGCGGCGCTGGCGGGTGGCACGAACGTGCTCTGGGACGGCGTGATCGACAAGGTCATCATCCCGATGTTCCTGTCCCCGATCGTGGGCCTGATCGCCGGCTACCTGGTCATGACGGCCATCCTGTGGATCTTCCGCCGGGCCAACCCGCACAAGGCCAAGCGCGGCTTCCGCATCGCCCAGACCGTCTCGGCGGCCGGCATGGCCCTGGGCCACGGCCTCCAGGACGCCCAGAAGACGATGGGTGTCGTCGTCATGGCACTGGTGATTTCCGGCCATGAGACGTACGGCGACCCGATCCCGGTCTGGGTGAAGATCGTCTGCGCGGTGATGCTGTCCCTCGGCACCTACGCCGGCGGCTGGCGCATCATGCGCACCCTGGGCCGCAAGATCATCGAGCTGGACCCCCCGCAGGGCTTCGCCGCCGAGACGACCGGCGCGTCGATCATGTTCACCACGGCGTTCCTCTTCAAGGCGCCGATCTCCACGACCCACGTGATCACCTCGGCGATCATGGGCGTGGGCGCGACCAAGCGCGTCAACGCGGTCCGCTGGGGCGTGGCCAAGAACATCGTCCTGGGCTGGTTCATCACGATGCCGGCCGCCGCCCTGGTCGCCGCGCTCTCCTTCGGCATCGTCAAGCTGGTGGCCCTGTAGGCCCGGGTTCCCGCCCTCACCCGCTACCGGCCTTTCGGTGCACACCGGCTGGTCATTCGAGGGATCCTTACGGACTGCCGCCCGTCGTTCCGATCACTTCTGTCCATATATGACTTCTATGGCCCGCTCCTGACCTTTTGAGGAGCGGGTCGGTCGTGAGGTCAGGCAACGACAGGAGAAGAAGCATGTTCATGCTCACAGGCCGCCCGAGACGGTTGATGGCCGTCGCGGCGACAGCGGGGACGGGACTGGGGCTGCTCGGCGCGGCCCCGGCCCACGCCGCGGACCCCCACGGGGACCGCGCCGTGGTCAACTGCCCCGCCGAGAACCTCCAGACCGCGATCAACAACGCGCCGGCGGGCTCCACCCTGCGAGTGTCCGGACACTGCGTCGGCCCGTTCACCATCAACAAGAACCTGACCCTGACCGGCGTGGACTCCGCGGTGCTGGACGGCAACCACGCCGGCAGCACGGTGACCATCACCGGGGCGGTGACGGTGAAGCTGAACAGACTGAGAATCATCGGCGGCCGGGCCAACCCCACCGGCGGCGGCATCCGGAACATCGGCGCCACGGTGACGGTGTCCCACTCCGAGATCAGCGAGAACACCGCCGCCGGCTCGGGTGGCGGCATCCGTAACGAAGGCACGCTGACGCTCGACGACAGCATCGTGCGCCACAACATCGCCGGCACCCTCGGCGGCGGCATCGACAATCTCGGCCCGAACGGCCGGCTGATCGTGACCGACTCCAGTATCCAGGACAACACCGCCACCACCGTCAACGGCGGTGGTCTCTTCAACGACGGCACGGCGTCCCTGACCCGCTCCGTGGTGGAGCACAACTCCGCCGTCACCGGGGGCGGCATCCGCAACACCGGCGGCGGCACCCTGACGCTCTCGCACACCGAGGTGCGCTTCAACCTGGCGACGGACCAGGGCGGCGGCCTCGCCAACGCCGCGAACTCCACGGCGACCCTGCGCGACTCCAAGGTGCACGACAACACGGCCCAGGGCGGCCCCGGAAGCGGTGGCGGCATCCGCAACGACGGAACGGTGACGCTGATCCGCACCACCGTGAGGAACAACTTCCCGGAGAACTGCGCCCCGCCCGGATCCGTCCCCGGCTGCACCAACTCGACCACCGCCACGACAGCGGCGGCCGTGGCGCCCCCGCAGACCCTGACCGACAGCGAAGGACGGGGCTGATCCACCGCCGTAGGCACCGGCGGACGAAGTAGGGCCCGGCTCCCCCACTCAGGGGGAGCCGGGCCCTTCGCCTTGCGGTGGCACCGCCATGCAGCACCGCAGGACGTCTATCGGGTCCGGCTCAGCCGAAGCGGCCGGAGATGTAGTCCTCCGTGGCCTGGACGGACGGGTTGGAGAAGATCCGCTCGGTGTCGTCGATCTCGATCAGACGGCCCGGCTGGCCCACCGCGGCCAGGTTGAAGAACGCCGTACGGTCCGAGACACGCGCCGCCTGCTGCATGTTGTGCGTCACGATGACGATCGTGAAGCGCTCCTTCAGCTCACCGATCAGGTCCTCGATGGCGAGGGTGGAGATCGGGTCCAGGGCCGAGCAGGGCTCGTCCATGAGCAGGACCTTCGGCTCGACCGCAATGGCACGGGCGATGCACAGACGCTGCTGCTGGCCGCCGGACAGACCGGAGCCCGGCTTGCTCAGGCGGTCCTTCACCTCGTTCCAGAGGTTCGCGCCCTTGAGCGACTTCTCGACGATGTCGTTCAGCTCGCTCTTCTTGTAGTTGCCGTTCAGGCGCAGGCCCGCCGCCACGTTCTCGAAGATCGACATCGTGGGGAACGGGTTCGGCCGCTGGAAGACCATGCCCACCTCGCGGCGGACGGACACCGGGTCGACCCCGGCGCCGTACAGGTCCTCGTCGTCCAGGAGCACCTTGCCCTCGACCCGGCCACCGGGCGTGACCTCGTGCATACGGTTCAGCGTGCGCAGGAACGTCGACTTGCCGCAGCCGGAGGGGCCGATGAACGCCGTCACCGAGCGCGGCTCCACGGTCATCGAGATGTCTTCGATCGCCTTGTGGGAGCCGTAGTAGGCGGTGAGTCCGCTGACGTCGATTCGCTTGGCCATGTCTACTTCACTTCCAGATAAGTCTTGGTCAGTCGCCGATTAGGCCGCGTCAGCGACCGGCCTTGGGGGCCTTCCAGCGGGCGATGCCGCGTGCCACCAGGTTGAGGATCATCACGAAGGCGATCAGCGTGAGCGACGCCGCCCACGCGCGGTCGTACGCCGCGTTGGCACCCGCGCTCTGCGCGTACTGCTGGTAGATGTACAGCGGCAGCGACGCCTGCGCACCCTCGAACGGGTTGTTGTTGATGAACGGGTTGCCGAACACCAGCAGCAGCACCGGCGCGGTCTCACCCGCGATACGGGCGACGGCGAGCATGATGCCGGTGGTGATACCGCCGATGGAGGTCGGCAGGACCACCTTCAGGATGGTCCGCCACTTCGGCACACCGAGCGCCAGCGAGGCCTCGCGCAGCTCGTTCGGGACGAGCTTGAGCATCTCCTCGGTGGAGCGGACGACGACCGGCATCATCAGGATGGCCAGGGCCAGCGAACCCGCGAAGCCGAACGGCTGCATCTTGAAGATGAGCATCAGGCTGAGGATGAACAGACCCGCGACGATCGACGGGATGCCCGTCATGACGTCGACGAAGAAGGTGACCGCCTGGGCGAGGCGACCGCGCCCGTACTCGACCAGGTAGATCGCGGTCATCACGCCGATCGGGGCGCCGATGGCGGTGGCGAGGCCGACCTGCTCCAGGCTGCCGATGATGGCGTGGTAGATGCCGCCGCCGGGCTCGGAGTCGGCGACGACACCCATGGAGTGGGTGAGGAAGTAGACGTCGAGGACCTTCACGCCGCGCGAGACGGTCGTCCAGACCAGGGAGACCAGCGGGATGACGGCGACCAGGAACGCGACCCAGACGAAGGAGGTGGCGACCCGGTCCTTGGCCTGCCGGCGGCCCTCCACGCGGGCGGAGATGCCGTAGGTGCCGAGGACGAAGAGGATCGCGGCGATCAGAGCCCACTGGATCTTGCTGTGCAGATCGGCGGCGAAGCTGATCCCGAGCCCGAGGGCGACGGAGCCCACGGCGATCGCCGGCGCCGTCCACTTCGGGAGGCTCGCGGCGCGCAGCGTGCTGGGCCGCTTGTCGGTGACGGCTGCGGTGCTCATGCGTTGGCCCCCGAGTACTCCTTGCGGCGGGCGATGATCGCACGGGCCGCGCCGTTGACCAGCAGGGTGATGACGAAGAGGACCAGGCCGGAAGCGATCAGCGCGTCCCGGCCCTGCTCGGTGGCCTCACCGAACTTGCTGGCGATGTTCTGGGCGAAGGTGCCGCCGCCCGGGTCGAGCAGGCTGGCCTGGATGTCGTAGCTCGGGGAGAGCACGGTGGCCACGGCCATGGTCTCGCCGAGGGCGCGGCCGAGACCGAGCATCGAGGCGGAGATCACGCCGGAGCGGCCGAAGGGCAGGACGGCCATGCGGACGACCTCCCAGCGGGTGGCGCCGAGGGCCAGGGCGGCCTCCTCGTGCATCCGCGGGACCTGCCGGAACACCTCACGGCTGACGTTGGTGATGATCGGCAGGATCATGATCGCCAGCAGGATGCCGACGGTGAGCATGGCGCGGGGGGCGCCGCCCTCCCACGAGAAGATGCCGGTCCAGCCGAGGTAGTCGTTCAGCCAGCCGTACAGGCCCTGCATGTGCGGGACGAGGATCAGGGCGCCCCAGAGGCCGTACACGATGGACGGCACCGCGGCGAGCAGGTCGATCACGTAGGCGATCGGGCCGCTCAGCTTGCGCGGGGCGTAGTGGGTGAGGAACAGCGCGATGGCGACGGCGATCGGGACCGCGATGGCCATGGCGACGATCGAGGAGACGACCGTGCCGAAGGCGAGGACCGCGATGCCGAAGACCGGCGGGTTGAGGTTGGTGTTCCACTCGAAGGTGGTCAGGAAGTTCCCGTGGTCCTTGCTGATCGCGAGGGAGGCGCGGTAGGTGAGGAAGACCGCGATCGCGGCCATGATCACCAGCAGCAGGATGCCGGAGCCGCGGGACAGGCCCAGGAAGATGCGGTCACCGGGACGGGTGGCGCCACGGGCCGCGCGCTTCCGCTCGCCGACCGTGGGTTGGGGCGTGGGGGGAGGAACGTCAGTCGTCGTCGATATGTCCATCGGGTTCTCCGGTCTGCGGAGCCGCGCGCCCGCTGGGGCGGCGGCTCATGGCGGCGGTGCACCGGACGGTGCGGCCCGGCCCTGCGAGGAGCCGGGCCGCACTCACGGATCAGGTCAGCTCAGGCCGTCGATGGTGGTGCGGACCTTGGCGATGATCTCGTCGGGGATCGGGGCGTAGTCGTTCTGCGACAGGACCTTCTGGCCGTCCTCGCTGGCGATGTACTTCAGGAAGGCCTTGGTGGCGGGCAGGGTGTCCGCCTTGTTGCCCTTGTCGCAGACGATCTCGTAGGTGACCAGGGTGATCGGGTAGGCGCCCTCGGCCTTGGTCTTGTAGTCGAGCTGCAGGGCCAGGTCCTTGCCGGTGCCGACGACCTTGGCCGCGGCGATGTCCGCGGTGGCGGAGTCGGTGGAGGGCTTCACCGGGGCCTTGGCGCCGGTGTCGATGGAGACGGTGCTCATGTCCTTGGCGTAGGACAGCTCGAAGTAGCCGATCGCGCCGGAGTTCTGCTTGACGCCCTGGGCCACACCGGCGGAACCGGAGGCCGCCTGGCCGCCCTGCGCCTGCCACGCCTTGCCGCCGGAGTACTTCCAGTTGTCCGGGGCGGTGGCGATCAGGTACTTGGTGAAGTTGTCCGTGGTACCGGAGTCCTCGGAGCGGTGGAAGGCCTGGATCTTCAGGTCGGGAAGCTTCGCGTCGGGGTTCAGCTTCTGGATCGCCTTGTCGTTCCAGTTCTTGATCTTGCTGTCGAAGATCTTGGCGATCGTCGGGGCGTCCAGGACCAGGTTGTCGACACCCGGGACGTTGTAGCCGAGGGCGATCGGGCCGCCGACCATCGGCAGGTCGATGCCCTGGCCGCCCTTGCAGACCTGCTTGGAGGCGGTGACCTCTTCGGGCTTCAGCGCGGAGTCCGAACCGGCGAACGCGATCTGACCCTGGTTGAAGGAGGTCACACCGGCGCCGGAACCGGCACCCTTGTAGTTGATCTGCACGCCGCAGGCCTGCGAGAAGGCCTTGACCCAGGCGTCGATCGCGTTCTTCTGCGCGGAGGAGCCGTCTGCGAGCAGCTGACCCTTGGCGTCGTCGCACTTGACCGAGCCGGCGCCGGCGGACGCGGACGAACCGCCCGACGCCTTGCCACCGTCGCCGTTGTCGTCGGAGCCGCACGCCGTCAGGGCCAGGGCGCCGGTGACGGCGACAGCACCGAGGGAGAGGGCGCGCAGCCGGTTCTTGCGCTGAAGCATCACTTTCGGGAGTTCCTTCCAGGAGCCGCCGCTGTCGGCGGCGCGCGAGGATCGGTGAGTGCGTGAGCGCGCCTCTTTGGCCGCACTCAGCACCGGGTACGGCCGAAATTAGGCAGATCAGGTGAAGCCACCGATGGCCAGAAGTAAACGGAGGGTGAACCCCTGCCGTCGGCCTGGTTAGGTCACGGAACGCTTACGGGGAGGGCACATGGAGGTTCCGACGAGTGGGGTTACCCGGAGTCACCTCCGGCCTTCTTCACCCGATCGGCGGAACCTCGCCGTGCGGGACGTCGTCTCGTTCCAGGAGAGCCGAGGAAAGGCGACGGACATGGAACGGCGTACGTTCATCTCGGGCGGCGCGGTCGCCCTGGCGACGACCGCACTGACCGCTTGCGGTGCGGGCGGAGGCTCCTCCGCTCCCGCGGCGGCGCGCACCGGCACGCCGTCGCGGCCATCCTCCCTTACGTCCCTGAAGACCACCAGCGCGAGCGCCGCCGCGAACTGGGCGGCCCTCGCCCGTGACCTGGACGGCAGCCTTCTCCGGCCCGGCGACGCCTCCTGGCGGACGGCCCGCCAGCTGTACAACACCCGCTTCGACGGCCTGAAGCCCGCCGCGGTGGCCTACGTGGCGCACGCCGCCGACATCCGGACCACCCTGGCGTACGCGCACGCGCACGACGTCAAGGTGTCGATACGCAACGGCGGCCACTCCTACGCCGGCTACTCCTCCGGTGACAACCGGCTGATCGTCGACGTGTCCCGGCTGAACCGGATCCGGGTCGGCGGCGGCCAGGCGGTCGTCGGCGCCGGCTCCAAGCTGATCGACGTCTACCGGGCGCTGGCCGCCAAGGGCGTGACCATCCCCGCCGGCTCCTGCCCCACCGTCGGCGTCTCCGGCCTGGTGCTCGGCGGCGGCCACGGCGTCGCCTCCCGCGCCTACGGCCTGACCTGCGACAGCCTCACCCAGGCCACCCTGATCACGGCCGACGGCACCCAGGTCACCGCCGACGCCACCCACCACTCCGACCTCTTCTGGGCGCTGCGCGGCGCCGGCAACGGCAACTTCGGCGTCGTCACCGAGCTGCACTTCAAGACCCACGCGGCACCGCAGGCGGTCACCGCGTACCTGACCTGGCCGTGGGCCAAGGCCGCCAAGGTCCTCAAGGCCTGGCAGGAGTGGGGCCCGTCCCAGCCCGACGAGATCTGGTCCTCCCTGCACCTGGCGTGCTCCCCGGGCCGCACCCCGACCATCTCCGTGGCCTGCTTCTCCCTCGGCACCTACGGCGAGCTGCAGAACGCCGTGGACCGCCTGGCCCACCTGGCCGGCGCGAACGCCTCCTCCGTCACGCTGCGCCGCCGCGGCTACGAGGAGGCGATGGAGATCTACGCCGGCTGCTCCTCCTTCTCCACCGACGCCCAGTGCCATCTGCCGGGCTCCACCCCGGGCCGCTCCCCGCAGGGCAGGCTGGGCCGCGAGACGTACGCGGCCCGCTCGGACTTCTTCGACCGCTCCCTGTCCCCGGCGGGCATCCAGACCGTGCTGAAGCAGATCGCCTCGGTGCGGGGCGGCGGGGGCAGCATCGCGTTCACGGCCCTGGGCGGCGCGGTCAACCGCGTCTCCCCGACCGCGACCGCGTTCGTCCACCGCCGCTCGCGGATGCTGGCCCAGTACATAGCCTCCTGGGGCGCGGGCGGCTCCGGCAGCACCGCGCAGTCCTGGCTGACCTCGGCCCACAACGCGATGAAGCCGTACGCCTCGGGTGCCGCCTACCAGAACTACACGGACGCGACGCTGAAGGACTGGAAGAAGGCGTACTACGGGGACGCTGCGACCCGCCTCGGCAAGGTGAAGAAGCAGTACGACCCGCAGCGCTTCTTCTCCTACGCGCAGGGGCTGTAGCGGTCAGCAGTGGCAGAGCACGTCGACCACGACGGTCTCCGGGTCGAGGTGCTCCAGCTGGTCGTCGGCCCACTCCCAGTAGCCGTCGCTGCCGGCGTCCCGCCAGCGGCCGTCCGGCGTGAGCAGGGCGTACCCGGGGACGGCGGTGCGCAGCGCGCTCTCCCGGACCGCCGCGTGGTCCCGGGCGAAGTGGGCGACCGGGTCGCTGGTGAGGAACGACATGCCGAAGTGCGGGTCGCCCGCGAGGGCCCGCTGGGCCACCTCCTGCACCAGGGGCTGCAGGAGGTGCTCCTCCTTCGCCCGGTCCAGCGGATAGCCGTCCGGGTCGGCCTCGTGCCGGGCGACGAACTCGGCGAGCGGGCGGGCCGGCGGGTGCACCGCGACCAGGTTGTCCCAGGCGGCCCGCTGCGCGTCGTACTCCCGTACCGCCCGCTGTCGCATGGCGGCGAAGTCGAGCAGGCCGCGGGGGCCGCCGTAGCACTCCAGGGGGCCGAGCGGATCGAGGCCGGCGTCCGTGGCGGCGGTGATGAGCCGGCGGTCGCCGTCGTGCTCGGGCCGGACGAGGTACGGGGTCTCGGGGTGGACGTGGATGAACCAGGCGTCCCACTCACCCACGGGGTTCCAGTCGTCCGTGGCGTTCATGTCGTACGGCGCCATGGCCACGGCTATGGCGTCCGGCACCCGGCGGGGCGGGGTGGGCGGCAGGCACACCGTGGCGAAGAACTTGGTCATGCGCGGGAGCGTAGAGCTACGCCGCCAGGTCGCGCTCCTCGGTTTCCAGGGACGTCCGGGCGCCGGGCAGCAGGGCGTCCCGGCCACCGCCCGCCGCCGGCCTGCGCCGCACGAGCCGGCCGGCCCGGGGCGAGCGCTCCACGGCCCGCACCAGCGGGGTGAGCAGGGCCATGGCCAGCGGGGACAGCAGCAGGACGACCGCCGTACCCAGCGCGAAGCCGCCGACGACGTCCGTCGGGTAGTGCACGCCCATGTACACCCGGCAGAAGCCCTCCAGCAGGGCCAGCCCGATACCCGCGAGGCCGAAGCGGCGGTTGGCGACGAAGAGGCCCACGCCGAGCGCCATGGTGATCGTCGCGTGGTCGCTGACGAAGGAGAAGTCGCTCTTGCCGGCGACGAGGACGTCCAGGCCCTGGTGGTCGACGAAGGGGCGGGGGCGCTCCACGAAACCGCGGATCGGGACGTTCACCAGCACCGCGAGGCCGGCCGCGAGCGGCGCCCACACCAGCGCGGCGACCGACGGCGCCGCGTCCTCGCCGCCCTTGCGGCGCACGGACCACCAGCACCACAGGATCAGCAGCACCATGGCGAGCAGCAGGCCGTACTCACCGACGAACTCCATCACCCGGTCGAACCAGCCGGGGGCGTCCTTGGCCAGGCCATTGATGTCGTAGAGCAGTTCGACGTCGGGGTTCGATCCGGATTCGGCGAGTACAGCCATGGTGCTGCGGCCCCTTCGTCGTTCGTCCGGACGCACCGGGTGTGCGTCGCTCCTGCCCCCCGTGGTTCGTAGATCCGCTTCCGCTGCACTGCCGTGGTGACGTCCGCTCGGCTACGTCAACAGGAACGCACGGCCACCATCAATACGTTCCACTCTCCACTGAATGATCACTCAGACGTTATCGAAGAGAGACTCGTCGCCGCAGCTCAGGGCGGGGCTTCACGGTCGGTTCACACGGCCGTGGGGAGCGCTTTTGCGCCATCTTCGGTGACGCGGGTCGCGCCGAAGTAGTCGGGGGTGTCGATCGGGTCGAACCGGATGACGGCCCCGGTGCGCGGTGCGTCGATCATGTACCCGCCGCCCACGTAGATCCCCACGTGCCGGATGGCCCGCGAGTCGGTGAGGTCGTCGGAGAAGAACACCAGGTCGCCGGGGAGCAGTTGGTCCCGCGCGGGGTGCGGCCCGGCGTTGTACTGGTCGTTGGCGACCCGCGGCAGGCTGATCCCGACCTTCTCGTACGCGGCCTTGGTCAGGCCCGAGCAGTCGAAGCGTCCGCCCTGGTCGGCGGTGCCGTCGCCGCCCCACAGATAGGGCGTGCCGAGCCGGCTCTGCGCGAAGGCGATGGCGCCGGCGGCCTGCCGGGTGGGGTCGATCCGGCTGACCGGCGCGGCGAAGCTCTTCTCCAGGCTGCGGATCCGCTTGACGTAGTTCTGCGTCTCGCTGATGGCCGGCACCCCGCCGGACCTGATGACGCGGTAGGCACCGGCGTTGTAGGCGGCGAGCATGTTGTCGGAGACGTCCCCCGGCACGTCCTTCACGTACTTCGCCAGCTCGCAGTCGTAGGAGGCGGCCGACGGAATCGCGTCACTGGGGTCCCAGATGTCCCGCTTCCCGTCCCGGTTGCCGTCGATGCCGTGCGTCGCCCACGTACTGGGGATGAACTGCGCGATGCCCCGCGCGTCGGCCGGACTGACGACGGTCGGGTTCCACCCGCTCTCCTGGTACAGCTGGGCGGCGAGCAGGGCGGGGCTGAGCGCCGGGCACAGGTTCCCCCACTCCTGCACGAGCGACTTGTAGGCGGCCGGCACGGCCCCCTTGGCCAGCCCCCGGCTCCCCGAGGTCACCCCGTTGACCAGGTTCCCGGCCACGATGTACACGCCGACGACGAGCAGCATGACGAACCCCGTGCCGAGCGCGACGCCCGCACCACCGATCACCCATACCTTCCGCACGGTCCAACTTTCCCCCATGCGGGCGCCGTTCAAGGCCATTTGGGCGCGAAGTGGCGCCATTTCACAGGCGGACAGCCGGAGTGACGCCCCCTCAGTCCGCTCCCGGCCCGCCCGTCGCCTCCCGGTACAGCTCGGCCGCCCGGCCCCCCAGCACCACGCTGTACGACGTGTCCGCCGTGGTGCCGCCCTGTTCGTGGCCGCCGAGTATGCCGACGATCTGCTGATCGCCGTTGACCCAGGGGCTGCCGCTGGTGCCGCCGGTGAACTCGGGGCAGTCGATGCGCTGTTGCGTACGGCCGTGCGGGGTCGGCTTGTTGGTGCAGGTGATGGGGGTCTCGCGGGAGTCGGGGTAGCCGGTGACGGTCACCGCGGTGGCGCCGGTGGCCACCCCGGTCGCGAACCGGTTGGCGCCGGCCACGTCCTCCAGCCGCTCGCCGTCCCGGTCGGCGACGGCGGCGAAGGCGAGGTCGCTGTCCTCGTCCTGGTCCCTGGCCCACCCGTCGGGCAGGAACCGCCGCGTCACCCGCCACACCCCGTCCGGCGCCCGGCCGTCGCGGTAGCCCGGCACGAACACCAGATCGCTTTCGGCGCCGGCCACGCAGTGCGCGGCGGTGACGATCAGATCGCCGTGCGGACTGTCCACCACGGAAGCGGTGCAGAAGTGGCCCCCGGGCCGGTCCGCGGCGAACAGCGCGCCCACCCGCACGCTCTGCCGGGTCGCGACGGTCTCGGCGGTGACCCCGAGGGGTCCCGGCCCGTCGTCGGCGGCGGCCACGGAGGCCGAGGTCAGCGCGAGCAGCACGACAGCCCCGAGCAACGCGGGCCGCGAGGTGCCCGGGCCGCGTGAGATGCGCTTCATCAGGCCCACTCTGGCCCACGAAGGTGAGAAACGCGCCCCGGCTTCTCTGAGATTTTCCTGTGAACGGTTCTCCTGTGAACCCCGGCCCGGCCGCCACCGCTGCGCAGGGGCCGGGCATTGCGGCGGTCAGAACGTCGTCGTCATCCCGCCGTCCACCGCGATCGTCTGTCCCGTGATGAAGGACGCCGCGTCGCTCGCCAGGAAGACGACGATGCCCGCGATCTCCTCCGGCCGGCCCCAGCGGCCCAGCGCGGTGCGGGTGCGCAGCCAGTGGGTCCACTCCGGGTCGGCGGCGAGTCCGGCGTTGACCTCGGTCGCGAAGGTGCCCGGGGCCACGGAGTTGACGGTCGTACCGCTCGGGCCGAGGTCCGCGGCCAGCGCCCGGGTCAGGCCGTCGAGGCCCGCCTTGGCGGTGGCGTAGCCGACGTCCCCGGTGCGGCCCAGCCGCCCGACCACCGAGGAGACGTTGATGATGCGGCCCGAAGCGCCCCGCTCGGCCAGCCCCAGCGCCACCAGCTGGCTCAGGGCGTAGGCCGAGGCCAGATGGGTGTCGAGCAGCTCGGCCAGCTCCTCGGGCGTCATCTCGGCCACACCCCGCCGGTCACGGTGGCCGACGTTGTTGACGAGGATGTCGACGGCGTCCAGCGCCGCCACCGCCCGCTCGGCCGCCGCCCGGTCGGTGACGTCGAACGCGGCGGCCGTGATGTCGTACCCGCCCTCGTCGCGCAGGCGCGCGGCGGTCTCCTCCAGCGTGTCCGCGTTCCGGCCGTTCACGACGACGTGCGCGCCGGCCGCGGCCAGCCCCCGCGCCATCTCCAGGCCGAGCCCCCGCACCGAGCCGGTGACCAGGGCGGTGCGGCCGGTCAGGCGGAAGTCCGCGGGGCCGGTCATGCGTCGCTCCTCCCTGGGCGCCGCCGGGGGCGGGTCCCCCGGTCCCGTCACCGTACCCGCGCCGTGAGCCCCCATTCCACGCCCGTCAGCTCCTCGGACAGCGTCCACAGCCGCCGGGCCGCCGCCGGGTCGCTCGCCGCCGCGCTGCGGCCGACCAGGGTCGGGGCGCCGCGCATCTCGGCCGGGCCGTCGGGGCCGACGTAGGCGGCGCCGGGCAGGTCCTGGGTCGCCGCGTAGAGGGTGGGCAGGGCGCCGGCCCTGTCGTCCTGGGCGAGGAACCTGTTGCCGACCGCCATGACGGCCCGGGCCAGGGGGTTGGCGTGGTGGCTCTGGAGGTTGGTGGCCGCCCAGCCGGGGTGGGCCGCGAGGGCCCGTACGGCGGACCCGGCCTCGGCCAGGCGCCGCTGGAGTTCCAGGGTGAACAGGAGGTTGGCCAGCTTGGACTGGGCGTAGGCGCGCGTGGGGCTGTAGTTCCCGCGCAGGTTCACGTCCTCGAAGTGGATCACCTTGTCGCCCATGCGGTGCGCGCCGGACGACACGGTCACCACCCGGTCGGTCACATACGGCAGCAGCAGGTTGGTCAGCGCGAAGTGCCCGAGGTGGTTGGTGCCGAACTGCGTCTCGAAGCCCTGCCGGGTGCGCTGCTCCGGCAGCATCATCACGCCCGCGTTGTTGATCAGCAGGTCCAGCGGGCGGTCCCAGCCGGCGGCGAACTCGCGCACCGAGTCGAGGTCCGCCAGGTCCAGCCGGCGCACCTCGGTGCTGCCGCCCACCCCGGCCGCGGCGGCGCCGCCCCGGGCGAGGTCCCGTACGGCGAACACCACGTGCGCCCCGGCCCCGGCGAGGGCCCGGGCGGCGGCGAGTCCGATGCCGCTGTTGGCACCGGTGACCACGGCCGCACGGCCGGTCAGGTCGGGAAGGTGGGTCGCGTTCCACTTGCCGCGCTTGCCGCGCGCTGCGGTCGTATCAGCCATGCCCTCAATGTAGGCAGCGCCAACAATGCTGTCAATGACAACAATGGTGACAGAGCCAACAAAGCTGACAGCGACAACATGGCGTTACGATGATGCGCATGCCCGCGAGCCGCCCCTACCACCACGGAGACCTGCGCGCCGCCCTGCTCCAGAGCGCCGAGCGCACGCTGCGCGAGAAGGGGACCGGCGCGCTCTCGCTGCGCGAGCTGGCCCGGGACATCGGCGTGAGCCACGCCGCCCCCGGCCGCCACTTCAAGGACAAGCAGGCCCTGCTGGACGCCCTGGCGCACGACGGGTACGAGCGCATGAACCGGACCCTGGCCGGCGCCGTCGACCGCCCCGACCGGCCCTTCGAGGAGCGGATGACGGCGCTCGCGCGCGCCTACCTCGGCTTCGCTGTCGAGAACCCCGAGCTGCTGGAGCTGATGTTCGCGCGCAAGCACCACCCCGACAGCTCCGCCCAGCTCGCGGCGGCCGTCGAGCAGTCCCTCGCCCTCTTCACCCGGCTGATCGCGGACGGCCAGGAACGCGGCGAGATCGTCCAGGGCGACCCCGAGCGCATCACCACCGCCGCCGCCGCGAGCATGCACGGCCTGGCCGCCCTCATCGCCGGCTGCGCGCTCGACGCGGAGGAGACCCTGGCGGGCCTGGACGCGCACGTCCACCTGCTGCTGCACGGCCTGCGCCCGCGCTAGCCGCCTCGGGCACGGAGGCTGTGGACCCCCTGTGCCCCCGGTCAAGCACCGCCCAGCGCAGAGCCATCCCGCCACCATCGGGCGGTAAGCCCCGAACCCGCTTCGGTAACGCCGAAGTCAGAATTCCGAAAGCCTCTTGTTGTCGCGTACTCAACAAGCGATGGTCGTCGCGGGCCGCCGCCCCCACCGGTCACCACCGGTGGTTCCCCCACACCCGCGGGCCTGACGTCCCACCCCATCCAGGAGGCTCCACCTTGCGTACCCCTCCGTCCAACTCCCCCCACACATCCGGCAGACGGCGCCGGATCGGCGCGGCAGCCGCGACCACCGCCGCGCTCCTGTTCGCCGGCCTGGGCACCGCGACCCACGCGGACGCCGCCACCCCCGCCCAGGCCACCAAGTCCGCCTCGGCCAAGGTGACCTGGACCGCCACCCCGTGTGCCACCCCCAAGCACAAGGGCGAACTCGCCTGCCACTCCTTCCGCGTCACCGGCGGCGTCACCGCCTTCGAGAAGGCCCGCGCCCAGCGGACCGGCGAGAGCGCCCGCGTCACGCCCAAGGCCGCCGCCGCCGACCCCACCGGCTACGGCCCCTCCGACCTCCAGGACGCCTACGGCCTCACCTCCGCCGCCGCGGGCGGCTCCGGCGAGACCATCGCCATCGTCGACGCCTACGACGACCCCAACGCCGCGGCCGACCTGGCCAAGTACCGCAGTCACTATGGGCTGCCCTCCTGCACCACCGCGAACGGCTGCTTCAAGAAGGTCGGCCAGACCGGCTCCACGACCTCCCTCCCCACCGCCGACAGCGGCTGGGCCGAGGAGGAGTCCCTCGACCTGGACATGGCCTCCGCCGTCTGCCCGAACTGCAACATCCTGCTCGTCGAGGCCAAGTCCGCGAGCACGGCCAACCTGGGCACCGCGGTGAACGAGGCCGTCAAACTCGGCGCGAAGTACGTCTCCAACAGCTACGGCGGCTCGGAGTCGTCCTCCGACTCGACGTACGACTCCTCGTACTTCAACCACCCCGGCGTCGCCATCACCGTCTCCGCCGGCGACGAGGGCTACGGCGCCGAGTACCCGGCCGCCTCCAAGTACGTGACGGCGGTGGGCGGCACCGCCCTGAAGACCTCCTCCACCACCCGGGGCTGGACCGAAACGGTCTGGAACACGTCCAGCACCGAGGGCACCGGCTCCGGCTGCTCCTCCTACGACGCCAAGCCGTCCTGGCAGACCGACACCGGCTGCGCCAGGCGCACCGTCGCGGACGTGTCCGCGGTGGCCGACCCGGCGACCGGCGTCTCCGTCTACGACTCCTACGGCGTCACCGCCGGCTGGTACACCTTCGGCGGCACCAGCGCCTCCGCCCCGATCATCGCCGGCGTCTACGCCCTGGCCGGCACCCCGTCAAGCGGCAGCTATCCGGCCGAGTTCCCGTACCGGGCCGCCGGCACCTCCGCCCTGAACGACGTCATCAGCGGCAGCAACGGCAGCTGCTCCACCGGCTACCTGTGCACGGCCGCCTCGGGCTACGACGGCCCGACCGGCTGGGGCACCCCCGAGGGCACGGACGCCTTCACCGGCTGAGCACCACCCGAACCACCCCGTCGGGTCACGGGGAGCCGCCGGCGGAGGGGGGCGTGGGGTCCCCTCGGCGGCAGGAAAACGGAAGACGGGCCACGGCACCCAGCCGCGGCCCGTTTTCCCGTGCCCGCCGCCGCCCGTGAGAACATCGACGCGACGCCTCACCCGACCGGCCGTCAGAAACCGCGCCAGGTCGTAAAGGAGGTCAACGACAGAACCACACGACAGGTTCCGCTCCGACCTCGTTGCCCGCGGTGACCTGCCGTGATACACAGAGTGACCGTACGTGCCATTCGTACGAAACCCGCCAGTCAATGACGTCAAGTCGACATACGTTGGCGGCGTTGTCGGCGACAATGAGGCCTGACCTCTGCACACCGCAGGGGCGCTCGCGGAACTACCCACCAGGGGCGGTGACTTACATGCTCTTTGCGGCCGACAAGGGAGACATCAACACCATCATCGGCGGGATCGCTCCGGACTGGGGCCCCTTCGGCAGCCTGGGCAACGAGGCCAAGGTGATGATCGAGGTGGTCATGGCCGTGGCCATCCTCCTCTGTCTCGGCATCGCGGTATGGGGCGCGGCGAAGCAGCGCATCGGCGCCACGGCCCTCCGGGACACCTTCAGCGCCGAACAGGGCAAGGGCCTGATCATCGCCGGCCTCACCGGAGTCTTCATCATCGGCTCCCTCGGCACCCTGTTCACCATCGTGTACGGCATGGCGGTGTAGCCGGCTCCCCCCTCCACCCCACCCACCCGTCATGCCCACCGGCTGAGGTTGCGTTTCCCTGATGTCGAGTCACCACACCGCGCCCGCGCGGGAACCAGCACGGCTACCGTCGTATGTCTACGAGGGTGAGGGAGCGCAGACGGCATGAGTCCCGGAGACGACCAGGCCTACACCGACTACCCCGAGACGGGCCACACCCGAACCCGCCTCCCCGAAACCGACCCCTACGGCGGCGCCCCCCGCCGCCCCCACCGCTCCTCCTCCAGAAGCCTGGTCACGGTGGTCGGCGTGGTAGTCCTCCTGATCGCAGCGATCGCTTTTGCCAATCGGGGTGACAGTTCCTCCGGCGACAACGCGACGCCAAAGGACGACCAGCCCCGGGCCGCCTCGACCGCGGCCAGCGGAACCAAGCCGATCGAGACGAAGACCGGCAACATCCCGACGGGGTTCGCACACACGGAGCAGGGGGCACAGAGCGCGGCGGCGAATTACGCGGTCGCCCTGGGATCGGCTGAGATGTTCAACACCGCGTGGCGGCACCAGATCGTGAGCACGGTCTATACCCCCGACGTAGCAACTGCCAAGCAGTCCGCCATGGACAACGCCTACTCCAACGAGAAGTTCCTCGCCAACATCGGCTTGGCCAAGGACGGCACCGCTCCGAAGGGCCAGACGTTCGTCTCCCGCGTTATTCCGGTCGGCACCAAAGTCACCTCCTCCGGATCGGACAGCACAACCGTCGAGGTCTGGTACACCTCACTGTTCGGCCTCTCCGGTGAAGCCTCCAAGAATCCGGTGACAGAGAGCTGGTACACCACGACGTACAGGCTGACGTGGGTGGATGGCGACTGGAAGGTCACCGACTTCCAGCAGAAGGACGGTCCGGTTCCCGTAGGCCGTGACCAGACGGCCTCCACCGCGGCCGACATGACGAAGGCCGTCGAGGAGTACGGAGGGTTCACGTATGCGCGCTAACCACCGCGTCCTCAGGATCGCGACGGTCCTCGGAACTGTGCAGACGGCCATGCTGCTACTCACGGCCCGTGCCTTCGCTGCGCCCACCCCGTCGCCCACACCCAGCCCGACGACGAGCAGCGATCCCTGTGCCCTGATCCGTGATGCCGCCAAGGAGTTCTGCGAGAAGGACAACGGCTCCAAGGGGTCATCGGGCTCCACCAACACCCCCCTCACCGACACCCTCGACCCCCTCTCCTCCCTCGCCAAGGGATGTGCCGACGCCGCCTCCTGGACCATCGGGAAGCTCAGCAAGGCCGTGAAAGAGACCGCCAGCGTCGACTTCACCAATCAGGCCTTTCTGAAGCAGTACGCCATCGTCTTCGCCGCCTCCACCATCCTGACCCTCCTCCTGTGGCTGCTGGCCGTGGCCAAGAGGGCCGTACGAGGCGTGCCGCTGACCACCGCCATCTCCGAAGCCGTCGGCTTCCTCTGGCTCACCGTGCTGGCCTCCGCCTTCACCCCTCTGATCCTGTACACCGTCGTCTCGGCGACGGACGGCGTCACGGACGTCCTCGCGAAGGCCACCGGCGACCAGGCCGACACGTTCTTCGGCACCTTCTCCGGCGCCCTGGGCAAGGGCACCGACATCGGCGGCGGCCCGATCATGCTGATCGTCGTCTCCCTGGTCAGCATCCTCGCCGCCGGCGTCCTCTGGCTGGAGCTGGTCATCCGCGCCGCCCTGCTCTACGTCGGCGCCCTCCTCGGCACCGTCGTCTACGCGGGCCTCGTCGACAAGAACCTGTGGGGACACGTCCGCCGCTGGGCGGGGATCATGATCGCCGTCATCCTGGTCAAACCCGTCATCGTCATCGTGCTCGGCCTCGCCGGCGCGCTCTCCGGCGGCAACGGCCCCGACGCCTTCTCCGCCGTCGTCTCCGGCCTCGCCATCATCCTGCTCGCCATCTTCGCCAGCGCGATGATCTACCGCTTCGTCCCCGGCTTCGGCGACGAGATCGCCGGCTCCCGCAACAACCGCATCATGCAGGGCGCCGAGAGCAAGGCCGCCGCCGTCATCAGCTCACCCGCCACCCTCGTCGCCCAGGGCATCAAGACCCACAGCACCCGCGCCGACAACAACGGCGGCCAGTCCGGCAGCACCCCCCGCCCGGCCAACCCCGCCACCGGCGGCGTCGCCGCCCACAGCAGCCGTACCCCCACCGGGGGCTCCGGCGGAGCCGTCCCCTCCGCCACGCCCGCGCCCCGCGCGTCCAGCCCGGTCAACACCCCGCACGCCAGCAACGCCCGCAACAACCGCTCGGGAGGTGAAGGGCGTTGACGACCGAGTCCCACCTGTCCCATCCGGTCACGCCCCGCCGTACGTATCTCATCGGCCGCGCCCGGCCGAACGCGATCGTCGGCCGGAACCGTGAGTCCGGCGAGATCGCGCTGATCATCGTCGGCGCGTTCCTCGGCATGATGTGCGGCCTGCTCGTCCCGGTCCTGTCCCTGCGGATCGTGCTGCTGACGGGCTTCCCGCTGCTCGCGCTCGCCGCGGTCTACGTGCCGTACAAGCGCCGCACCTTCTACAAGTGGTTCGAGATCAACCGCTCGTACAAGCGGACCCTCAAGCGCGGGGCCGTCTACCGGTCCGCCACCATGGAGGCCGGCACCCGGCTCGACGGCCGCGAGGTCGAGATCGGGCCCCCGCCCGGCATCGGCCGCATCACCTGGCTCGCCGCACCCTTCGGACCCGACGAGATCGCCGTACTCCTGCACGCCGACCGCAAGACCGTCACCGCCGCCATCGAGATCGAGGGCCCCGGCGTCGGACTGCGCGACTCCGAGGACCAGGAGGCCCTGGTCGACCGCTTCGGCACCCTGCTCAAGCACGTCGCCAACGGCGACGGCTTCGTCACCCGGCTGCAGATGCTCGCCCGCACCCTCCCCGCCGACCCGGACGCGCACGCCAAGGACGTCGTCCTGCGCGGCGACGA
Source organism: Streptomyces sp. NPDC046727 (assembly GCF_040645635.1). Taxonomy (NCBI): domain Bacteria; kingdom Bacillati; phylum Actinomycetota; class Actinomycetes; order Kitasatosporales; family Streptomycetaceae; genus Streptomyces; species Streptomyces sp. NPDC046727. The sequence goes on from NZ_JBEYYR010000007.1 coordinate 299,781, forward strand.
CCGCTCCCCGGGCTGGCTCCAGCAGTCCTACGACCAGCTGCAGTCCATGGTGTCCACCAGCAGCGAGCAGCACCGCGCCTACCTCGTCGCCTGCATGCACTACAACCGCGAACTGGCCGCCGAGGCACACGCCATGGCCCGCGCCGTCCGCGCCCACGGCGGCAAGGTCGACCGGGACTCCGGGCTCGCCGTCGTCATGGCCCGCGAGCTGACCGACATCTGCTCGCGGCTCCAGGAGGCCGACATCCGCGTCCGGCAGCCGCTCGGCCAGGGTCGGCTGGCGTCCCTCATCCACTCCATGTACGACCCCGACCACCCCATCGACCACATCCAGGCGATGACCAAGCGCAACGCCTGGCCGGCCGAGCTGGACGCCATGGAGCCCACCTACCTCCAGGCCAAGACCCGCGAGTCCGGCACCCGCGCCCCCTGGTGCCACGCCACCGCCTGGGTGAAGGAGTGGCCGATGACCCCCGTGGGGGTGAACTTCCTGGCGCCCCTCCTCGTCCACACCCCGGACGTCATCCGCACGGTCGCCGTGACCATGGACCTCGAACCCACCGAGATCGCCATCGAACGCATGCTGACCGAGAAGACCAACGACGAGGCCGAGGCGTCCCGCGCCGCCAAGATGAACCGGACCGTCGACCCGCGCGACATCGCCGCGCACAACCGTCTCGACCAGCGCGGCGAAGACCTCGCCAGCGGCGCGGCGGGCGTCAACCTCGTCGGCTACATCACCGTCTCCTCCCGCTCCCCGGAGTCCCTCGCCCGCGACAAGCGCACGATAAGGGCCTCCGCCGGCAAGTCGTACCTCAAGCTGGAGTGGTGCGACCGAGAGCACCACCGCGCCTTCGTGAACACACTTCCCTTCGCCACCGGCATCCGAAGGTAGGGGCTGATTCACCGATGCGGGACCCGCTGTCCGTCCTCACCGACGCCTTCACGTCCTTTCTCTTCGGCAAGGTCGAGACGACCCGCCTGCCGGTCCGCACGTCCACGGGCCAGGCCCAGGCGGTCTACCTGCCGACCGCCGCGCCCGGCCTCGGCGACTCCGGCGTCATCATCGGCCGCGAGGTGTACTCCGGGAAGGGCTACATCTACGACCCCTTCCAGCTGTACGGCCAGCAGCTGCCGGCCCCGCACTGGCTGGTCCTGGGCGAGTCCGGCAACGGCAAGTCGGCGCTGGAGAAGACGTACGTCCTGCGCCAGCTGCGGTTCAGGGACCGCCAGGTCGTCGTCCTGGACGCGCAGGGCGAGGACGGGGTGGGCGAGTGGAACCTGATCGCGCAGGAGCTGGGGATAACACCCATCCGGCTGGACCCGACGGCCGCCCTGGACCACGGCATCCGCCTGAACCCCCTGGACCCCGCGATCACGACGACGGGCCAGCTCGCGCTGCTCCGCACGATCATCGAGGTCGCGATGGGTCACGGCCTGGACGAACGTTCCGGCTTCGCCCTCAAGGTCGCCCACTCCTACGTCAACGAGACGATCGTCGACCGCCAGCCGGTCCTGACCGACATCGTGGAGCAGCTACGGCACCCCGAGCCGGAGTCGGCGGAGGCGATGAACGTCGCCATAGACGACGTACGGGCCTGGGGCCTGGACGTCGCCCTCGTCCTGGACCGCCTGGTCGACGGTGACCTCCGCGGCATGTTCGACGGCCCGACCACGGTCGGCATCGACCTCGACGCCCCTCTCATCGTCTTCGACCTGTCCCACATCGACCGCAACTCCATCGCCATGCCGATCCTCATGGCGATCGTCGGCGTGTGGCTGGAGCACACCTGGATCCGCCCCGACCGGAAGAAGCGCATCTTCCTGGTCGAGGAGGCCTGGCACATCATCAACAGTCCGTTCGTGGCCCAGCTGTTCCAGCGCCTGCTGAAGTTCGGCCGCCGGCTCGGTCTCTCCTTCGTGGCGGTCGTCCACCACCTGTCGGACGTCGTCGACGGCGCGGCGGCAAAGGAAGCCGCGGCCATCCTGAAGATGGCGTCGACGAGGACGATCTACGCCCAGAAAGCCGACGAGGCGCGGGCGACCGGCCGCGTCCTGGGCCTCCCCCGCTGGGCGGTGGAGATCATCCCCACCCTCACCCCCGGCATCGCCGTCTGGGACGTCAACGGCAACGTCCAGGTCGTCAAACACCTGGTCACCGAGACGGAACGGCCCCTGGTCTTCACCGACCGCGCGATGACCGAGTCCTCCAGCGACCTCACGGCGGACGACCCCCTGCACGCGGCCGAACTGGAGGCCGAGCGCCGGGCCGCCGCCTTCGTGGAGCAGCACCTGGGCGACTCCGAGTCGACGGTGGCGTAAGGGGACGCGGGGCAGAACGGGGAGGACAAGGTGACACCGGACGACCGCCGCGACAACCGCCGGGAGGGCCAGGGCGGCATCCCCGACGGCCTGCTCATCGGCATGCTCGCGTTCCTCCTCGGCATGACCGTGCTGGTGTGGACGGCCACGGGCCTGGCGGCCTGGTTCGCCCAGGGCGCCTGGCCCCACGGCGTCACCTTCACGCGCACCCCCCTGGCCATGCGCCACCTCATCGCCCGACCACACGACATCACCGGCGCCTGGCCGAACACCCCACCGACCCAACTCTCCGGCTGGGGCCTGTTCTGGGGCCTGTTCATCGGCCAACTGATGATCCTCCTCGTCCTGACGCTCTTCGTGCTGGGCACGGTGGCCCGCTGGCGAGCAACCAAGGCCAGAAGGGCAGAGACGAGAGCAACGGGGCCGACGGCCACCGGGCCGACGGTCGCTGGGGCAACGGCGGGCGGGGCTGCGGGCGGCCGGCCTGCGGCGGGCGACCCTGTGACCGGTGGGCTTGCGGGTGGCGGGCCTGCGATGGGCGGGCCGGCAACGGTCGGGCCTGCGACCGGCACCTATGCGGGCGGCGGGACCGCGGTGGGCGGGCCAGTGGCTGGCGGCCCGGCAGTCATCGGGCCCATGGCCAAGAGCCCTGCACCCGAAACCGCGGCACCCGCACCCACAGCCGGAGCCGCTGCCACAGCCGGAACGCCCACAGCCGGCGGCGCCCCCGCCTCCGTCGCCGCCTCCACCCCCCACCCCGAGGTCCCCGCGCCTCGCAGTGAGCCTGTGCCGCGGGAATCGGGCGACTTCTCCGGGTGGGAAACACACCGCACCGAAGGCGCGATGCACTACGCACCCCCCGCAACCCGCCAGGTCACCGCAGCCCGGGCCATCCAAGCCGCCCCCGGCCCCACGATCATCGTCACCTCCAACCCCACCCTCTGGTCGGAGACAAAGGACGCCAGGGCCAAACTCGGCCCCACCCTCCTCTACGACCCCACCCACCTCTGCGACACCCCGGCCCGCCTCCACTGGTCCCCCACCACCGGCTGCGAGGACAGACAAACGGCCCTGCACCGGGCGACAGCCCTGCTCGCCCCCGTACGCCCCACCGCCAGGATCGACCAGGCCTTGGCGGACACCGCGACCACCCTCCTGCGGAGCTACCTGCACGCCGCCGCCCTGGAGAACCGCACCGTCCGGCACGTCCACCGCTGGTCCCAGGGCACCCAGGTGCAGGACGCCGTCCGTACCCTCCGTACCCACCCCAAGGCCGCCCCCGGCGCCGCGGGCGAGCTGGAAGCCGCCCTCACCGCGCACCCCGAACGCCGCGACATGGCGCACGAGCTGACCAGCCGCGCCCTGGCCGCGCTCTCCACGGTCAACATCCGCGAGGCCTGCACCCCAAACCGAACTGATGCGCTCGCCTTGGATTCCTTCGTAGACGAAGGGGGCACGCTTTATGTGGTCGGTGAATCCATCGAGGATCCGAGGAGCGACCCGGGCGCCATGCCGCTCCTGACGGCCCTCGTCTCCAGCGTGGTCGAGCGCGGCCGGCGCATGGCCGAACGGTCATCCTCCGGTCGGCTCGACCCACCACTCACCCTGGTCCTGGACGACATCGCGGCCGTGGCCCCGTTCCCCGAGCTACCGTCCCTGCTCGCCACCGGAGCCGACCAGGGCCTGCCGACGCTCGCCCTCCTCCGCTCCCGCGAACAGGCCCGCTCCCGCTGGCCCCACCAGGAACTCCCGGTCTAGGACTGCCGCTCCAGAACGAACTCCAACTCGTCCTCCGCCTCGTTCTTCGAGAAGGACACCGTCAGCCCGCTCGGCCCGAAGCCGATCTTCCGGTACGCCGCCTGCGCCCGCGTGTTCTCCGCGTGGACGAACAGCCGTACCCGCTCGGCCCCCCGCTCCCACGCCCACGCCACACCGGCTTCGAACAGCGCCTCGACCAGCCCGTTCCCCCGGTGCTCGGGCCGTACGAACACCCCGACCATGTGCCCTTGCCGCCGGTCGACCGGATACCCGGCCCAGTCCTGCGTCCCGGCCTCCTCGACGAGCACGGTGACCGAACCGGCCCACGTCCCGTCGGGCGCCTCGGCGATGAACTGGAGGGCCGTCGTCGATCCCTCGCCCGAGCCGACGGCCCGGTCCTGCCAGAACGCGTCCGGCCGGGCCGCCGCCTCCTCGTAGTTCTCCAGGAAGGCGAGGTGGGCGACCGGATCCCGCAGCGCGTCCAGCCGCAGCCGCTTCACCCGCTCCCAGTCGTCGGGACGTATGGCGCGAACGACGTAGTCGCTCCTGGTCAGAACGGTCATGTGGCCACCGTAGACCAGGCGTTGTCCGTGGCACGCCCTATTTTGGGGCCAGTGCCCGCGCGGCAGACGCACCGGTGATCAAGTCGGTCCTGGCCACGCACCAGCTGGGCCGGCTCGTCGTGGCGAGCGCCCTGAACGCAGAAAACCCCCGCATCTTTCGATGCGGGGGTTTTCTCAATATTTGTTCGGCGGTGTCCTACTCTCCCACAGGGTCCCCCCTGCAGTACCATCGGCGCTGTGAGGCTTAGCTTCCGGGTTCGGTATGTAACCGGGCGTTTCCCTCACGCT